>CANCOC010000075.1 GCA_947379755.1 Alcaligenaceae bacterium | reverse complement strand
AAGAATTTTGAGGCTTCAACTTCTAATCAAGCAGTTTTATGCTTTACACTTAAGTGGTGCCCAGGAGAGGACTCGAACCTCCACACCTTGCGGCACACGGACCTGAACCGTGCGCGTCTACCAATTCCGCCACCTGGGCACATCGACTTAGCTGCGCATTATAAACGAGATTTAAATTTTGGCAAATCGCCCCTCACACCCTAAAAAAAATCCACGTGCCGCTGATGGCTCGCCACAGTTGCCGCCGGACTTTGATCCAGATGTCCCGACACGGGAACACATTCTAGAATCCCTGCGTACAGCCGCGGCCCCCCTCTCGCCTGAAGAGCTTGCTACGCGCATGGGGCTGGTGCGTGAAGAAACCCTGGTTGGGTTTGATCGCCGTCTGGCCGCGATGGAGCGCGACGGACAACTGATGCCTAATCGCAAAGGCGTATTGCTGCTTGCTAATAAATTGGATTTTATTCCGGGGCGTGTACAGGGTCATCGTGATGGCTTTGGTTTTTTGTTGCGCGATGACGGAGGTCAGGATCTATTTCTTTCCCCGCGCGAGATGTCCAAGGTATTGCATGGGGATCGTGTACTGGCAAAGCTGTCTGGTGAGTACCGCGGCAAGCCGGAGGCAATGATTGTCGAGGTCATTGAACGTCGGACCAACCGTCTGGTGGGTCGATTCCTGAACGAGCGTGGTCTGGCCATCGTGGTCCCTGAAGATCAGCGCATCAAGCATGACATCCTGATTCCGCCCGGCGAAACGGGTGGGGCGCAGCATGGGCAGGTGGTGTCGATTGATATCGTCGAGCAGCCGACTCGCCACTCACAGCCGTTAGGACGTGTAGCAGAGATCCTGGGTGAAATTGACGATCCGGGCATGGAAATCGAAATCGCGGTTCGTAAATTTGATGTGCCCGTTGATTTTTCCGATGCGGCCCTGCGTCAGACGGACAAGTTGCCTGATGCAGTGCGCAAAACAGATCTCAAAGACCGTGTCGATCTACGTGATGTGGCCTTCATTACGATTGATGGTGAAGATGCACGCGATTTTGATGATGCGGTGTACTGCGAGCAGGTCGATCTCGGCACTGGGCGTAAACGTCTGGCCTGGCGCCTGTTGGTCGCGATTGCTGACGTCAGTCACTACGTTCAGCCCGAAGATGCACTCGATACCGCTGCGCGTGAGCGTGGCACCAGCGTGTATTTCCCGCGCCGGGTGATTCCGATGCTGCCTGAAAAGCTCTCCAACGGCTTGTGCTCGCTCAATCCGCAGGTCGACCGGCTGGTGCTGGTGTGCGACATGGTGATCCCTTTGTCAGGCGCCAAAGCTGGGACTGTAGCGGCCTATCAGTTTTATAACGCAGTCATTCATTCGCATGCGCGCACGACCTATAACCAGGTCTGGGAGTCGCTGCAGCAGCCGCAGGGTCCTGTGGCACGCAGCTTCTCCAAAGTGTTGCCGCAGATCAACGGACTGTATGAGTTGTTCAAAGTCCTGCAGCAATCCCGCAAGGAACGCGGTGCAATTGATTTTGATACGGTCGAAACCAAGATTGTCTGCAATGAACTTGGACGAATCGAAAAAATCATTGGCATGGTGCGCAATGACGCACATCGCCTGATCGAAGAGTGCATGCTCGCAGCCAACACCTGTGCGGCTGATTTTATGTTGCGCAGCAAGCACATTGGCCTGTATCGCGTGCATGAGGGCCCCACACCCGAAAAACTCAAATCCTTGCGTGAGTTCTTGCGCACGCTTGGCCTGGGACTCGGTGGGGGTGATGATCCGAGCGCCAAGGACTATGGCGAATTACTCGAAAAATCCCGCGCTCGCCCAGACTATGCGCTGTTGCAGACCATGTGTCTGCGCTCAATGCAGCAGGCAATTTATGGTCCGGATAATGCCGGACACTTTGGTTTGTCTTATCCTGCGTATACCCATTTTACTTCGCCGATCCGTCGTTACCCCGACCTGCTGACACATCGGGTCATCAAAGCTGTCATCAAAGGTACACGCTACCGGCCTGTCCTCAGTGACATGGTCTGCGCACCAGGCACCACCGCGCAAGAGTTCGAACATGACATCTGGGAAAAGACCGGCTTGTTGTTGTCGGCCACCGAGCGCCGTGCTGATGACGCCTCGCGTGATGTTGAAGCCTGGCTAAAATGCTGGTTCGTTAAAGAACGCGTGGGAGAGACCTTCAGCGGTCGCGTCACGGGGGTGGCAAGTTTTGGCATCTTTGTGACGCTCGATACCCTGCATGTCGAGGGCATGGTGCACGTGTCCGAACTGGGAACGGAATACTTCCAGTTCAACGAGGCTTTGCATGAGTTAAGAGGCGAGCGTACCGGAATGCGTTATCGTCTGACTGATGCGGTGCAAGTGCAGGTCGCACGCGTTGATCTTGAAGCGCGCCGGATTGAGTTCCGGTTGGTGGCTGGCACGACTTTTGGTGCGTTGCGCAAAGCTGCTACGCGCGTTGAAGAACCGGGCGTACGGCGCACTAAAAAGGCCGCCTCACCCAAGCCAGCAGAATTCAAGGGGACAGTTTCAAAAGAACGTCGCCTGGACGCTAAAAAGGCTGCAAAGAAAGAATCAGCGCGCCCGCCTCAAAAAGCACTGCGCGCAGGTAAAAACGCTGGTCCCAAAAAATCAGTACGTAAAGGTCGTTAACAAGGTTAAGAACAGATATGGCAGCTACACAGACACTCGCAGGTTTTCATGCGGTGATCGCAAGATTACGTCAGGCCCCGGACTCCATCCAGGAAATATATGTTGAAGCCCAGCGCCGTGACAAGCGGATGCAGGCGCTGATCGAACAGGCAACCTCTGCAGGCCGTAAGGTGCATCCAGTGAGTGCAGACCGGCTGGATGGATTGACCGGCGGCTCGCGTCATCAGGGCGTGGTGGCGATTGCTGACGCACGCCGCCTGGCCGATGATCTGGATGAAGTACTAGATGGAATCGAAGGTCCGGCCCTGCTGTTGATTCTCGATGGTGTGACGGATCCGCACAATCTGGGTGCCTGTCTGCGTACGGCCGATGCGGCCGGCGTGCATGCCGTGATTGCTCCGCGTGACCGTTCTGCGGGCATGAATACCACTGTGCAGCGCGTGGCCTGCGGCGCAGCTGAATCGGTTCCTTACCTGATGGTAACCAATCTGGCACGCACCATGCGTGAGCTCAAAGACCGCGACATCTGGTTGATCGGAACCGACGACAGCGCCAAAGAATCGATTCACCAGACAGATACCCGACGTCCGATGGCCTGGGTCATGGGCGCCGAAGGCGAGGGTATGCGTCGCCTCACGCGCGAGACCTGTGACGAACTTGTGAACATTCCGATGTTTGGCAGCGTAGAGAGTCTGAATGTAAGCGTGGCCACGGGCGTCTGTCTGTTTGAGACAGTCCGTCAGCGGCATGCACAAAATTAAAAATTAAAAACCTTTTTGAATGTGATTCATTATGGCAAAGCACGGATTTACGACTAATATTTTGCACTGTGATCGTCGCGGCTCTGTCGAGCACGGTGCAGTGCATAAACCGATTCATACCTCGTCGCAATACGCTTATGCAGATTCGCGCGAACTGGCGGCGGTGTTCCAGGGCAAGTCAGGCTACACCTATGCTCGCCAGGGCACGCCCACTACAGATGCCCTCGAAAAGAAAATTACCCTGATGGAAGGTGGTATTTCATCGCTGACATTTTCGACGGGGATGGCTGCGCTGTCCGCGCTGTTCACAACCTTGTTGCGCGCGGGCGATCATTTGGTATCGAGCCAGTATATTTTTGGCAACACCAACAGCCTGTTTGGTACGCTGCAGTTGCTCGGCATTGAAATTACGCTGGTCGATCCAACAGATGCCGCAGCTGTTGCGGCTGCGATCAAACCCAATACACGCATGGTGTTTACCGAGACGATCGCCAATCCGGGCACCCAGGTCGCCGACCTCGAAGGCATTGGCGAGATTTGCCTGGCGAACAATCTTGTACTGGTCGTTGACAATACACTGACCTCGCCCTGGTTGTTCCAGCCACGCAAGGTGGGTGCGACTTTTGTAATGAATTCACTCTCCAAGCATATCGGTGGCCATGCTCATGCTCTGGGCGGTTCGCTCACCGATACAGGCCTGTTTGACTGGTCGACGTATCCCAATATCCTTGATGTCTATAAAAAAGGTCCGACTGCAGGCTGGGGCATGACGCAAATCAAGAAAAAAGGTTTGCGCGATATGGGGGGGACGCTTGCGGCCGATGCGGCACATCGCATTTCAGTCGGAGCAGAAACGCTATCGTTGCGGCTCGATAAAATCTGTAGCAATGCCATGGCGCTCGCCTCATTTTTATCCACACATCCCAAGGTTGCAAAAGTTTCTTATCCTGGACTGGCGAGTCATCCGCAACACGCGCGCGCAGACAAATTATTTCAGGGGCGCTTTAGCATGTTGCTCGGTGTGGAACTTGCGGCCGGTGTGGATCCCTTTGAGTTTTTGAATAAGCTCGAGGTTGTGATTCTTGCGACCCATGTAGGGGATACCCGCACGCTGGCATTGCCTGCTGCACATACGATTTATTATGAAATGGGTCCGGATTTGCGTGCGCAAATGGGCATTGCCGATGGTCTGATCAGGGTCTCTGTGGGAATCGAAGAAGAGCAGGATCTTCTGGCAGATTTCAATCAGGCACTTGCCGCATGTTGAAAAATTATGCTAGCAAAAAACGCAGCAAAAATGCTTATGAAAAAGAAGACAAAATTCTCATAGTCATTTAATATGCGGCTTGTACGAGGTTTTTTTCTTGACAGCCGCCGATTCTCAAGGCCTAATTGAGTCTTGCGAGATGTACACGATTATTCTTCGCGCATACAAACTCTACACAGTTGCATTGCATCTGAATCTTTAACACCATAAGGGGTAAACCTGATATGAACAAAACCGAACTGATCGACCACATCGCCACAAAGGCTGATATTTCTAAAGCTGCTGCAGGTCGTTCGCTCGATGCGATGATCGCTGCTGTGAAAGCAACCCTCAAAAAGGGCGGCACTGTCACATTGGTCGGCTTCGGTACGTTTGCTGTGACAACTCGCGCCGCGCGTATGGGTCGTAACCCACGTACGAACGAGGCCATCAAAATCAAAAAAGCAAAAGTGCCTAAGTTCCGTCCAGGCAAAGCACTGAAAGACGCATTGAACTAATCCATTGCGCTTACAGTTTGCTAAAACAGTGCGTTTCGCTATAATGCGGTCCGCACTGTTTTTTTTGGGTGGTTAGCTCAGTTGGTAGAGCACTTCGCTTACACCGAAGATGTCACAGGTTCGAGCCCTGTACCACCCACCAGATTTCTGCTGTTCTGGCAGGTATTTCAGATCACATCTCGTGATGCGTCCCATCTTCTGAAAATATGCCAACCCCCGCCATGCTCACATACTTTCTTGCCACGCTCAAAAAGATTCCTTTAGCGCTTTTTCTGGCTGTGTTGCTGTTGCATGGTGTTGTCGTCTGGTGGATGCTGGGTACAACGGTCGAACTTCCAGACCCTGCTTACAATCCAATCATTGTCACGCTCGAAAAAGCAGATTCTGCGTCCGAAATACCTGAACCCGAAAAAAACGATCCTGCCTTGCGTTCGGAGTAAGATAAAGCCATGCGAGTACTTGTGATTGAAGATGACGCCACGCTCGGTCGGGCTCTGCAAGAGTTCCTGACGGATCAGGGTCATGTAACTGACTGGTTGGCTGACGGTGAGCGAGGACTCTCCGCGTTATCCAGTCATTTCTACGATTTACTCGTGCTCGATCTCAATCTTCCTGGTGTGGATGGTCTGCACGTACTGAAAACCATCCGCGATCAGGGTAAAAACTTTCCGGTTTTGATTCTGACCGCACGTGATGGTCTGCAAGACCGTATCGCGGGTCTGGATGCCGGTGCAGATGATTACCTGACCAAACCTTTTGAATTGATGGAGTTTGCCGCACGCTTGCGTGCGCTCACCCGCAGGCACGCAGGGATCACGAGTTCAGTGCTTGAGTTTGGCTGTTTGGCTCTTGACACTGCGCATCGTGAATTGCGGGCAGCTGGGCAACGTCTGGCCTTGTCCGTTCGCGAACTTTCAGTGCTCGAAATGTTGATGTACCGGGCTGGTAAAGTCGTGACCAAGCAACAAATCGTTCAGGGTCTCTCAGCGCTGGACGCAGACTTTAGCGAAAATGCCGTAGAGGTTTATATTTACCGCCTGCGCAAGCGCCTGGAGGGGCATGGCGCCCAGATCCAGACGGTGCGAGGGTTCGGGTACCTGCTTGAGCTTGAGGCTGGTGCAGGCTGATCCCTGACGTCTCTGATGGCCTTCAATCCAAAATCTACTGATTCCCGTACTTTGTACTTGCCTGCAGGCTCACTGGCCAGGCATCTTGTGTTTCGTCTGTTGCCGCCGATTATTCTCCTTGCCTTGCTCGATCTTGTCGCGACCTGGGTCATTACGCACAAAATTGAAATGGCCGACTGGCAACTCCAAGACATCTTCTGGCTGATGGTGGTCGGTCAGCTGGGCCTTATTGTCCTGTTTGCCTGGGTGGTCATGCAGGGCGTGCGTTCAGGGATGCGCGCAGTCAACGCCTTGACTGATGAGATTGCGCTGCGCTCGGCCGATGATCTGGGCCCGATGTCCGTTGAGGGCTTGCCTACTGAGCTTGATCTGCTTGTGGGCCATACCAATGACCTGCTGGCGCGCATGAATGAAACCTTTGAGGCGCAGCGCCGTTTTATCGGTCATGCTGCTCACCAGTTACGCACACCTCTTGCTGGTCTCAAGCTTGAATCAGAATTGATGCTTGCCAAAGACTTGCCTGCGGATATCCGGGTACGTGCCGAACGCATTAAAAACGCCAGTGACCGGATGATCAGGCTTGGTCAGCAATTGTTGTTGCTGGCACGTGTGGATCCCGATGCGCGTCCCCAGGATCATTTTGTACGGATTGATTTGTGCGAATGGGTGCGCACCTGTGGCGCAGAGTGGCTGTCGCGCGCCCGCGCTGCGGGAGTGGACTTGCAGCTCGATGCGCCCGAGGACGTCGTCTGGATAGATGGTGATCCCGTATTGCTTGACGAGTTGCTAGGTAACTTGATTGACAATGCCTTGCGCTATGCGCAGGATGCCACAAGGATTCGGCTCCAGGTGACTTCTACGCCACCAACACTTGCGGTTGAGGATAATGGCTACGGGATCGGTCCCGAAGAACAGGCACGTGTATTTGAAGCTTTTTATCGTTCACCCAAGGCAATCGCTGGCGGTTCAGGTCTGGGCCTGGCTATTGTGCGTGAAATCGCTCGCGCGCATGGCGCCTGGTGGAATCTGGTCAGTCGTCCACAATTTGAAGGAACGCGGATGACGGTTGTGTTTCCTGGGCCGCGTAAGGGCGCCCAGCTTTCACGACTGGACCGGTTCACGCAATTGCGCTGAGTTGTTTCAGTGCAATTGCGTCTGGTGAACCGGACGGTACTTACCCCTGTTTGCGGCCTGCGCGTGATTCGATACGCATACGCAATGCATTGAGCTTGATAAAGCCTGCTGCATCAGCCTGATTGTAGGCACCACCATCATCGTCAAACGTGGCGATCGTCTGATCAAACAATGTGTCTTTAGAGTCGCGGGAGACGGTGTATACACCTCCCTTGTAGAGCTTGACCCGAACCCAGCCGTTGACGTCCTGCTGTGTCGTATCAATCAGTGCCTGCAGTGCACGACGCTCTGGTGACCACCAGTAGCCGTTATAAATCAGCGAGGCGTAACGTGGCATCAGATCGTCTTTGAGGTGGGCAACTTCGCGATCAAGCGTAATCGACTCAATCGCACGGTGCGCCTTGAGCAAAATGGTGCCACCCGGGGTTTCGTAGCAGCCACGTGACTTCATGCCGACGTAGCGGTTTTCTACCAGGTCCAGTCGTCCGATACCGTGTTTGCCACCCAGTGCGTTGAGCTGCGTCAGGACTTGAGCGGGTGACAGGCGGACTCCATTGAGTGCGACGACATCGCCGTTTTCAAATTCAAGATCCAGATACTCGGGCTGATCGGGTGCCGCTTCAGGCGATACGGTCCAGCGCCACATGGTTTCTTCGGCTTCTGCCTTAGGATCCTCGAGGTGACGGCCTTCAAAGCTGATGTGCAGCAGGTTGGCATCCATGGAGTAGGGCGCACCGCCTTGCTTGTGTTTCATGTCAATCGCAATACCAGCTGCTTCAGCATAGTCGAGCAGCTTCTGACGTGAGTTCAGATCCCATTCACGCCAGGGGGCGATGACTTTGATACCTGGTTCGAGCGCGTAGTAACCGAGCTCAAAGCGGACCTGATCGTTGCCTTTGCCGGTTGCACCGTGCGATACGGCATCAGCACCGACCATGCGCGCGATTTCAATCTGGCGCTTGGCAATCAGTGGGCGCGCAATCGAGGTGCCCAGGAGATATTCGCCTTCGTACACGGTGTTGCAGCGAAACATTGGGAACACGAAGTCGCGCACAAACTCCTCGCGCAGATCATCGATATAAATCTGTTCGGGTTTGATACCGAATTTGATCGCCTTGGCACGTGCTGGCTCGAGTTCTTCGCCCTGGCCGATGTCAGCAGTAAAGGTGACGACTTCACATGCGTAGGTGTCTTGCAGCCATTTGAGAATGACTGAGGTATCCAGACCGCCCGAATAGGCCAGTACGACTTTCTTGATATCGCTCATATGTTGCTCTAAAGAATAAATGACAATGAAAAAGATTTTAACTGTTTGCGTCGCAGTCCGGATTTAGTCCAGTCGGCCCAGCAGCAGGAATTCCATCAACGCCTTCTGGACATGCAGGCGGTTTTCTGCTTCGTCCCAGACAACGCTTTGAGGGCCATCAATGACCTCGCCTGTGACTTCCTCTCCCCGATGCGCGGGCAGGCAGTGCATGAACAGGGCATCTTTGGCTGCATGGGCCATCATGTCCTCATCGACGGACCAGTCTGCAAACGCTGCACGCCTGGTTTCATTCTCGGCTTCGTAGCCCATGCTGGTCCAGACATCCGTGGTCACCAGATGCGCACCCTGGCAGGCCGCATTGGGATCTGTGAACTCCTTGAGGACACCAGGCTTGACCGAGCCGATCCGTGCAGGGTCCAGGCGATAGCCGACTGGAGCAGACACGTGCAAGGTGAAACCAAGCAGTTCAGCTGCTTGTAACCAGGTATAAGCCATGTTGTTGGCATCGCCCACCCATGTCACGATCTTGCCGGCAATATCCTGACGGTGTTCGATGAATGTAAAAATGTCGGCCAGAATCTGGCATGGGTGGAATTCATTTGTCAGGCCGTTGATGACCGGGACGCGCGAGTGCGAAGCAAACTGTTCAATGCGTGTTTGCTCAAAGGTGCGGATCATGACGACATCGACCATGCGCGAGACCACGCGTGCAGTGTCTTCGATCGGCTCGGAACGTCCGAGTTGTGAGTCGGTCGTGGTCAAGTGGATGACCGAGCCACCCATCTGATACATGCCCGCTTCAAAAGACACACGCGTGCGTGTGCTGGCTTTTTCGAACACCATGGCCAAGGTACGGTCATGGAGCGGTCTGTGTGGCTCGTAACGCTTGAATTTGTCTTTAATCAGGCGCGTCCGATTCAGGACATACAGCACCTCATCTTTGGTAAGGTCTGAAAATTGCAGAAAATGCCTGAGTGGGCCGGGTGTTTGTACGGCGTGTGACATGATGGACTCGATAAGTGACTTATTGCGCGTTAAACGCCAGAATCAGAGGAACCAGCATCGCGATGATCTGGTCGGCTTCGTTTTTGCTCAGGATCAGCGGAGGCAACAGACGCACGACGCGATCACGCGTCACATTGATCAGCAGGCCGGCTTCGAGCGCACGCATCACCAGTTCGCCACAAGGCTTCTCAAGCTCGATTCCAAGCATGAGCCCCTGGCCACGTACTTCGATCACGCCAGGTTTGCCAAGAAGTTCACGCTCCAGGCCGGCTTTGAGGTAAGCGCCGACATTCGCAGCATTTTCAAGCAGTTTTTCTTCTTCAATGGCATTGAAAACCGCTAGGCCGGCTGCGCAAACGAGTGGTCCGCCACCAAACGTCGTACCATGTGATCCGGGTCCCAGTACATTGGCTGCGGGGCCGCGTGCTGCAATCGCACCAATTGGCACGCCGCCTGCCAGGCCTTTTGCCAGTACCACTACGTCAGGCAGAATGTCTGCCCACTGGTGTGCCAGCCATTTTCCGGTCCGGCCAATCCCTGACTGGACTTCATCGATCATCATCAGCCAGCCACGGTCATCGCAGAGCTGGCGCAGTTCACGCAGATAAGCGATATCGGATGGACGAATACCGCCTTCTCCCTGGAGGACTTCAAGCAAGACCGCAACGACACGGGGCTCACGCTCCGCCGCATCTTTGATGGCTTGCAGATTGTTATAGGCAACCTTAATGAACCCTTCTGGGAGCGGACCAAAACCCTTGCGGGCTTTTTCGCTATCGGTCGCGGCAAGCGTGCCCAGTGTGCGGCCGTGCCAGGAGGATTCCATCGTGATGATGGTGGGCAGATCATTGCCTTTTTTGTGGCCGTAGTAACGGGCAAGCTTGATGGCTGCTTCGTTGGCTTCGGCGCCACTATTGCCAAACAGGACTTCGGTCATGCCTGAAATGGCAAGGATGCGTTCGGCGAGCGCCTCTTGCTGAGGCACTTCATAGATATTTGAGGTGTGGATCAGGCGCGCAGCCTGTTCGCTGATCGCAGCGACCAGTCCAGGGTGTCCGTGCCCAAGGCAGGAAACACCGATGCCTGCCAGTCCGTCGAGATAGCGTCGGCCTTCAGCATCCCACAGCCATACGCCTTTGCCATGAGTAAAGGCAACAGGAAGTCTAGAGTAGGTATTGGAAATAGCTGAGGTCATTGCTGTGGCTCCACAGAAAAAAATCTATCAGGCAGGATCGCCTGATCTAGATCTAAAGGGTCAATCATATACAATCTGGATAACAAGTATGTGAATTAGAAATTTGCAAAGCTTGGGTTTTGAGTGACACGGGTTGTGCATGACATCAGAAGTTCGCTCCTTCGTCATTTATGGCGTAACAGAATCGGGCAGTACCTTCAGGCCAAGTGACTGGGCAGAACGTCTCGCGGGCGTTCTAGCGCCATACAAGCCTGTGGGCGTGCGCGCAAGTCATCTGAGCTACTCACCCTATGCCGTTCCCATCAATATCAATGGCGTGCGCTGCGTTGTAGTCGACGAAAGACTGCGTGAAATCGAACCGCTTGCCTGGAAATTCGTGCATGACTTCGCAACAGATAATCAATTAAAAACCAGTTTTGGTCCACGGCAAGAATAATCAGTCGTGGTGTCGGTCTTTGAATAGACCGACACACCATTACGTTGTTTTATTTCAACGCACTTGGGTGACAACTTCCCCTGTTGCAAAAAATGACTCGAGATTCTCTAGCAGGCAGTCCAGCATCGCGCGTCGTGTTTCGTGCGTGGCGCTGGCAACGTGTGGCATCAGGGCAACCTGATTCATTGTTTTGAGTGCATCAGGTACTTTGGGTTCATTTTCAAACACATCCAGTCCTGCTCCGCCCAGAGCACCCTCAGCCAGCAGGCGAACCATGGCTGCCTCGTCGATGACCGTGCCGCGTGCAATGTTGATGATCATGCTCTTGGGGCCGAGCGCCCGCAAGACGGTTTC
The DNA here is from genome assembly GCA_947379755.1 of Alcaligenaceae bacterium. GTDB lineage: Bacteria > Pseudomonadota > Gammaproteobacteria > Burkholderiales > Burkholderiaceae_B > Zwartia. The sequence goes on along the minus strand of CANCOC010000075.1, from coordinate 2,739 downwards.
GTTGATCAGGTGTTTTGTGCTGGCGCCCCCCACCGTTGCAATCACCAGAAAATCGCTCCAGGTGGCAAGTTTGACGAGCGAATCAAAATATTGATACTCGACATCGTTGCGCGGATTACGATTGTGATAACCGACTTCCATGTCAAAGCCCAGGCCTCGCCGTGCAATGGCCTCACCGATCCGGCCCAGACCGACAATCCCGAGTTTTTTACCACTTACACGGGTTCCCAAAGGTAGTACACCGACTTTATTTTCCCAGTGGTTGGCACGTACAAAACGGTCTCCCCAGGCGATGTTACGCGCGCAGGCCAGCAGCAGACCCCAGGCGATATCGGCAACGCAGTCGTTCAGCACATCGGGAGTATTGCTCACACGGACGTTGCGGGCAGAGGCTGCATCAAGATCGATTGTGTCGTAGCCTACGCCCCAGCTGCAAATTGCCCGTAATTTGGGAAGTGCCTGGATCACGCTGGCCGAACAACCATGAACTGCCGAGGTTGCGATCACTTCGATATCCTGGGCGTGGTCGCGCAGAAAGGCTGCCTGATCTGGAGCTTTCCACAGTTCGAGAACTTCGTAGCGCTCAGCGACCTCTGCGTTGGCTGTGGCTGAGCCGGCAAGCGAGCCGATCTGCAAGATGCGTTGTTTTGTCATGGGAGGTATACCGTGATTGTGTAATGAATATGGAAGGTGAGTGCTTTTATATTTTTTGTATTCAACATCAAACGTTACAGCCAGAGGCTGGCGCAACATTACAGCAAAACAACTGTACAGAAAACAACTATTTAAAAAAGCAAAACAGCCCGAGAGGGCTGCTTTATTTGTACTGCTGGTGATACACGATCGGCATCAGGAATCACGAAACCCGCGACTCACTTGATGCAGGCAAATTAAGCCAGTGACTTGATCGCAGCAGACAGGCGGCTCTTATGGCGAGCAGCTTTGTTTTTGTGGATGATGTTCTTGTCAGCAACGCGATCAATCACGCTGGTAGCTGTCTGGAGAACAGTGTTGGCAGCCGCTTTGTCACCTGATTCGATTGCTGTGCGGACGCGCTTGATAGCAGTGCGCAACATCGAGCGAAGGCTGGAGTTGTGCATGTTGGTAGCAACTGACTGGCGCGCACGTTTGCGAGCTTGGGCGGTATTGGCCATGTGATGAGATCAATCTTTTAAAAAGTTAAATTTGGTGGTTGCGTATGAGGCGTTGTGTGAAATCCACACAAACTTTGTCACTAATTACTACTTCGGTGTTGCCTTCTACACAGTTCAGCCTATGACTATAGCACTAAGTTGCTGTTTTGCCAATCTTATTTACACTTGGCGCACGCTTGAAGTCAGCTGGGCGCATGCCTTGCAACAATAGTCCGGTGAGGTAGGCTAGCGAGGCGACACTTAATACCCCCCCAAGCAGCGCGATACGCAATACAGGCGTTGCCTGCAGGGCGATCCAGTCCAGATAATGGGCGCCTGCGGCCAGGGGAATGGCCATCAGCAGCAATGCGAACACTTGTTTTGCGATGAAGGTGAGCCAGCCAGGACGCGGGCGATAAATCCTTTGTCTGCGCAGACCAATCAGCAGGGCGAGGGCGTTCAGGCAACCACCCAGCCCAATAGCGAGTGCGAGTCCTGCATGTGCGATCCAGGGCACCAGCACCAGATTGAGCAATTGCGTGGCGATCAATACCATGATTGCTATTTTGACCGGGGTACGAATATTCTGCTTTGCGTAAAAACCAGGCGCAAGGATTTTGACCATCAGCAAGCCTACCAGGCCGACCGAGTATGCCATCACGGCCGTGCGCGTCTGCATCACATCCGCTGCCTTGAAGGCGCCATAATGAAAAAGTGTTGCCACCATGCCATCTGACATCATGACCATGCAGAGTGCTGCAGGCAGTCCGAGCAGCAGCACCAGGCGCAGTCCCCAGTCGAGCAGTGCGCTGTACTCCTCGCCTGATGACTCTTTGTTTGCCCTGGCCAGGCTGGGCAGCAACACCGTGCCTAATGCGACGCCGAGCAGTGCGGTGGGAAACTCCATCAGCCGATCGGCAAAGGACAGCCAGGTGACGCTGCCGGCCGTCAGCCAGGTCGCAATGTTTGTATTAATCAGCAAAGAGATCTGGGCGACTGACACACCGAGCGTAGCGGGCAGCATCTGGCGCATGATCCGGCGTACCAGGGGATCTTTGAGCGCAGTACCAATCTGCCAGGACATACGGGGGCGCAGACCCAGACGCGACAGCGCCGCCCACTGGACTGAAAGTTGTGCGATGCCGCCCACCATCACCCCAATGGCTAGCGCATAGACAGGTTGCTGCAAATAGGGAGTCAGGAGCAGGCTGGCCGCAATCATGCAAAGATTGAGCAGCACCGGAGTAAAGGCGGGTACAGCAAAATGTCGCCAGGTGTTGAGCACGCCGGAGGCAAATGCGATGAGTGACATGCATACAATGTACGGAAACATGACACGTGTCATCCAGACCGCAGCAATCAACTCATCTGCGCGTGCGGGTTCAGTCAGGCCGCTGGCCATGCTCATGACGACCCAGGGCGCGCCAATTATCCCCACGATCGTGACTAGGCACAATACAAAAAACAGTGTGAGCGCGACACGATCGAGCAATGTCTTGACTGCTTCGGTTTCGTGCTGATTGCGTACTTCGCCCAGTATTGGCACGAACGCCTGGGCGAAAGCACCTTCAGCGAAGAGTCTGCGTAGCAGGTTTGGGATGCGAAA
>CANCOC010000074.1 GCA_947379755.1 Alcaligenaceae bacterium | reverse complement strand
TCCGGGTCACGCGTGAAATCTTCTGCGTCTATATGCAAGACAGAGTGTTCGGGATGCACCTCATCAAAACTCAGCGCAAAAAAATTACCACAAAAATGTAACCCTGGTACACGATTCAATGCGATCGCACGTCGAATCTGCTTAAGGATTGGATGATCATTTAAATCACGTTTTTGCATGAAACAGCCCAAATTAAAAAAATTGAATATTCATCACTCATGATGGAAATCGGCACATAAAAAATGATAAGTAAATTGGCGATTGAGCGGCTGGTGTTCCCGATCAATCGCCAGATATAACAACATCTTTTGAAACATACTTTAATGCCGCATGATATGCAGCCTGCTTCTGCTTTGCAACGCTATAGCGTTGCCGCCGTTCCAAGGATCACGGTGTTCTGTGATGACAGCACGCCACCATTGCCATGAGCAATTGCTGTATTGGCACCAGAGATCTGGCGTGCTCCACATTCACCACGCAACTGACGCACAGACTCAATTAACAAGAACAGACCATACATGCCGGGATGGCAATAGGACAAGCCACCACCGTTTGTATTGACGGGCAGGTTTCCACCAGGTGCAATATTGCCACCCGTGACGAACGCACCGCCCTCGCCTTTCTTGCAAAAGCCAAGATCTTCAAGAAACAGGATGGTATTAATCGTGAAGGCGTCATAGACCTCAATAACATCCATATCTTTAGCGCTCAGCCCTGACCTGGCATATGCCAGTTCGCCCGAGCGTATTGCCCCAGTCTCAACCAGATTGGGCATATTCGAAATGGAGGCATGGGTAGTGACATGACCTTCTCCCAGCAGAAACACTGGAGGCTTTTTGAGACTTTTTGCTCGTTCGGCGGAGGTCACGACAATCGCACCACCACCATCGGTTACCAGACAACAGTCACGAATGGTCAAAGGGTAGCTGACCATTCGTGAGGACAAGACATCTGCGACACTTAATGGCTTCTTTTCAAAAGCAGCAGGATTGAGCAGTGCCCACTGCCGTGCAGCAACAGCAACCTCCGCGAGTTGCTCCCTTGTCGTGCCAAACTCATGCATATGCCGTGCCGCAGCCATGGCATAGGCTGTTGGGGGCAGGAATGGTTTATATGGCGTTTCGTATGGGTTGTATTCGCCTACGCTTGTGTTTTTGCGACCGAGTGATCGCTGTGTGCTGCCGTAGGCAATCACTGCAACTTCACACATGCCTGTTTCGATGGCCATTTGAGCTTTGGCCAGGTGCCCCATAAATGACGAGCCGCCTGTGGCAGTGGAGTCGATGAAGGCTTCGGGTAGTTTCAGATATTCAGCTAGTGCGAGTCCGGCAAAACGACTTTGAGCAGTGGCGCTGAAAATTCCATCTACATCTCGTGTCGTCAGTCCCGCATCGGCCAGCGCACGGTGGACACCCTGAGCCATCAGATCCATTGCTGAAAAACCTGGACCAACTTCGCCAAGATCTGACTCTGCTGCGCCAACAATTGCAACGCTACCGCGTTTGAGTGAAGTCTTCATCATGCGGCCACCGGAACAAAAACTGGATAAGGATCATCGCCTTCTGGCGTATGGGTTTTGAATAGCACACGCATGCCAATTTTAACGTCCATCGCTGGAATATCTTCGACACGGCTCATCAGGCGAAAGCCTTCGTCGCAATCAATCAGTGCTACGTTATAAGGAGCGCCGTCGCGTACAGAAATAGCGGAAGTGCTGTAGACCGTTCCAAGACCAGTGCTGATACGCCACTCCAGGCAATCCTGACCTGTAAAGGGACAAAATTCACGTGGAAAAAAAACTGCTTTATTGGCTGCAGGGCTGAACTGGTAAGCCAGCTGACCTTGTTTAAGATGCTCCACGTAAGTGGAGTACGGGGCTTGCTTTTTAGACATCGTTATTTTCCTTGTGCATAAACTGTCGATTGTGTTCTGTCAGATTAGCGGCTGAAACGTGGCGGCCTTTTTTCTACGTAGGCGCGAGTCGCTTCCTGATGATCCAGCGTCTCGGTGCAACGGATATGACGCCAGGATTCTCCATCCAGCATTTCAGGCAGTGATGCATGTAAAGCCTGATTCAAATTTTGCTTCATATAGGAAATGGCTGTGCGTGGACCGTTTGCCAGTTTGTGGGCAATCGACATCACCAGAGGTTCAAGTGCATCTGGCTCGACAACCTGATTGAGCAAGCCAATCGATAAAGCGCTCTGCGCATCCAGAATCGGCGCAGTGAGATACAACTCCCTGGCTTTGGCCATACCGACAAGCTTAGGCAAAAAGTAGTGACCACCAAAATCACCCGAAAGACCCACATTCAAGAATGCGGTCCCCAGACGCGCAGAGGTATCAGCAAATCGCATGTCACAAGCCAGCGCCAGCGAAAGCCCAGCTCCTACGGCAGGACCACGAATCATTGCAATGGTGGGTTTATCCATCGTGTGCAACATCTCGGAAATGCGCGTGCGTCCGCGCAGACGAGCAATTTTCTGTTCATAGCTTAATTCTTCAGCAGTGGCTCCTGCCATGCGAGCAACGTCGCCGCCAGCGCTGAATGCTGAACCCGTTCCGGTCAGGACAATCGAGCCTATGTCTGTCGACTGCATGGCCTGAGTCAGTGCGTCGTGCAATGCTACGTAAATCTCAGGACTTAGCGCGTTGCGACGCTCGGGGCGATTGATGGTTAATACCAGCACACCGTCTGTCACTGTGGTCAATAATTGATCGGTCTCACTTAGCTTGCTCTGCAAAATTATGCCCCCTGAATAGTTTGACCTATCATAGGGCATGGTCGACCTTGCGTCATCCGCGCCGCAAGACATGCCTCAATGGGGTTGCACGACAAGCTCAAAGGTGACCAGTACTGGGTTTTCGCCGCGTTTTAAACGTCCTTCCGAAATGCCGCCCTCATAGTCCACCATGCTGATATCAATCAGCGCCTGTGGCAGACCTTGTTCATCTGGTTGAATACAGCCCTGGCGGATCAGCATTTCAGTAACAAAAGGCTCAACAATCCTGTTGTCATCAAAGACCGCGCCAACGGTACTACCAACGCCTCCCAGAATCGTCGCCCTTGTGATGTGGTGCTCTGAACAGAAGCTTTCTATTGCGCTACAGACATCGACATTAGGTGAAAGCCTGATTGCAAAGGCAGTTTGTACGGGAGAGGTGTCCGCCATGATGGGTGATGGTGAAGGCGCTTTCAGTCTGGCTTGTTCAGGAACAAAAAGTGAAAAGTTTGTTTCTGCATCCGCTTTCACAGTAAAAGCGACACCGCGCAATATGGAAACATGGGCGCGAACAGGCTGGGAGATCCGGATATCTTCAGGCAACAGGTGTCCACAACGCCGAGTACCGTCCGGCTCAATCCAGACTGCATGACAATGTAGCCAGGGAGCGCCATCACGCAACCCGTATGTCACAGAGGCGGTTTCCAGTACAACCCGACCTGCCACATCGTAGCGATCACTAAAATAAACAGAGTGCTCCTGATTCCTGGATAATGCTGGCATTACATAGCAAAAGGGCTCAAAAGCCCCTCCTTCAAGCCGTAAAACGGCACTCTGCGTGTCAAAAGGCTCAAGCGCAGCAATCATCGCTGAAAGTAGGTTCGCACCGGCCTGCAGGACTATATCGGCTGATTCGACACCTGCGTTGACTGAACAGATCTTGAACGTGCTGGGTGTTCCCGGGTGAATAATGCTTCGCATAGGATATCTGGGAGGTTTTTATGGATAGAATTGATAAAAATAAAGCGATATTCATTCGATCATACAATTGATCAAATAGTTTGTTTTTAAACACGAGACGAGACAATATGGATTTCACCCTTACTGCTGCTCAAAAAGAATTGCAGGAGCGCACACGGCGCTTCATTGCTGAAAAAATCATTCCCTACGAGAAGGATCCGCGCCTCACTTCGCACGGCCCAAGCGAAGAATTGCGACGCGAACTCGTTGCTCTGGCACGCGAAGCTGGATTACTGACTCCCCATGCTTCGCTTGAACTAGGTGGTCTGGGTCTGTCCCATGTCGATAAGGCCGTTGTATTTGAGGAAGCAGGCTACTCGACACTCGGCCCCACCGCCATGAATATCCATGCGCCCGACGAAGGCAATATTCACTTGATGGAAATGGTGGCAACACCTGAACAGAAAGAGCGCTGGCTGCGCCCGCAAGTCCAAGGCCTGACCCGCTCGTGCTTTGCCATGACCGAACCTGATCCCGGTGCAGGCGCAGATCCCTCGATGATGTTGACCACTGCAGTGCGCGATGGCGAGGACTATGTCATTAATGGCACAAAGTGGTTTATTACGGGTGCCGATGGTGCAAGCTATGTGATCATCATGGCCAAGATGGAAGATGGCTCTGCCACCATGTTTCTGAGCGATATGGATCGTCCTGGGATTGAAGTTGTTCGTCAGATGGACGCGATGGATAGCTGTTTTACGGGCGGTCACTGTGTAATGGAATTTACAAACGTCCGCATTCCTGCCAAGGACGTACTCGGAGAAATCGGACGAGGTTTCAAATATGCTCAAGTTCGACTCGCACCCGCGCGCCTGACGCACTGTATGCGCTGGCTGGGTCAGGCACGGCGTGCGCACGACATTGCGACAGACTATGCGCGCAAGAGAGAGGCTTTCAAGCGTGTGCTGGCCAAACACGAGGGTGTTGGCTTTATGCTGGCAGACAATGACATGGATATTCAAACTGCGCGCCTGCATATCTGGCACACGGCTTGGGTTCTGGATCAAGGCAATTCTGGCAATTTCGAGTCTAGCCGTGCAAAAGTGATCTGCTCGGAGGCAGAATGGCGCGTCGTTGATCGCTGCGTCCAGATTCTTGGTGGACAAGGCGTGACTGGTGAAACCATCGTCATGAGAATTTTCATGGACATGCGTGCATTCAGAATCTATGACGGCCCAAGCGAAGTTCATCGATGGAGCATGGCTCGCAAGATCGTCGATGCAGCGGAGAATCGTCAATGAGTCCGGTCACCTCATCCGTTGCCCAGCAATTATCGATGTTCAGTCTCGAAGGACGTGTTGCGCTGATTACGGGTGCTTCAAGCGGGATCGGTCGTCATCTTGCACAGACACTTGCAAACGCAGGGGCGCATGTCATTGTGGCTGCGCGACGTGCAGCCAAACTTGAATCCCTGGTTAATCAGATTAATCAGTCTGGCGGGCATGCGCACGCTGTTGACCTTGATGTGACACAGTCCCGGAGCGTGACAGCCTGCTTTGATGCGATTGAAGCAATTGCCGGCGTTGCAGACGTTATTGTCAGTAATGCAGGCACGACGGTTGCCAAGCCTGCGCTGGAGCAAACAGAAGCCGACTGGGATGCCGTTCTTGACACGAACCTGAAGGGTTGCTGGATGGTCGACACAGAAGCTGCACGTCGCCTGGTCAAACACAAAAAAAATGGCAGCATCATTAATATCGCATCCATTCTGGGAGCACGTGTCGCTGGTGCTGTCGCGCCTTACTCAGCTTCAAAGGCTGGCGTGATCCAGTCCACCCAGTCTCTTGCGCTTGAGTTTGCCCGTTACGGAATCCGGGTCAATGCCATTTTGCCTGGATATGTCATTACGGATCTCAATAGTGAATTTCTCCTGAGCGAAGCAGGTAAAAAGCTTGAGTCGCGCATCCCTGCCAGACGGTTTTGCAAAATGCAAGACCTTGAGGGGCCTTTGCTGCTACTGGCCTCTGATGCTGGCAAAGCCATGACAGGGACGGCCATCGCAGTGGACTGGGGTCATCTGGTGAGCTCGCTATGACACAGGACTCCATGACTGCAAGTGCCTTTGATGAGCGTGTGCTGGCTGACTGGATGAAGGGCCAGGGCATGATTGATCAACGTGTCCTGACGTGTAAAGCCCTGACCGGCGGACAATCAAACCCGACCTTCCTTTTGACAAGCGGATCACAGCAGTTTGTCTTACGAAAAAAACCACCAGGTCCTCTGCTCCCCTCCGCGCATGCCGTGGATCGCGAATACCGCGTCTTAAAAGCACTGCAAGGGACTGATGTTCCGGTTCCCAAACTGTACGCCTTCAGTGACGACCTTTCTATCGTAGGGACGCCTTTTTACCTGATGGAGTTCCTTGAAGGCAGGGTGATTGTGGATCAGTCCTTGCCTGGCATGCACCGCGAGGAACGTACCGCCATTTATCGGGATATGAACAGGATCATTGCAGCGTTGCATCAGGTCGATCCCGTTGCAGTTGGGCTTGCAGACTTCGGTCGTGCTGGGAACTATTTTGGCAGGCAAATTGCACGCTGGAGTCGCCAGTATCAAGAGTCACGAACGGAGAATATTGAGGCGCTCAATTCCCTGATCGAATGGCTACCCGAAAATATCCCATCCGGCGAAGTCACAACAATTGTCCACGGTGACTATCGTCTGGATAACCTTGTCTTGCACCCTACCGAGCCGCGCGCAATTGGTTTGCTCGACTGGGAGCTCGCGACCCTGGGGCATCCACTTGCAGATTTTGCATACCACTGCATGAGCTGGCATATTCCCCCAAGCCTGTGGCGCGGAATTGGCGGACTGGACCTTGCCGCACTGGGCATTCCTGATGAAGCAGCCTATGTAAAGCAATATTCTGATGTCACGGGATTCAGCGGACTGGAGCACTGGGATTTTTATATTGCCTACAACCTGTTTCGAATGGCTGCAATCTTGCAAGGTATTGCCCGCCGTGCCGTGGATGGTACCGCGTCATCAGGAGATGCGATCGAAACAGGTAAAAAAGCGCGACCGCTTGCAGAAATTGGCTGGAAATACGCACAACGCTATCAGGCCTCCAAAACTCGTTGACGCCAGAGCGCCTCAGGTTGTACTTTGATTCATATTCATGAATTGTTCAACCTACAGAGGATCCTTAAATGAAAGCACTTAACACTGCGGGCCTGCTGCTCGCAGCAGTACTAATGGCCAGCACCGCGCAGAGCCAGGAACTGACAGGGACGCTTAAAAAGATTAAGGATAGTGGCACTATTACTCTTGGTGCACGTGAATCCTCTGCACCCTTTAGCTACAGTTTGGGCGGTACACAGTTTGTGGGCTTTTCTGTTGATCTGATGTTGAAAGTGGTCGATCGCCTGAAGTCAGAACTCAAAATGCCAGAGTTGAAATACACAATCATTCCCTTCACAGCCCAGAATCGCATCCCCCTGATTCAGAACGGAACGCTTGATTTCGAGTGTTCTTCGACCACCAATACCAGTGAGCGCCAGCAACAGGTTGCCTTTTCAACAAGTTTCTTTGTAATTGGGACAAGACTGTTGACTGCCAAAGATTCTGGCATTAAAGATTTTGGTGACCTTAAAGGCAAGAATCTTTCAACCACAGCCGGCACCACCTCCGAGCGACTGATCAACAAATACAACGAAGCCCAAAATGCCGCAATCAATGTGATGGCTGCACGCGAAAACACTCAGTCATTCCTGGCCGTGGACAGCGGACGCGCAGTGGCGTTCATGATGGACGATGCGATCCTGTATGGTGAGCGAGCCAAATCAAAGAATCCTGAAAAATGGGTTGTCGTGGGCACACCTATGTCTCGTGAAGCGTATGGCTGCATGATGCGTAAAGATGATGCCCCCTTTAAAAAGCTGGTCGATGAAACTCTGACTGCAGAAATGAAGTCTGGTGCAATCAACGTCCTCTACAAAAAATGGTTTGAAAGTCCGATTCCTCCACGCAACACCAGTCTTGATTTCCCGGCATCCGAAGACCTCAAGGCTCTGTATGCAAATCCAAACGACAAAGCGATTGAGTAATTCTGGACGATGATGGGATATCAGTGGACATGGTCGGTATTTCTACAACCGGCCAATGGCAGGGAGACCTATCTGGACTGGCTGCTGGCCGGCATGTGGACGACAGTCCAGATGGGTACGCTTGGCTGGATCATTGCCTTTTTTCTTGGCTCAATCCTGGGGGTAATGCGAACGGTTCCCAATCGTGTGCTGTCAGGCGTCGCTGCAACCTACGTGGAAGTCCTTCGTAACGTCCCACTTATTGTGCAGTTATTTCTCTGGTACTACGTTGCCCCAAAATTTCTTCCTGATCAATGGCGCGCATGGTTATTTGCTCAACCGCCTGCCTCAACAGCTTTTGCAACCGCCACGATCGGACTGGGCATATTTACCGCAGCACGCGTATGTGAACAAGTGAGAACGGGCATTGAGTCTTTACCGGCTGGATTACGTAATGCGGCACTCTCGATGGGTTTCACTCTTCCACAAACATATCGCTATGTGCTGCTGCCTGTTTCATACAGATTGATCGTTCCGCCCATGACTTCCGAGATGCTGAGTATTTTCAAAAACTCATCTATTGCTGCGACTGTTGGTGTGTTCGAACTCTTTGCAAGGGCAAGGCAACTCAACGACTATACCGCTCGTGGGTACGAATCTTTCATTGCAGTGATTTTGTGCTATTTCATTATTAATGCAGTCATCATGATTGTGATGAGTGTGGTTGAACGACGCACTCGCCTGCCCGGATTCATGGGGTCATGATGATGTTGCCAGCAATTTTGTCATGCTAGATTTTGATTTCAGCTTCCTGACGACCGAAGCGGCTTCGTCCATGGTGCGAGGCATGCTTGTATCACTCCAGGTGGCTGGCACAGCCTTGGTTGCAGGTCTCATCTGGGGCACGATTCTGGCCATGATGCGACTGTCATCGAATCGAGTCATCTCATTGCTCTCAGCGATTTATGTCAATTTTTTTCGATCCATTCCTCTTGCGATGGTACTGCTGACGTTCTACCTTGTTGTGCCACAGCTGTTGAAAAGTCTATTGCCAAATGGCAACAGCATGGATACGAGGCTACTGTCGGCACTAGTGGGGTTTGCCCTGTTTGAATCTGCCTATTATGCTGAAATCATGCGAGCCGGCATTCAAAGTGTCCCTCAAGGGCAGATGGCTGCAGCAAGTGCGCTAGGCATGCGTCCACTGCAAGCCATGCGACTGATTATCTTGCCTCAGGCAGTCAGAAACATGATGCCGTTACTCTTGACTCAATTAATCGTATTATTTCAGGATACGTCACTTGTGTATGTGATTTCGCTAGCCGACTTCTTTACCAGTGCAGAAGGTATCGGTGAACGCGATGGTCGAATTGAAGAAATGATGATCATTGCAGGTGCCGTTTATTTCGTAATCTGTTTCACAGCATCCCAGGCAGTCAAACGCATAGGAAAAACATCATGACACATCATCCATCGATATCTGAGTCCGGACTGGGCAGCTGGCATCAGGCCCCGGCAATCGTCGGCGCAACCATCGATGCCATTGATACGCCAGCATTGATCATCGAGCTCGATGCATTAGAAAGAAATCTAGCTGAAGTGCATGCGGTGATTCAAACAGCCGGCATCGCCGTGCGCGCGCATGCTAAAGCTCATAAATGTCCGGATATTGCCTTGCGTCAAATGCATGCTGGTGCAAGTGGGATTTGTGTGCAAAAGGCCAGTGAAGCCGAGCCATTCATCGAAGTAGGCATCAAAAACATTCTTATAACGAATCAAGTCGTCGGTGCACGTAAAGTTGAACGCGTGGCGCGACTTGCAGCACACGCCCATATGGGATTATGTGTCGACAATATTGTTCAAGTACACCAGATTGGAGTAGCGGCCCGTCGGCATGGCGTTGCAATCGATGTATACATCGAAATCGATGTTGGTCACCGGCGATGCGGCACATCATCACCTGAGACTGCGGTTGAACTTGCCCAGGCAATTGCCACCTACTCCCCTGCACTCGTGTTTGCAGGCCTGCAGGCGTACCATGGATCTGCTCAGCATATGCGAGCGCCAGCTGATCGCGCACTCGCCATCGCAGCGGCCTGTTCCCGTGTCAAGGAAATGATTGCCGCCCTGAACAAGGCTGGTTTTTCTGTTGATAACGTAACTGGGGGTGGCACGGGAACCTACGCACTTGAAGCAGAATCTGGAGTGTATACAGAGGTTCAACCTGGATCTTATGTGCTTATGGATAACGACTATCCAAAGAACACCTTGGATGAAGATGTCCCGGAACTCAAGAACACACTGTATGCACTATGCACGGTGATCAGTGTCTGTCCGACCCATGCGGTACTGGACGGTGGGCTGAAGTCGTTTGCAGTGGATTCAGGACTACCTAGAATTGTCGTGCCAGGATGGACCGTGACTTCTCTGTCGGATGAGCACACAACTATCGTTTCTGAACCAGGTACGCCACCTTTAAAAGTTGGAGATAAGGTCAAACTGATTCCGGGCCATTGTGATCCTACGGTCAACCTTCATGACTGGCTGATCGCTGTACGAAACGGTAAGGTCGAAGAATTATGGCCAGTCTCAGCACGCGGCGCCATGTTTTAACAAAATATATGAGCGCCTACCGGCACGTTTTGGTGACGAACCCACCGGCATTTCTGCGGATAACGCACTAGCGGGGCTGCTCATCATCTGCAACAACAGTTGAAGACCCTTCGCCCAATTGACGCTGCAACATTGCCGTATCACGCCAGGCACCGAATTTGAATCCAAAGGCTTTGAATGTTCCGGCTAATTCAAACCCGTGGCGCTTATGTAGCGCAACAGAGGGAGGACTCGCGTCCCCTACCACGGCCAGCATCTGACGGTAACCTGCCTGTGTGCAGCGAACGATGACTTCACTGAGTAACAGACTGCCGATTTTATTCCCCTGCAGGCCTTCGCGCACATAGACAGAGTCTTCGACCGTGAAGCGATAGGCGGGACGTGGACGATAGGGTGTCGCATAGGCAAAGCCAACGATCTCATGATTCATCACGGCAACAATATAGGGTAAACCCTTCGATATAACGGCTTGCCGACGCTCACACATATCACGAATGGTGGGCGGGGTCAGTTCGAATGAAGCAGTACCATGAAGAACATGATGCGAGTAGATACTCTGTATCTGTTGCACATCAGCTTCAACGCTATCTCGAACAAGAATTTCAGAGTGCTTAGGTGACATATTTAATAAGTTCGCTAAATTTGATTTTTCGCAATAAATTATACGGACGAATTGAAATAATAAGCCGAATGTGCTGAAAGCCTAAGGTTGTCGTCATAATGGAGCTTATTCAAGGATCGGATGAACGCCCATGAAAACAACAAAAGCCTCACCCCGTTTGCACGAGCGGTATCTGGCCTTTATCCATGAGGCGCAGGCGAATCCTCCCTTGCGTACAGCAGTGGTTCACCCCTGCTCTGCCGAGGCGATCAAGGCTGCAGTTGAAGCTAAAAATGAAGGGCTGCTAGAACTCGTTTTAATAGGACCACTTGCCAAAATTCAGGCTGCGGCCGTTCAGGCTGGCGTTGACATAGAAGGGATTGAAGTTGAGTCTGTCGAACATAGTCACGCCGCAGCCAGACGTGCGGTCGAACTCGGTGCCTGTGGCAAAGTCAGTGCGCTGATGAAAGGCAGTCTCCATACAGATGAGCTACTTTCAGCAGTTGTGGCAAAGGACTCGGGTTTGCGCACTGACCGACGGATCAGCCATATCTATGCAATGGATATCCCTGCCTACAACAAGCCACTAATCATTACAGACGCAGCAATCAATATTCATCCAGACCTCAATCAGAAGCGTGACATTTGTCAGAACGCAATAGACCTGATGCGCTTACTCGGGGTCAAGGAGCCGCGCGTGGCGGTACTCGCAGCGGTAGAAACCGTAAACTGCGACATGCCTGCAACGCTTGATGCCGCCGCACTGACCGTCATGGCCATGCGCGGCCAGATCACCGGCGCACTGGTTGATGGCCCTCTTGCTTTTGATAATGCCATCAGCATGGCCTCGGCAAAAACCAAAGGTATCCGGTCAAAGGTTGCCGGACATGCTGATATTTTGCTGGTTCCAAACCTGGAAGCAGGAAACATCCTTGCCAAGCAATTCCTGTACTTTGCCGATGCGGATGCTGCTGGACTCGTGCTTGGTGCACGCATTCCAATTATTCTGACAAGTCGATCAGACAGTTTACGCGTGCGCCTTGCCTCAGCAGCGCTGGCTAAACTTGTTTCTGAGCGCAAACATTTATTGGATCTCCAGTAATGAACGCACCCCAATTAATGACTTTTAATGCAGGCTCATCTACCGTCAAAATTGGACTGTTCAGCTTATCAGACGGATTAGCATTGCAAGTGGGTTCAGGCACAATTGATTTCAGACATGTACCTCTGAAGCTTGAACTGACTCAACCTGAGGGGGTAATTGAAATAACGCTGACTGCTCAGGTCAGCGATGATTTGCATGAGGTCCTGGATGAGACGCTCGACTGGCTCAGTAAACATTTCTCTCTCGATAGATTGCGTGCAATCGGACATCGTGTCGTCCATGGGGGTGACAGATTGATCTCCCCGATTGCTGTTGACGATCAATCGCTTGCTGCGATCGCAGAACTCATACCGCTGGCACCCCTTCACCAGCCACAGAGCCTGCGCCTGATCAAAGCAATTCAGCACTTGCGACCTCACCTTCTGCAGACAGCTAGCTTTGATACAGCATTTCACCAAAACCAGGCCGATCATGTGCGCGCATTTGCCTTGCCAGGAAAATGGTTTGATATAGGTATCAAACGCTATGGTTTTCATGGACTTTCATATCAATCCATCACAAAGAAAATAAGTGTGGAATTTCCACGCCTAAGCGACGGAAAAATAGTCATTGCCCATTTAGGCAGTGGCGCCAGTGTATGTGGTGTCGATCAAGGAATGAGTTGCGACACGAGCATGGGATTTTCAACACTGGATGGTATCCCAATGGCAACGCGCTGTGGAATGCTTGATCCTGGCGTAATACTCTACTTTCTCCAGCATGAAAAGATGCAGGCAAAGGAAATTCAGCACATGCTTTACGAGCAATCAGGTTTGCTCGGAATTTCTGGCATTAGTGCGGATACACGTGAATTACAGGAAAGTACGCTGACGCGTGCTCGCCTGGCGATTGATATCTTTACTTTTAGAATCGCCGGCGAAATTGCACGGATTGCAACAACATTAGGAGGGATGCAAACGCTGGTATTCACTGCTGGCATTGGTGAGCATCAGCCATACATTCGCGAAGCTGTATGCAAACGCCTGGAGTGGCTCGGTGTAAGGATTGACAATACTGCAAACAATTTTGCTGCAGAAACATCCAGAATCATCAGTCAGCCTGACAGCCGTGTCAGCGTCATGGTCATACCGACCAACGAAGAACAAATCATTGCAGATGAATCAGCCGCGATAGTGAAACAACGAGCGCTGAAATAGCCCGAACCTTAATTCGAGCCAGGTTTCATGTCTGTTATTTAGCAATGCCATGTGAATAACAGAGGCCACCCGTGATTTCGATGGTGGTCGCATTCAACGCATGATTTGTCATGCAATAACCAATCATGTCTGCGATTTCTTCAGGTTTGATCAGACGTCCGATATGGACATCTGCAAGTATTGCCTTCAGAGCCTCCTGATTCATCCCGGTGAGTAATGACGTCTCCGTGTAGCCTGGAGCGATCCCTACACAACGAATATTGTGTATGCCGCGCATCAAGAATTCACCAATGATAATTTTTGGCATTAACTCAATCGCAGCTTTAGCAGAGGAGTAATTGAGTTGTCCGATCTGCCCCACTTTATTCACAGAAGAAATCGGCACGAGCAGACCTTCCCAACCCCCATTGACCATGGCTTCTGCAGCATCGCGCAGGGTCAGGAATGTGCCAGTCAGGTCGATATCGATGACAGCTTTCCATTTTTCGAAACTGAGTTTCTTGCTGACGTGACCAGTCTCTTTATCTAGCGAAAGTAGCGTGCCATCACGGATAATGCCAGCACATGTGACTGCAAGATTGAGCTTGCCAAAGGTACTGACTGTCTCATTGATAAAACGTGCTGTGTCGGATTCACTCGTGACATCTGCCCATACGCCAATCGCGTCACCCCCCTGTTGCCTGATCTCGGTGATCACGCGATCAATGTTTTTCTGTTCCAGATCGACCACGGCAACACGGGCACCGCAACGAATCAAATGCTTAACGACCGCCTCGCCAATTCCGCTTGCGCCTCCGGTGACAACAGCAACGCTATCTTTGATTTCCATGCTTTATTCCCACTCAATAGTTGCCGGGGGTTTTGAGGAGACATCATAAACAACGCGATTGATCCCGCGCACTTCATTGATGATTCTGGAGGAAACCTTTGCCAGCAAGGGATAAGGCAATGGCGCCCAGTCGGCAGTCATGAAGTCCAGGGTCTGGACGGCACGCAACGCCACAACGTATTCGTAAGTCCTGCCATCGCCCATTACACCAACTGATTTCACAGGTAGGAATACGGCAAAGGCCTGGGAAGTCAGGTCATACCAGCTTAAATTTGATTTTGGATCTATAAAGTTATGCAGCTCTTCGATAAAGATTGCATCAGCACGTAGCAACAGATCCGCATACTCAGTTTTGACTTCACCCATGATACGCACGCCCAGGCCAGGCCCCGGGAAAGGATGGCGATACACCATACCGCGCGGCAGAC
>CANCOC010000073.1 GCA_947379755.1 Alcaligenaceae bacterium | reverse complement strand
TTAAATTCGAGTTCAGTCATGATGGTCGCGGTTCTCGGTAAGAGCCAACCGGGTTGAATAATAAAAAAGCCCGGCCATGGTTGGGCGGGCTAGGTTTTTACTACATGATGCCGGGAATATGTCCCCGCCACCAGTCTCAATCAAACCATCACCCGATGCACAAACGCCACCAACGCCACGAGGCGCCAGTTACGATTTGAGTGCGGACAGATATGGTCATTTTTAATGTTCACGTTGTTCAGCTACCCAGAGGGCCGCTGCTTCGATGGTTTCTACTATAGCATCGACATCCAGGGTGTGCACGCTATTGCCTTCGTTATAGCCATAAGGTACGGCCAGTACGCTACAGCCGGCGGCGCGTGCGCTGTGCGCGTCGTGTACGGAGTCACCGACTGCGACACTGCGGGCAGGGAGGGATCCAAGCAGGGCGCATGCATGCAGCATGGGCGCCGGGTGGGGTTTGCGCTCGGACAGGGTGTCGCCGCAGACCACCGCCTGCATAAATCCTGCCAATCCGGTTCGTTCAAGCAGGGGCAGGGTGAACTCTGTTGACTTATTGGTCACGACGGCAAGTTTCAGACCCATTTGTTGCATGCGTTGCAAACCTGGCAGCACGCCGTCAAACATCACCGCATGTTGACCATTGACTGCGTGGTAGCGGGGAAAAAAAGAGGCGCGACCCCGCGCAAACTGTTCGTCGGTGAGGCCTTCGCCATCCAGGCGCTCAGTGAGCGTACGCCGGATCAGGTTATCAACGCCACGACCCACGTATGTTGCGATCAGTGCCTCAGGCAGGGGCGCCAGATCCAGGTCTGCGCGCATGGCGTTGGCCGCGTGGGCGAGATCGGGAATCGTGTCAAGCAATGTGCCATCCAGATCCAGCAGGACCGCATCGTAAATCAGCATGGGTAAGGGTCTCAGGCTGTCAGTTGATCCGCCAGGGAAATTTGCTGGCGCAACTCCTGAATGACGGTGTGATAGTCAGGTTTGCCAAAGATGGCCGAACCTGCAACAAAGGTGTCTGCTCCAGCTGCGCGGATTTCACGGATATTGTCGACTTTGACACCTCCATCGACCTCTAGCGAGATCGGTTGTCCACCCAGCTGGACATGACGATCAATCAGGGTGCGGACCTGGCGCAGTTTGTTCAGGGTGCCTGGAATAAAGCTTTGTCCACCAAAGCCGGGGTTTACGGACATGAGCAGGATCACGTCGACACGGTCCATGACATGGGTGAGCCAGTCCAGTGGTGTAGCCGGGTTAAAGACCAGTCCGGCCTGACAGCCTTGCTCCCTGATCAGGGCCAGGCTGCGGTCAACATGACGCGATGCCTCAGGATGAAAGGTGATGACGTTGGCCCCCGCCCTGGCAAACATCGGGATCAGGGCATCAACCGGCTCGACCATCAGATGTACGTCAATTGGTACGCTGACATGGGGGCGGATTGCCTCGCACACCATCGGACCAATTGTCAGATTGGGAACGTAATGGTTGTCCATGACGTCAAAATGGATCCAGTCGGCACCTGCAGCCACAACATTTCGCACTTCTTCACCCAAACGGGCAAAGTCGGCAGATAAAATGCTGGGAGCGATGCGGGCAGTCGGTAAAGCTGAAGTTTCTGGCATGATGTGCAGACAGCAAGTCGGGATGAGCGCCATTATTGCAGTGAATGATGATGTTTGTATGCCGATCACGTTTTTTTACAGGATATGTTTTGAAACCTTTTGAACTATCGGTGGCGGTCGAGCCGCGCTACGTTGCAGATCAGTCCAATCCGGCAAAACAGCAATTTGTGTTTGCCTACACGGTTCGGATCACGAATACTGGTGAGCGCCCGGCCCAGGTCATCAGTCGCCACTGGGTGATCACGGATGGTGACCGCGGCGAACAGGACGTGCGCGGCCTGGGCGTGGTGGGTCAGCAGCCGTTACTCGCACCAGGTGAAACATTTGAGTACACCAGCGGCTGCCCGTTGACCACGCCGGTTGGTACGATGCGGGGCAGCTACCATTGTGTGGGCGAAAACGGGGTCCCCTTTGATGTTGAAATTCCCGAGTTTGTGCTGGCGATGCCGCGCACACTACATTAATGATTAAGTCAGGATCCTGAAGATGTCCGATCGTTTGAATCAAGTGGTCCGTGTCCTCGCCGCCGCGACGGTGCTGGCTCTGCTGGCAGCCTGTTCGTCTGGCCCGTCCAGGCCAACCGCGACAACGGGCCTGCCTGAGGCCGCGCCTGCCACGCTGGACGGCCCACTGGTTGTCCCTGCGCTGTCTGCCCTGCCTGAGACACCATCGCGTGCGCTCACGGGCAAATTTGTAACAGTCGGTTTCAATGAGGTTCCTGGCTGGGCCAATGATGACATGCGCAATGTCTGGACCACCTTTTTAAGAAACTGTCGTGGCCTGATGCGCCCGACCTCTGGCAATCTGGCTGCACCTGCACGCTCGGCCCCGAGGGCATGGCAGCCGGTGTGCGCGGCTGCTGCGGATCCTGCGCGTGCGCCTGTTGCGACCGATGGCGAAGCTGTCCGGCGGTTTTTGCAGACCTGGCTGGTTGCCTGGAAACTCCAGGGCGCTGATGCCAGGCCTGCCAGCAATACGGTCACAGGCTATTACGAACCTCTGGTGATGGGCTCGCGCAAGCAGGGCGGCATCTATCAGTGGCCCCTGTATACGGTGCCAGCAGACCTGCTGACCATCGATCTTGGCAAAATGTACCCGGAGCTGGCTGGCAAACGCGTCCGTGGCAAGCTTGAGGGCAATCGTGTGGTGCCCTACGACAGCCGGGCCAGTCTTGAGACTTCCGGTCGCCAGCCACCAGCCATTGTCTGGGTCAGTGATCCGGTCGATAACTTCTTTTTGCAGGTACAGGGTTCGGGTCGGGTACAACTGACCGATGGTCCGGGTGCAGGGCAGACCATCCGTGTGGCATATGCAGACCACAATGGCCATCCCTATGTGTCAATTGGCAAATGGCTCGCCGACAAGGGCGAACTTGCGCTGGCACAGACTTCGATGCAAAACATCCGTGAATGGGCCCGGCGCAACCCCAAGCGTGTCCAGGAAATGCTCAATGCCAACCCGGCGCTGGTCTTCTTTAAGGAAGAGCCCATCACTGACCCTGAAATTGGCCCCAAGGGTGCCTATGGCGTGCCGCTGATGGGACAACGTTCCATTGCTGTGGATACGGCTTTTGTACCGCTCGGCGCCCCAGTCTTTCTGGCGACGACGCAGCCCGCATCGGCGCAACCCTTAAACAGGCTGGTATTTGCCCAGGATACCGGGACGGCGATCAAGGGCGCCGCCCGTGCAGACTTTTACTGGGGCTTTGGTGAAGCGGCAGGCGCAATGGCAGGCCGGATGAAACAAAGTGGCCAGATGTGGGTCCTGTGGCCCAAGCAGGCTGGAGCGCCGTCTGCCCGATGAAAACCTCTATCGTCGTATGTGGCAGTGGAATCGTTGGCCTGGCCTCGGCGCTTGCCCTGGCCCGTCGCGGCCAGCAGGTTGCCTTGCTCGGTCCCAGAGCCACTTTTGCTTTGGCCAACCCTGAGCATTATCAGCCGCGGGTGTACGCGATTTCGCCTGCAAGTCAGAAATTCCTGGCCTCGATTGGTGTCTGGGATCTGTTGCCGGCAGCACGCCTGACGCGTGTCGAGGCGATGGAAGTCTTTGGCGATGGTGACGGGCATCTGAATTTGAGCGCCTGGCAAAACGCCTTGCCCGAGCTGGCCTGGATTATCGAGGCCAGCGAAATTGAACGCGCACTTGTGCAGGCGGTGCAGATTTTTGGGCTTACCTGGATTAACGAAAAATTTGTCTCTTACGCACCAGGTGTCCTGACTACCGATTCTGGCACCACCCTGGAGGCGGACCTGTTTGTGGCAGCCGATGGCGCCCAGTCTGCCCTGCGCACCGCCGCAGGTCTGGCTGTGGATATACGTCCTTACGGTGTCACCGCACTGGTCGCACATCTGGATGCCGAGCGTGCCCACCTTGGCACCGCGCTTCAGTGGTTTAGTGCGGATGGCGTGCTGGCCTTATTACCGATGCCAGATACCGCCAGCGGACACCAGGTGTCGATGGTCTGGTCCCTTAAAACGGAACTTGCACAAACCCTGCTTGCGCTGCCTGAAGAGGCGCGCAGCCGCGAGCTGTCGGCCCGTCTGGCTCAGGCGAGCGCTGGCAGGCTGGGTGCACTGAGCCTGCGCAGCCCTGTGTTCAGTTTTCCCTTGACGCTGAATCAGTCGGCCATGATCGGTGATGGACTGGCACTGGCAGGCGATGCTGCGCACAGACTGCATCCTCTGGCAGGCCAGGGACTCAATCTTGGTCTGGGCGATGTAGAGTGTCTGGTTGATTGTGTTGCCGGACGCGAACCTTTTCGCACGCCGGGTGATCCAATGGTGCTGAGGCGCTATCGCCGTGCGCGCGCCGAGCCAGTGATGGCGATGCGATGCGTGACCGATGGGTTGCACCGTTTATTTGATGTGCAGTCCGCGCCTGTTGCGTGGCTGCGTAATGTCGGGATGAATCTTGTCGATCGGCTGCCCTTTATCAAAAGGCAGCTGATTGGCGGGGCGTCCCGCTAGGAGAATGTATGTTGAGTCGTTATTCAAAATTGCTGGCCACTGTCATCTTGTCTTGTCTCGCATGGACTGTCTGTGCGCAGAAGGCCACTCCAGACAATGCCGAGGCTAATCAGGCCAAAACGCAGGCGGTCCAGAAGCTCTTTGCCAAACGCTTTGATAATCCCCCCATCACAGCCGTTCGCCTGACGCCTTATGGCCTGTACGAGATTCAGCTCGGAATGGATCTGGTCTACACCGATGAAAAAGTCAGCTTCGTGCTCGACGGGACCTTGATTGACGGTCTGACGCGTCGTGATGTCACGCGCGAAAGACAGGATGCCCTGGCCAGGATACCGTTTGATGAACTGCCCTTTGAGTTGTCTTTCAAGCAAGTACGTGGCGATGGTTCACGCAGACTTGCCATTTTTGAAGATCCGAACTGTGGCTATTGCAAACAGCTCAGGCAGTCGATGGTGGGAATGGATAACGTGACGATCTATACCTTCCCATATCCGATTCTTTCACCTGACTCCACCACCAAGGTCCGAAACATCTGGTGCGCAAAAGATCAGGGTGCGACCTGGGATGCCTGGATGCTCAAGGGGACTGTTCCCCCAACGGTTGAGTGCGATGCACCCACTGACAAGATGGTGGCGCTTGGTCAAAAACTCATGGTGCGCGGCACACCAGGACTGTTTTTTGTGGATGGCAGCCGGGTCGGTGGTGCGATTCCCAAAGAAGAGATCGAAAAGCGCCTGCAGCAGACAATGTAGTACAACAATAATATTCACCGTTTAAGGATTACGTCATGCGTATTGCCGTACTTGATGACTACTTGAAAGTAGCCCCTGACCTTGCTAACTGGCAGTCGCTCAATGCGGACGTCAGTTTCTTTTCTGATTTCATTGCGCCAGAAACAAGTGCCCAGGTTCTGGCACCCTTTGATGTGATTGTCGCGATGCGTGAGCGCTCGGCTTTCCCGGCCAGTCTGATTGAGGCCTTGCCTAATTTAAAGCTGCTTGTCACGACCGGCTTGCGCAACAATTCGATCGACCTTGACGCCTGCCGCCAGAAAGGCGTGGTGGTCTCAGGTGCCCCGGGTGATCCACATAGCAGGGGCGCGACGGCAGAACTGGCCTGGTCACTTTTGCTGGCATTGTTTAAAAATATTCCCAAAGAAGCTGAGAATATGAAGCAAGGTCTCTGGCAGACCTCGATGCCCCCCACACTGGAAGGCAAGCGTCTGGGCGTGCTCGGTGCCGGACATCTTGGCCAGTGCGTGGCGCGCGTCGGGCATGCTTTTGGCATGGACGTTGTTGCCTGGAGCCCGAATCTGACTCAGGAACGTGCAGCCGAGGCTGGTGTAAAACTTGTTACAAAAGAGGAGCTATTCAGCACCTCAGATGCGATCAGTATCCATCTGGTGTTGAGTGACCGGACGCGAGGCATTGTGGATGCAGCCAGTATTGCGTCGATGAAGCCGACTGCCTATCTGATCAATACGTCCCGTGCAGGCCTGGTTGATCAGGACGCACTCAAGCAGGCACTCGAACAAAGCAAAATTGGTGGTGCAGGTCTGGATGTGTTTGATTCCGAGCCTCTTGGTCAATATGACGGCTGGCGCTATGTGCCGCGCACCTTGTTAACACCGCATCTGGGTTACGCCACGCCAGAGAACTTTGCGGTTTTTTACACAAACGTTGTTCATAACATCCAGACCTGGATTGACGGCAGTCCGGTCAGGGTGCTGACCTGATGCAGCCTGTTCTGCCCGCCCATCTTGTTGCAAGGTTCCTGCTGGTGCTGTTGCTCGCGGCGGGCGTGTATTTTTTTATTGATTTTCTGGTGCCGGCTTTAGCGGCACTGATTATTGGTTTTGCCAGCTGGCCGCTCTATTCTCGCTGGGTCAAGGTCTGTGGTGGACGCACCACCCTGGCCGCGGGCCTGGCGCTGCTGATCATTATCGTGGTGCTGGTGGTGCCGCTCTCGATTGCCCTGTACTACTCGGTCAAAGAGGCGAGCAATCTGGTCGCCTGGCTACTCGCTGCCAACAGGCTTGGTGTAGAACCACCGGCCTGGATCGTCGCGCTGCCGGTCGCGGGCGAACGTCTCGGCATTTACTGGTCCGAATATCTTGGGCAGCCTCACGCGCTGGGTGCCTGGATCGAGGCCATCAGTGGGCAGCATATCGGGAATATTTATCGGACGATCCTTTCGGCAACTGGCAATGTGTTTCACATCGTTTTAACTGTGCTCTTCATGCTGATCACATTGCTGTTTGTCTATAAAGACGGACATCGGATGGCTGGCCAGCTTGATATTCTTGGCGAACGAATTTTGCCCCTGCGCTGGCAGCGATTCTCACGTGTGGTACCTGCCACCATTAGCGCAACCGTCACGGGCATGGGTCTGATTGCGATCGGAGAGGGGCTGGTGCTGGGTGTGGCCTACTGGATTGCAGGGGTGCCCTCGCACGTTCTGCTGGGCGTGATTACGGCTTTTATGGCGATGATCCCTGGTGGTGCGCCGCTCTCTTTTACCCTGGTTTCGCTCTACCTGATTGGCTCGGGCCAGCACATCGCTGGTTTTGGCCTGTTTGCCTGGGGTGCCATCGAACTGTTCATTGTCGACAAAACACTGCGTCCACGTCTGGTTGGTGGACCGGTCAAGCTCCCGTTTTTACCCACATTCTTTGGTCTGGTAGGTGGGGTTAAAACCATGGGGTTTGTTGGCCTGTTCATCGGCCCGGTCCTGATGGCACTGATTGTGGCGATCTGGCGTGAGTGGCTGATCAACGTCACTGATAGCAATAAGTTCGAATAGCTGTCTTGTGACATTTGCTGCCACCGTCCACCGTCCGCTGTGTACGCGGTGTGCAAGCAGCTTCAGAGCTGCTCGATGGAGGCACTTCCTGATTCGACAGAAAATTTGGCAAGAGTAAAGGCCGAAGACTGCGGATCGGTCGCGTCCTTGACTGCACGTAACGTCGTGGTAAGTTCCCTGGGTGTGAACTGCGCCACGCCGTAGCCGCGACAGGCCGCATTGGCAAAGATAAAGTGCGGATTGACGCTGAGCATTTCGCGAATTTTTTCAGAACTTGTGCCTGAGAGCGAGGTGATACTCGTGCCGCAGAATTCCACGCCCACGCGCGTGCTGTCTGCACGCTGGTAATCAGACAGAATATGGCCGACCCAGTTTTCATGCACATCGCCGCCGAGTACTACCGGGTTCGATAGCCTGGTCTGTTGCATGGCATCGGTCAGCCTTTGGCGTGCGGCGGGATAGCCGTCCCAGCCATCGTTTGAGCGCCTTTCTGCACCTTTTACGTCAAAATTACGTGCGCCAAGCAATGTTTGCTGGCCAATCACATTCCACTGTGACGTGGCTGTTTCAAACTGTCGTCTGAGCCAGCCCTCTTGCTCCTGACCAAGCAGGCTGCGATGGGCCTGATTCCATATTTCACAGGTGGCCGGATCCACGCGGGCCGACCCTGTGCGATTGCCAGGGGTGCAGGCCTGGGGATCACGGAACTGACGATCATCCAGCGTATAGAGCGTCGCCAGCCGACCATAA
Source organism: Alcaligenaceae bacterium (assembly GCA_947379755.1). Classification (GTDB taxonomy): domain Bacteria; phylum Pseudomonadota; class Gammaproteobacteria; order Burkholderiales; family Burkholderiaceae_B; genus Zwartia. Next base: position 6,677 of record CANCOC010000073.1, on the reverse strand, counting down.
TGCGTGCTGCCAAAGACGCGTGCGTTTTCACTTGTCTGTCCGATCAGTTGTGCAAAGTTCGCGCGTCTGACAGGCATATGCTCATAAAAAGCCTGGTAGGCGGCACGACGTCTGGCCATGAAGTCTGCGACAGGGCGGCCTGAGTCGCCCGCCTGTGTCCCTGCATAGTCATTTTGCACCTCATGATCGTCCCATGTCACCAGCCATGGACAGGCCGCATGAATCGCTTGCAGGTCCGGATCGGATTTGTGCAGGGCATACCGGTCGCGGTAGCCACTCAGGGTTGTGACCCATCCGCCCGTGGTCGGGCGCACGTCCACGGGGCGCGAACTTGGATACTCGTACATATAGTCGCCAAGAAACATCACGAGATCTAGATTTTCATCGAGCATGTGGCGGTAGGCACTGTAGTAACCGTTGCCCCACTGCTGACAGGAGGCATAGGCCAGCCTCAGGCGATTGACCTGTGACTCAGGATGCGGAAATGTTCGGGTCCGGCCTGTCGGACTGACGGCATCGCCAGCAATAAAGCGGTAAAAATAGTGTCGGTCAGGGTCCAGTCCGGCGACTTCAGCATGCACAGAATGCGCAAGCGCGGGCATGGCCTCGATGACACCATGGGCCGCCAGCCGTGAGAATTGCTGATCGTGGGCCAGCTGCCACGTAACGGGGATTGCCTGGTGCGTCAGACCCGCAGCTTCAGCGGCGCCAGGATCAAGGCGTGTCCACAATACAACTGAGTCGTGCGTGGGAGATCCGCTTGCGATACCCAGGCCAAAGGGATTGCCCTGCCAGGGTTGCTGCCCCCATCCCGTGCGTGGCAGGCTGACCAGGGCAGCACAGGCCGTTGCACACTGTAAAAGCTGACGACGTTTCACTGTGCGGTTTGTCCCTGGTTGGGTGCCTAGATCAAAAATGCTCCGCCAAACATGGCAAAGAGGCCAAAGCCGACAGCAACGACGCCTAAGCCACCTGCAAACCACGCAAGCAACATAACGTTGGTAATAATGCTTGCCGAGGACAAGACGATTGCAACTTGCAGCATTCCAGACGAAATCTCGAGGTTGTGATACTTGTGGTTGGCAACATCACCAAGCTGTTGTGCTTTTTTAGCGCGTGCAGCCAGTTCTTTGCGGCCTTCGCCGGTTTCAGGTTCGGTGTCGTAGCGTTTAACGGCGACTGACCATTTCTTGATCAGTTCTTCGGCTTTTGCGTCATTGGGCTGAGCCGTTGCCTGCAGAGATTCCAGAGCGATCTCCGTGCTCGTTTTGCGAATCGATTTCGCCTGAAAAAATGCCCACAGGTTGGAAGCTTCAACCTGTTTGGTAATGACTTCGGTCTGATATGCCTTACTGAGTGTCTCGCTGATCGCAAGACAGAGCGCGAGAATGGCGATGATCAGTGCAACTTTTTTGTTGGACGGATCAATGTGTGCGTGTTCGGACATGGTCTGTACGATTTCCTTGAGCGGGGTGCCCCGCTACGTTGGGTAGCGTGGGGCGGGTGATCGATATTTGTTCAGGTTGGGTAGGTGCCCGGTAACAAAATGCTTTTGTCGACGGTTTCGATGTCTGTGTGGCCGCAGAAGGCCATGGTGAGATCCAGTTCTTTATGCAGGATTTCAAGCACTTTGGTCACGCCGGGGCCGCCCATCGCACCGAGCGCATATAAAAACGGACGCCCGATGTAGCAGCCCTGTGCGCCAAGTGCGCGCGCTTTCAGGACGTCCTGACCACTGCGCACTCCTCCATCCATGTGAATCTCGATTTGTTTACCTACGGCATCGACAATGCCTGGCAGAGACTGGATGCTTGAATTTGCACCATCGAGCTGGCGCCCGCCATGGTTGCTGACGATCAGCGCATCTGCGCCACTATTGAGTGCCATGCGCGCATCCTCAGGATCCTGGATCCCTTTGAGAATGAGCTTGCCACCCCAGCGTTTTTTGATCCACTCGACGTCACCCCAGTTCAGGGCAGGATCAAACTGCGAGCTTGTCCACTCACTGAGCCGACTCATGTCTGTCACGCCCTTGACGTGTCCGACAATATTGCCAAACTGTCTGCGGGGGGTGCCCAGCATACCCATTGCCCAGCGTGGTTTGGTCGCAATGTTGATCAGGTTTGCGAGTGTCAGTTTAGGTGGCGCACTCAAGCCGTTTTTCAGGTCCTTGTGCCGTTGCCCGAGAATCTGTAAATCAAGTGTGAGTACCAGTGCTGAACAATTTGCCGCTTTGGCGCGATCAATCAGCCGTTCGATAAAGTCACGGTCTTTCATCACATACAGCTGGAACCAGAATGGATGGCCGCCCGTGTGTTTGGATACGTCTTCAATCGAGCAGATGCTCATGGTCGAGAGCGTGAAGGGAATACCAAATGCTTTAGCTGCCTGGGCACCCAGGATCTCGCCATCTGCGTGCTGCATGCCTGTCATGCCGGTTGGGGCAATTGCGACAGGCATCGCGACCGGCTGGCCAATCATCTTGGTCACCGTCGAGCGGTGTTCCATGTTGATCAGGATGCGTTGACGCAGTTTGATCTTCTGGAAGTCGCTTTCATTTGCCCGGTAAGTGCTTTCAGTCCATGAGCCCGAGTCGGCATAGTCGTAAAACATACGTGGTACGCGTTTTTTTGCAATGACGCGCAAGTCTTCTACGTTGGTAATGACTGTCATGTTCTCTGATCTCCGGTGCAAATATTATTTTCGTGAGCAAGTTTAACGGGCAAAGCCTGTTTTTGCATGTCTGCCACTGTGTGATCTGTTTCTGACGTCAAACTGTGGGTAAGATTACCCCTTAACGATTAAAAATCAAAAGGCCCTGAATATGTTGCGATACCTGATGACTTGCTGTCTGACCCTTGTAGTGGGTGGTGCTGCGGCCCAGGGTGCCGATCCGGCTGCCATACGCTTACTGTCTGGACAACAGGTCCCCCTGGCGCTTCAAACGCTTGAAAAACTCGTCTCAATTGAGTCTGGCAGTCGTGATCTCGCAGGCCTGGCAAAAATTCGTCAACTGATTGAGGCAGAACTTAATGCGATGGGTCTGGCCAGCGAAGTCATTGCGACAACGCCCGCAGATCAGACTGGCGCAATGGTGCAGGCCAAAATCAAGGGCAAAGGAACTTCAAGAATCGCCTTGATCGCCCATATGGATACGGTGTATCAGCGCGGAGATCTCGCCCGCCAGCCCTTTCGCGTAGAGGGAGATAAAGCCTATGGTCTGGGAATCGCCGATGATAAAGCGGGTGTTGCGATGATTCTTCATACGCTCAGAATGCTCAGCGCACTGAATATTGATAGCTTTGGCGAACTGACAGTGCTGATTAACGGCGACGAAGAAATTGGTTCGCCAGGTTCACGCGAGCGCATCACGCAACTGGGCCAGAACAGTGACCTGGTGATCTCGTTTGAGGGTAGTAGTGTCAAAGGTGATTACGTCAGGCTGGCGACTTCGAGCATTGCGCGTGCAACGCTGACTGTCGCCGGGCGTGCCTCGCATTCGGGGGCGAGCCCTGAGCAGGGACGCAATGCCCTGTATGAGTTGTCACATCAGATTTTGCAAATGCGTGATCTGTCGGATCCTGCCAAAGGACTGAAACTGAACTGGACACAGGCCAGCGCAGGGACCGTACCCAATATGATTCCATCGCAGGCCCGTGCGACGGCTGATGTGCGGGCTGAGCGGATGAGTGACTTTGATGCCGTCGAAACAGTGCTGAAGGAAAGGATCAAAAACAAACTGATTCCGGATACGACTGTTACGGTTGATCTGCTGCGCGGTCGCCCGGCGTTGAATGCAACGGATAAGAGCCGCGCCGCAGCGCGTCAGGTGCTCGCGCTGGCAGGAGAAATCAACTGGAAGATCACCATGCTTGAAACTGCGACAGGTGGTGGCACGGATGCGGCCTACGCTTCGCTGCACACCCAGGGGGCCGTAATTGAAAGTTTTGGCCTGCAGGGATTTGGCGCGCACTCGGATGATGCGGAGTACGTACTGATTTCTTCAATTCAGCCTCGTCTATACATTACGACAAGGCTGATCCAGTCCTTTAAACCTTGACTTTAAAGGGGTTGAAGTTCGTGCGGCGATCGAAATAGTCTTCGTGTTCCTTGCGCTTGAGAAAGCCCACGATGCGATAGGTCAGGGGAGTCGCCAGGACTTCCCAGCCTGTCTTTAAAAAGTATTGCGTAATCGCGACACTGATGATTTGCTGTGTGGGCCAGATGGCGTAAAAAGCCAGAAAATAAAACAGCGAAGAGTCGACCAGTTCACCGACGGCGGTCGAGCCGATCGTGCGCGTCCAGAGGTACTTGCCGTTTGTCAGGATTTTCATTTTGGCCAGTACAAAACTATTGGTCAGGCTGCCGCTCCAGAAGGCAATGATTGAGCCTGCGATGATGCGCCAGGTATTGCCAAAAACGGATTCAAGGCCTTCTTGCAGATGTGAGTTGTATTGCCCTGGTGCGGGTGGCAGATTGACGACGATCAGGGACATGATTGCGGCAAACAGCAAGGCAGCAAAGCCGCACCATACTGCACGACGGTCATGGGCGTAACCGTAGACCTCAGTCAGGATATCGCCAAAGAGATAAGAGATGGGGAAAAAAAGCACACCGGCGCCAAATACCACTGTCCCCAGATAAGGCAGCTCGATTTGAGCGGCTTTGCCCGCTCCGATCAGGTTAGAACACAGTAATACAGTGACAAAGGCCGCGACAAGCAGATCGTAGTAGCGATGTTTGCGGGGAGCGTGCGCAGCGTTGGCTGTCAGTGGCATGGTGTCTGGTCGCTAAAGAGTAACGGGTATGATTGTGTTTCGAATGTAACAAGCAATGTCCGCCTGCGGCAAGGAAATCAGCTGCGCCGCAACCACGTTGGCAGCGAAGACTGATTCACGATCAGTACTCCCAGCATGCTAACCAGCGTACCGATCAGGATCAGTGCGGTCAGCGGTTCATCAAACAGTACCCACGCCATGAGTGCGGTTGTAGGGGGTGTCAGGTACATCACGCTGCTGACTTTGGTGGCGTCGCCACGACGCAGCAGGATAAACCAGAGGCTCATGGCACCAATCGAGATGGTGAGAATGCCCCACAACATGGCACCGATCATGGGGATCGTCCATTGCACTTCACGTGTTTCGAAGAGGAACATCATGATCAGGCAGAGCACTGCACTGGTGCTGAACTGAATGACAGAGCCCGTACGCAAGTCAAAGGCCGGGCAATAGCGTTTTTGATAAAGTGTGCCAAACGTGATGGCAATCATTCCGCCAAAGGCAAACGCAATGCTGATCCACGTCAGGCCGTCCACCCGGATCTTGGCAAACAGGACCAGCGAAACGCCAACCAGTCCCAGAGCCAGACCCAGCCATTGCCGGGCGGATACCCGTTCCGATACAAATGAGGCCAGCAATGCGGTGAGGATCGGCTGCAGACCGACGATCAGTGCGGCAAGGCCTGCCGGCATGCCTTGTTTGACTGCGATCCAGACACCACCCAGATAGCAAAACTGAAACAGTGCGCCTGCGATGGCGATGTGCAGGATCTGTTTGCCAGAGGGCCACTTGGGTTTGAGCCAGAGCACGACTGGAACCATGCAGAGGACAACGCCCGAAAACCGGTAAAACAAGAATGTCATCGGCTCGGAGTAGGGCATGCCATAGCGGGCGATGATGAAGCCGGTGCTCCAGATCAGTATGAACAGCGGGGCAAACCAGAACGTGGATTTCATAAGCTCGGTATCAGTCAGGCTCGCTCAGGGGGATCGGCCGCGCCAGCGAACGTGCGCAGAGTCAGCAGTGTAATTCGAGTTAAGATTCCCGCATGACAACCTCTCCAGCTGCCTCTGTTGATTTAATCGATTCGCGCTATGCCTTCTGGCGTTTGCTGACGACCCTTGCCATCATGACGATGGGCAGCAGCTGCATGTATGTGGTGTCTGTCGTGTTGCCCGAGGTGCAGGCTGAATTCGGCGTGTCACGTTCCGAGGCCTCGCTGCCTTACACCTTGCTGATGATTGGTTTCGGCGTGGGCGGTGTCTATATGGGCCGGCTGGCGGATCGCTGGGGAATCGCACGCGTGCTGTTGATCGGTTCGGTGGGTGTCATGGCAGGCTTTGTCTGGGCGGGGTATGCCGGCAGTATTCTCAGCTTTGCCATGGCGCACGGCATCATGCTGGGATTGCTGGGGACCTCGACCACCTTTGCGCCGCTGGTCGCCGACACGTCTCTCTGGTGGAATAAGCGTCGCGGGATTGCGGTGGCAATCTGCGCCAGTGGTAACTATCTGGCCGGTGCTGTCTGGCCCAATATTGCGCAATATGGCGTCTCAACAATCGGCTGGCGTCAGACCTATGTCCTGATGGGGGTTGTGTGCGGGGTGACGATGGCCTTGCTGGCATTGCTGATGCGCCCGCGTCCACCGCAGGTGCAGGTCGCAGTCGCAGGCAGCCTGAAGGACACACAGACGCTTCGGCCCTTTGGTCTGGGGATGGGGCAGGCGCAACTATTGCTGTGCGTGGCAGCGGTAGCATGCTGTGTCGCGATGTCGATGCCGCAGGTGCATATCGTGGCGTATTGCGCCGATCTTGGTTTTGGTCCTGCGCGTGGTGCTGAAATGCTCTCGTTGATGCTGGCCTGCGGGATTGCCAGCCGATTGATTTCGGGTGTGATCTG
>CANCOC010000072.1 GCA_947379755.1 Alcaligenaceae bacterium | reverse complement strand
CTTCTACATTACCTTCACGATTCTTGTGACCGAGTGGCGCACGCATCTTCGACGCACCATGAATGATATGGACTCACGGGCCAATCAAAAGGCCATCGACTCCTTGCTGAATTTTGAAACCGTCAAGTATTTTGGCAATGAGGCCTTTGAGGCCCGTCGCTATGATGAGAATCTGATTCGCTACCAGGCTGCAGCCATCAAGTCCCAGCAATCGCTGGCCTTCCTGAATCTCGGTCAGCAGGCCATCATTGCTGTCGGTCTGGTGCTGATCCTGTGGCGCGCTACGCTCGGAGTGGCTAACGGCTCAATGACGCTTGGGGACCTGGTGCTGGTCAATACGCTCATGATTCAACTGTATATTCCATTGAATTTTCTGGGCGTGATTTATCGGGAGATCAAGCAGTCCCTGACGGATCTGGACAGGATGTTCACTTTGTTGACAGCCGATAAAGAAGTCGCTGATGCCCCGGGTGCACCTGCCCTCACGATCACAGATCCGCTTGTGGGTCCGGAAGTGCGTTTTGAGCACGTGAGCTTTCACTATGATCCAAAACGTGAAATCCTCAAAGACGTCAGCTTTGTCATTCCGGCCGGTACCGTCACTGCAGTGGTGGGCCGCAGTGGCGCAGGCAAGAGCACGCTCGCACGGCTGTTGTTTCGCTTCTATGACATTCAGTCGGGCAAGATTTTGCTCGACAGGCAAGAAATTCGTGCCGTGCGACAGACGAGTTTGCGCCAGTCGATCGGGATTGTGCCGCAAGATACAGTCCTGTTCAATGACACGATTGCCTATAATATTGCCTACGGCAGACCCGGTGCGAGTGTTGAAGAAATCCATGCTGCCGCACGTGCTGCGCAAATGGACCAGTTCATTGAACATTTGCCTGAACGTTACGAAACTCAGGTCGGTGAGCGTGGGCTCAAGCTTTCGGGTGGCGAAAAGCAACGCGTCGCCATTGCGCGTACGCTGCTCAAGCAGCCCGCTATGCTGATTTTTGATGAGGCGACCTCTGCACTGGATTCCAAGACTGAGCGAGCTTTGCAAGATGAGCTGTCGGGGCTGGCTAAAAATCGCACCACACTGATCATTGCCCACCGCTTATCAACAATCGTGCATGCTGATCAGATCCTCGTGATGGAGCACGGCCAGATTGTCGAGCGTGGCACGCACGACGAATTGATCGGAGCAAACGGTGTTTATGCACAAATGTGGCAAATGCAAAAGCGGCAAGCCATTCGTGCATAGAATGTATGAGTTAGCAGAATATTTTTAATCGATCCGGAATCAGCATGAATCAAACCACACGAAAATTAAACATTCACCTTTCTGTTTTGGCATACGGTCTTGCCGGTGTGCTGCTGTCCTGTGCCCCGCAGGCATATGCCCAGGACTGGCCAGTCAAACCGATCCGGTTCGTCGTTCCATTTTCTCCCGGTGGTGCCAATGATCTGATGGCCCGTGCGGCTGCCGAGGGCGCGTCCAAAGAGCTGGGTCAGCCGATCATTATTGAAAATAAAGCTGGCGCAGGTGGCAACGTAGGTTCGGCATATGTTGCGAGAAGCGCACCTGATGGCTATACATTTTTGATCAGTGCTGCGGGCGTCATTACAAATAGCATGATCAAGAAAGTCAATCCGTTCAAGGATTCTGATCTGGTACCTGTTGTGATGATTGGTCTTTCACCATCGGTGATCGTGGTGTCGACGGCTTCGCCCTATAACAATCTGCGCGAGTTTGTGGACGCGTCCAAACTCGGATCGGGCTTTAACTTTGCTACGGCAGGAACGGGTAGCACACCACATTTTGTCGCTGAAATCTTGAATACAAAATATGGGGCAAAGTTAATTCCAGTTCCATATAAGAGCGGTTCAGAAAGCACCTCCGCCGTCATGGGGCGTCATGTCGAAGGAACCTCCGAGGCAAGTATCGTAGCGCTTCCACATCTGCGCGGTGGAGATAAGTTCAAAGCGCTCGCCACGACATGGACCAAGCGGCTGTCCGTGTATCCCGAACTTCCAACTGCGATAGAACAGGGTTTTACTGGATTGCAAATTGCACACTGGGCCGGCATCCACGCGCCTGCCGGAATGTCTCCAGAGATTATGGACAAACTTGCCAGGGCAGTTGATGTCGCAATGAAGTCCCCCGAAGTGTCAGATAAGCTCAAAAGTCTGGGCATTGAGCCTGTCGGCGGAACACGCGCTGAATTTGTTGAATTTGTCGATACAGAGCGCGCGCGCCTGGGCGAGATTGTTCAGGCTGCAGGGATGACAGAGGACTGATTTTTCTGGGTGTGATCACGACGGGTTGCCGACAGGTGTATTGCCAAGGTCAGCCGTCTTAATTATTCTTGGTATGATTTTGGAAAACGCTTTCCATTAGAAAAGTACCGGGACAAAAAAATGAGTCAAGCCACACCCTCAGCTATTACACGTCGTTTTGATGTGGACGCCTTGACACGTTTTATCCAGTCCCTCTTTGCTGCTGCAGGACTCTCAGAGGAGCGGGCTGAATCTATTGCCCGACTTCTGGTGCTGACAGACATGATGGGGCGACACACCCATGGCCTGGCGCAATGTAAAAACTATATTGATCAATTAGCCAAAGGCGATATGTCTGCGGACGGTGATTACACCGTTGTCAATGACACGGGTGCAACAATTGTCTGGGATGGTAACTACTTGCCTGGGCTCTGGCTTGTTGAAAAAGCAATGAAAGTCGCATTTGATCGCTTGCCCCAGCATGGGGTTGTGACCTTCTCCATTCGCCGCAGCCACCATATAGGTTGTCTCGCAGCGCTACTTAAGCAGGCGACCGATCGCGGATTTTTTGCAATGCTGCTTTCATCCGGGCCTCATGGAAAATATGTGGCCCCTTACGGCGGGACACAGGCCTTATTCAGTCCGAATCCGATTGGTATTGGTTTCCCGGCCAGTGCATTTCCAGTGTTGATAGATACGTCTGCATCCATCACCACCGTGTCCATGACGCGCGAAAAAACTCAGGCTGGCAAGCAGTTTGAATATCCATGGTTGCTTGATGCGCAAGGTGCTCCGACACGTGATCCTGCCGTACTTGAAAAAAGTGAGCCTCGTGGCACACTGATGCTGCTCGGTGGCGTGGAGTCTGGTCATAAAGGTTTTGGAATGGCGCTGATGGTCGAGGCGTTAACGCAGGGCCTGAGTGGTTATGGTCGAAGAGACGTTCCAACAAAATGGGGGGCGAGCGTTTACCTCCAGCTTATTGATCCCAATGCTTTTGCAGGTCTGGATGCTTTTACCGACCAGATGGATTTTCTGGTCGATGCATGTCACAGTAATTCACCTATTGATCCGGACGTACCAGTCAGATTGCCAGGTGAGCAGGCAGACAGGAATATTGCCTTTGCCAAAAGTCAGGGAGTGACCGTTTCAAACCTGACAAACGAGGCGTTGCGTCAATGCGCCAAGGCATTAAATGTAGAGAGCAGCATCCTGAACTAATTGACTGAGTAGAGTAAGCTCAGGTCGTGAAAGCGGTTTGAGTCAATTATAAAAAAAACAGGAAGAGACAAATATGAATGAGACCACAGTGTTTCAAGCACCATCATGTTTCAGAAGCAAGACCTCTTCAGCTAAACGACATCTGCTGAAGATTTTTGCCATGAGTGCGCTGGCTACTTTTTGTAGTCTGACTGGTTCTGTGCAGGCACAGGACGCCGCCGCGACGTACCCCAGCAGATCCATCCGCATTGTGGTGCCCTTCGCAGCAGGTGGTGCGTCTGATGTGCTGGCCCGCATTATTGGGAAAAAGTTGACGGATGCCTGGGGACAGTCCGTGGTGGTTGAGAATAAACCCGGTGGTAATGCCCAGATTGGTGCTGCGATGGTCGCCAGAGCCGAACCCGACGGCTATACATTGCTGGTCGTGGACTTGAGTGCGCTGACTCAGGCGCCGAGCCTGATGCCGAACCTGACGTACAGCCCCGAAAAAGACCTCACCCCGGTTTCAATTCTTGCCTACTCGCCGCACATTCTTGTCGTTGCAAATAAATTACCTGTCAAGAACTATGACGAATTTATTGCATATGCAAAAGCTCAAAAAACACCCATCAATTATGGTGCACCGCTAGGCGCAGCACCTCACCTTTCTGGTGTCTTGCTTTCACAAAAAGAAGGTATCAAGCTGAATTTTATCGGGTACAAAGGCGGTGCCCAAGTCATGACTGATCTAGCAGGTGGTCAGATTGACGCGACCATGAATAGCTATCTCGCGACCTATCCAATGGTCAGGAGTGGCAACTTTAAAATCATTGCGGTGGCCAGCCCAGTGCGTTTTGGGCCGATTCCGGATGTGCCGGCCATTGCTGAACGGATTCCTGGTTACGTAACAGGCTCATTTCAAGGCATGATGGCACCGGCTGCAACGCCAGTCGCGATCATTGAAAAACTGAATGCTGAAATCAAAAAAATTATTAGCCAGCCTGATATGCAAAAGCAATTTTCTGATCTCGGTTCAGAAGCGGACAACAAATCCCCTGCCGAGCTGAAAAAGTGGATGGCCGAGCAGACTATCTATTGGGCTCAGGTGATACGCGATGGCAATATCAAGCTCGATTAACGTTTTTCAGGAGACAAGAATGAATAAAATTTCATACGCATTCGCACTGGTGCTTTGCACTGCTGGTGCTGCAACAACCCAGGCCCAAACCGCTAGCGACACGGTCAAGATCGGTGTGCTCGCCGATATGAGCTCAATCTATTCATCGATTGGTGGTAAGGGACTGGTTGACGCTGCACGCATGGCTGTTGAGGACTTCGGTGGTTCGGTGTTGGGCAAGCCTGTTGAGTTGCTTTCTGTGGACACGCAGAATAAAGTTGACGTGGCTTCGAGCAAGGCACGGCAATGGTTTGATGTGGATGGCGTGGACATGGTGACCGATATGCCAACCTCTGCGATTGCGCTGGCCGTTAGCAAGCTCGGTGAAGAAAAGAAAAAAGTCGTGATGGTGACAAGTGCTGCAAGCTCAGATCTGACGGGTAAAAGCTGTTCTCCCTACACCGTGCACTGGACCTATGATACTTATGCGATGTCTGTAGGTACGGCTGCTGCGGTAGTCAAGGCAGGTGGTGACACCTGGTTTTTTCTTTCGGCAGATTATGCATTTGGTCAGGCCCTCGAGCGTGATGCCACACAAGTGATCGAGGCTAACGGCGGCAAGGTGCTTGGTTCGGTCAAGCATCCACTGAGCGCACCAGACTTCAGTTCGTTCATTTTGCAGGCTCAGGCGTCCAAGGCGAAAGTAATCGGACTGGCCAACGGTGGTCAGGATACGAGCAACGCAATTAGACAGGCCGCCGAGTTCGGAGTCGGTAAAGATGGTCAAAAGATCGCAGCCTTGCTTGCGTTTTTATCCGATGTCAAATCAATTGGCTTGCCTCTTGCGCAAGGGCTGTATCTGACTGAAGCTTTTTATTGGGACTTGAACGATCAGACACGCGCCTGGTCGCAGCGCTTTTATAAGCGAAATGGTGTGATGCCTACCATGACACAAGCCGGTACTTATGGTGCAATCATGCATTATCTCCAGGCTGTCAAAGCAGTGGGTTCCAAGGAGTCTGACAAAGTGATGGCGCAAATGCGTGCTACACCCATTAATGATTTCATGACCAAGAATGGCACCCTGCGCATCGATGGTCGTGTCGTGCGCGACATGTATTTGTTCCAGGTCAAAACACCCGCAGAATCCAAAGGTGAATGGGACTTGTATAAAAATATCGCGACAACGCCTGGTAACGTTGCTTTTCGTCCAATGAATCAGGGCGGATGCCCACTGGTGAAATAAATGTCGATTGATGTTGAGTTGAATTTCGCGCCAGATGATGATGTCCCTACGCGCTATATGCAGCGCACACGTGACTGGTATCTGGCGCTGGGGTATGACAACCCGTATCGCTGGGCGCATTTTGCCGAGGTTCCGTTCCATCCATTGACAAAACCATTGCAGTCATCAACTGTTGCCCTGATCACGACAGCCGCACCCTATCAACCTGGTCGCGGTGATCAGGGCGTGGGTGCACCCTACAATGCCGAGGCAAAGTTTTACAAGGTCTACGCTGGGGATACGTCACAAGATCACGACTTGCGTATTACGCACGTCGCGATTGACCGCACACACACGACCATGCAAGACAGCGGTACATGGTTTCCGTTGCCTGCGCTGCGTCAGGCAGCGGCAGTGGGTCGCATTGGACAGCTTGCGCAACGATTTTATGGCCTGCCCACCAATCGTAGTCAGCGCCATACACTGGATGTTGATTGCCCGGATATTTTGCGCCATTGTCGCCAAGATGGTGTGGATGCCGTGATTCTTGTGGCGAATTGTCCTGTCTGTCATCAGACCTGTAGCCTGGTCGCACGCTATCTGGAAGAGGCAGGCATCTCTTGCATCATCATGGCATGCGCCAAAGATGTGGTTGAACATGTCGGTGTGCCACGCATGTTATTCAGTGACTTTCCGCTTGGTAATGCAGCCGGAAAACCGGGTGATCGTGTCTCGCAGGCATTCACGCTTGAGCTGGCCTTACGCACACTTGAATCGGCGCCTGCTGCACGTACAACAGTGCAGTCACCCTTGCGCTGGTCAGACTCCCATGCCTGGAAAAAAGACTATTCAAATGTCGAGTGTGTCAGGCCTGAGGAATTTGTACGATTACGCGCAGAAAACGATCGTGCCAAAGAGGCTGCCCAAAAATTACGGCAGACTCTTTAGCCGGTTGTTTGTCAACGACTAGTTGGCTGTGACGCCTGCCTTGGTGAGCAAGGGGCCTAGTGTATCGATTTCATTTTTAAGATGTGCCTGCAGTCTGGCTGGTACGGCAAGATCGGGTGAGGCAGGTTCCGTGCCAATCGCATTGAGTCGGGACTTGACTTCGGGATCCTGCACCGCCATTTGTAATGCAGCAGAAAGCTTGTCTACCACTGGTTGTGGAGTGCCTTTCGGTGCATAGAGTCCAAACCAGATGCTGATGTCAAACCCTTTAATGCCGAGCTCACTCAGGGCCGGGAGATCGGGCAAAGAGGGCAGACGTTTAGTTCCTGCCACCGCATAGGGTTTGATGCGTCCGCTCTGAATAGCTGGAATCGTACTGGTCGTCTGATCGCACATGATGTCGATCTGTCCGCCCATCAGGTCGTTGATTGCTGGTGCCGCACCTTTGTACGGAATCATGGTCAGTTTGATACCCAGCGCATCCATGAACATCAGGCCGCATAGGTGAGACGCTGAACCAATCCCAGCATGTCCCATGCTGATCTTTGCTGCATTTTCCCTGACGTAGGCGATAAATTCTTTTGTGTCTGTTGGAGGTAAATCCTTACGACCAGTCACAACCATTGGCCCGACCGTTGCCAGTCCGATTGGCTGGAAGTCAGTCACCGGGCTGTAAGGCAGGTCTTTGATCATCAGGACATTGGTTGCATGGCTGATATGTGTCATGAGCAAGGTATAGCCATCAGGGGCCGCGCGTGCAACCTTGGCCGTCCCGATGCTGCCTCCCGCTCCAGCCGGGTTGTCGACAACAATTTGTTGTCCCAGTGACTTTTGCATTGCAGTGGCAAACATGCGTGTAATGGTGTCACCCGGGCCGCCAGCAGCGTAGGGCATGACCATGGTGATGGTCCGAGTTGGGTAATCCTGAGCGGTTGCTGTGGATATTCCCCCAGCCAGCAATGCTGCTGCCAGCGTGCAATGTATAAATTTTATACCCATGATCTTTTGTCTCCGCGAGAGCGGGAATTGTTTGTATTCAACAATCCGCTCAATCATTTTTAATTTCAATTTTTCAACATCATACTAGGGATGCATGGATATTGATTGACGCCTATTTTGCCGCCACCTAATATATCCGGACCATTATTAGAATAAAAGACAACATGCCTATCTCTATGCTCGAATCTTCAATTTTTAAAGATATGTTTGGTACGGCCGGTATGCGCGCAGTGTTTGATGATGCAGCAACGATCCGCCGCTATACCGAAACAGAGATTGCCTTGGCCAAGGTGCAGGGCCAGCTTGGGGTGATTCCTGTTGCTGCAGCCGAGGCTATCGCCCGTTTTGCGGACAGCACCAAAATTGACATGATCGAACTCAAGCGCGAAACGGAAATCGTCGGTTATCCGATTCTGCCGCTGGTGCATCAGATTGCAAAAATGTGTGGACCCGAAGGCGAGTATCTGCATTGGGGGGCAACCACGCAGGACATTATGGATACTGCCACGGTCCTGCAGATCCGTGAGGCGCTCGCACTGATCGAAACTGATCTGGAGGAACTGGATGCGATTCTTGATCAGCTCGCATTGAAATATCGTGATGCACCGATGGCAGGGCGCACGCATTTACAGCATGCATTACCGATCACCTTTGGGTATAAAGTTTCGGTCTGGCTATTGATGGTGCGTCGTCACCGTGAGCGGCTGACTCAGCTCAAACCCCGTGTGCTGGTCGGACAGTTTGGTGGAGCGGCGGGCACGCTGGCATCTCTGGGAGATCAGGGCCTGGCCGTGCATGCCGCGCTCATGAAAGAGCTTGAGCTTGAAGCTTCCCCGGTGACCTGGCATGTTGCACGTGACGGACTGACCGAGACGGTTCAGTTCCTCGCGCTGGTGACAGGTTCTCTGGGTAAGATTGCACTCGACATCATGCTCATGATGACCAATGAGCTAGCGGAGGCCTTTGAGCCTTTTGTCAAAGGTCGGGGTGCATCGAGCACAATGCCGCAAAAACGCAATCCGATTTCATGCGAACTGATGCTCAGCGCGTCTAAAGCCGTGCGTCAGCATGCTGGCCTGGCGCTTGATGCAATGGTGCAGGATTTTGAACGTGCAACAGGTCCCTGGCATATCGAGTGGGCAGCCATACCCGAGTCCTTCATTCTGACTGCGGGGGCGTTACGGCAGGCAAAGTTCATGCTCTCCGGACTCGAAGTCGATACGGCACGCATGCTCAGAAATCTTGATCTTTCAGGAGGACTGATTGTTGCCGAGGCGGTGATGATGGGACTGGCCCCGCACATCGGACGTCAGACCGCACACGACGTCGTGTATGACGCATGCCGACTGGCTGCGACGAGCGGACGTAAACTGGCTGAAGTCCTGTACGAGGATGAGCTGGTTTCAGGCAAGCTTGATCATGCCATGATTGATCGGTTATGTGATCCGGCAAACTATCTTGGCGCTGCGCCACAAATGGTCGACCGGATGCATGCCTGGCATGCAAACTAATCGGATCGATTGTGCGGGATGCCGCAGATTGAATATAAAGAAATGCAAATGCGATTAATTGCTGCAGACGATATTGTCAAAAGTATTGCAGATGCCCTGCAATTTATCAGTTACTACCATCCTGCTGATTTTGTTCAGGCGCTCAAGGATGCCTATCAAAATGAAACTTCAGTCCCTGCCCGCAACGCGTTGTTGCAACTGCTGATCAACAGCAAACTCAGCGCCCGTGCGCACCGGCCAGTTTGCCAGGATACGGGCGTGGCGCATGTTTTTTTTAAGATGGGTATGGATGCCCGTGTGCAAGGTCATGCGCCGGGACCCACACCGAGTCTGCAAATGCTGGCTAATCAGGGTGTTGCACGTGCGTATATGTTTGCACAGAATCCTTTGCGCGCATCAATGATTCGCCATCCATTGGGTGCCCGTTCCAACACAGGCGATAACACGCCGGCCATTGTGCATATCGAGCTGGTTCAGGGCGATGGGCTGGATGTGATCGTTGTCGCCAAGGGGGGTGGTGGAGATGTCAAAGCGCGCTATGCGATGCTCAACCCCAGTGATTCAGTTGCAGACTGGGTCGTGAGTCAGCTCCCTGACATGGGCGCGGGCTGGTGTCCGCCCGGTGTACTTGGCCTGGGTGTAGGCGGCTCGCCTGAGCAGGCGATGCTGATGGCCAAGCGGGCGCTGTTTGCACCGATTGATATTCAGTCAGTCAAAGCCAGTCAAAGCCAGGATCCGGTCGAGCAACTCAGGCTGGAGGTTTTTGAACGCGTCAATGCCCTGGGAATCGGTGCGCAAGGCCTGGGAGGAGATCACACGGTTCTTGACGTCAAGGTCGAGTGTGCGCCGTCTCATGCCGCACTCTTGCCAGTTGCTCTGATTCCAAACTGTGCGGCAACGCGGTTTATTGGTTTTTCTCTGACAGGGTCGGGTCCGGCTGAGTTTGTCCCGCCCGATGACGCACTCTGGGATGACCTGCCTGATGTAATGCCTGCGACAGAAGGTCTGCGTGTCGATCTGGATACATTGACACCTGAACAGGTGAGTGGCTGGAAAGCAGGGGACTTGATCTTGTTGTCTGGCCGCTTGCTGACCGCACGTGATGCCGCACACAAACGACTTGCGCAGATGTTGTCTCGCGGGCAGACTCTGCCCGTTGATTTGAAAAATCGTGCGATCTATTACGTAGGGCCGGTTGATCCGATCCCAGGTGAGGCTGTTGGTCCGGCAGGTCCGACAACCTCAACCCGTATGGATGCCTTCATGCCGTTATTGCTTGAACAAACCGGTTTGCTTGTGACGGTCGGTAAGGCTGAACGTGGTCCCGTGGCAATCAGTGCCATCAAAAAAGCCGGGGCTGCTTATCTGGTTGCGGTGGGCGGGGCAGCTTATCTTGTCTCGAAAGCCGTGCAGTCTGCGCGCGTCCTGGCTTTTGAAGACCTTGGCATGGAAGCCATCTACGAGTTTGTCGTCAAGGATATGCCAGTCACGGTTGCAGTCGATGCTCAGGGAAAAACTATTCACTGGATTTCTCAGGTGCGTTCTGGCGTGCCTGGATGTTAGTGCTGGGGTTGCACCATTGCTTTGTTTTTGATACCTAAAATTATCCATAAAGGTTTTACATGAAACTGAATATTCAACGCATGCGTTCTGCCGCAGTGATGTGTCTGGCGGGCTGGATGCTTGCGGGGTGCAATGCAACGCAGAGTCCTGCAGTGTCTCAGGCCCCTAAAGCGGCCGCACCTGCAGTCGATCTTTATACTAAAGCGCCGGGACTCGATCTCGCACTCACGGACTGGTCCTACCCTTATCCCGTCAGCAAGTTCGCAACCACATTCCAGAAGCAGCCTGTCACCATGGCCTACATGGATGTGCCCGCTGTGGGAACTTCGCGCGGCGTTGTGTTGATGTTTCATGGAAAAAACTTTGCCAGTGATTATTGGGCACCCGTCATTGCAGGTCTCACGCAGGCAGGTTACCGGGTGATCGCACCGGATCAGATCGGCTTTGGCAAGTCTTCCAAACCTGATGTGAAATATGGCTTTGATGAGTTGGCCAGTACAACCAGGCAATTGCTGAGTTCTCTTGGTATCAAAAAAGTATCTGTCGTGGCGAATTCCATGGGCGGCATGGTGGCAGTGCGCTTTGCGCGGCTATATCCCCAGATTGTCTCAAAGCTTGTGCTAGAAAATCCGTTAGGACTTGAGGACTACAGCAAAGATATTCCGCCACAGGCCAATGACACGCTGCTCAGGCTTGAGATGGCGCAGACCGAGCAAACCTATCGCAAATTCCTCAATAGCTACTTTCCGACATGGAAGCCCGAATACGAAAAATTTGTTGAACTCTATGCCAGAGTCAAAAACGGACCAGATTATGAAAAATACTCCCTGGCTTCAGTGCTGACCTATCAAATGATTGCCGCACAGCCTACGGTGCAAGATCTGCCCAGGCTTTTCATGCCAACTTTGCTGGTGATTGGTCAAAAAGATCGTACCGTATTTGGCAGGCGTTTTGCCCCGCCTGAGGCGGTCAAGGCTTTGGGTAATTTTCCCGAGTTAGGTAAAAAGGCAGCGCGAACCATTCCGCATGCTCAATTGGTAACTGTCGAGCAGGCTGGACATGTGCCACATATTGAGGAGCCAGTTTTTTTTAATCAGACCGTCATTGAGTTTTTGCGCGGCACGAAGCCTTAAATGCATTGAGTCCAGATGCGATCTGTTGTAGTCTGGACGTATTCAAATTAAACGAATCTGAGATAAGGTTCGTTTATCAAAAAAATAGTAGGAGACAAAGACATGAAGTTTCTCAAAACGTTAGTCATGATTTTGATTTTTGGGTTTTCGGGCGCACAGGCGCAAAACCTGTCAATCGCAACAGGCGGGACAGGTGGTGTGTATTACCCAATGGGTGGCGGCCTGGCAGCGGTGCTCTCTAAGCATGTCGCGGGGATGTCTGCCACGGCTGAAGTGACAGGTGGATCAGTCGATAACCTGAATCTGATCAACTCTGGCAAGCCATATCTCGCCTTTACCATGGCCGATGCTGCCAAGGATGCGCTCGATGGAGACGGAAAATTCAAAGGCAAGAAAGTCGATCTGAAGACTCTGCTCATTTTGTATCCTAATCGCATGCATGTCGTGACGGTCGAGGCGACAGGCATCAAAAGTATGAAAGACCTCAAGGGCAAGCGCATCAGTACGGGTTCGCCTGGGAGCGCAACAGAGGTCATGGCGTTCCGTTTGCTGGAAGCCGCAGGTCTGGATAAGGATAAAGACGTCAAACGTGAACGACTGGGCGTGTCAGAGTCCGTCAATGCAATGAAAGACCGCAAGATTGAGGCATTCTTCTGGGTGGGTGGACTCCCCACCGCTGCGGTCACTGATCTGGCTAACAGCCCTGGTATGAAAATCGCCATGATTGATCATGCCAGTGAAGTGGATGCTATGAACAAAAAATACGGTAACTTGTATTTTAAGGATGTGATTCCCAAAGCGACTTACAGTGGTATGCCAGCAGATAACCAGATTGCATCCGTCGCCAATATTCTGGTTGCAAACGGCAATATGACTGATGCGCAGGCCTACAACATTGTGAAGGCAATTTTTGACAATAAGCCAGAACTCGTCCGTACCCATCAGGAGTATGCAACGCTGGCAATGAAGGATCAAAAATCTGCATCTACACCGATTCCCTTTCATCCGGGTGCAGTGAAGTACCTGAATGAGCAAGGCATCAAGCTCGATTAAGTCTGCTTGCCTGAGACACAGCATGTCCTGGGCACACGCGAGTGTGCTCAATTATTAACGGGATAGAACAATGACACAAAAAGATATTGCGGACGTCACACAGGAACAGCTTGATGCCTTCATCAAGCAGGAAGAAGGTGATGCAAATGACTATCGTGGGCCACTGGCGGTATTCATTACCCTGGTTGCCGTTGCGCTATCAATGTTTCACCTTTATGCAGCGTATGAAATTGTGCCGACACAAGAGCTGCGCACAGTGCATGTGGGACTGGTGTTGTTCCTGGTCTATCTGAGTTTTCCACTTTCGAACTATTTTAAAAATCGCCTGATGTGGTGGGATGTGGTGTGCGCGCTAGCAGCCATCTTCATCGTCTATTACATCCTCAGTGGTGGTGATGATTTCGCAGACCGCAACACGGCACCGAATCAGATGGATGTGGCCGTAGGCGTAGTTTTCATCCTGATGATTCTTGAGGCTGTGCGCCGGACCAACGGTTTGATTTTGCTTTCAGTCACCGTGATGTTTATTCTGTATGCACTGTATGGCAACTATCTGCCTGCTCCCTGGACGCACAAGGGTTACGACCTGGATCGTCTGGTCGGCTATATGTATATGACACTTGAGGGGATTTTTGGGACGGCGGTCGATGTGTCTGCGACGCTAATTATCCTGTTCACTATTTTTGGAGCTTTTCTGCAGTTCACCGGTGCAGGAAAGTTTTTTATTGATTTTTCTTTTGCAGCGATGGGCGGTAAATCATCCGGTGTTGGCCGCACCATTGTATTGTCTTCATTCCTGCTTGGTGGGCCTTCAGGCTCAGGTGTCGCAACGACCGTAACAGTGGGGTCAGTTGCAGCCCCCATGCTCGAAAAGGTTGGTTACGATCGTAATGCTGCAGGTGGCTTGCTGGCTGCGGGCGGTCTGGGCGCAATCATTTCTCCGCCAGTGCTGGGTGCCGCAGCTTTTCTGATTGCAGATTTTTTAAAAATCTCGTATCTCGACGTCCTGTTGATGGCGTGTATTCCCACCATTCTTTTTTACCTTGGCTTGTTCGTCATGGTTGAAATTGATGTGCGCAAATATGGCATGAAAGACATTCATTTTGACTCGGCTGAAAGTGCGTGGACCCTCACAAAAAAATACTGGTTTCACTTCTTTTCACTGATTTCGATCGTTGTCTTCATGCTCTATGGTTTTTCTCCAATCATGTCAGTGTTCTGGGCAACTGTTGTTTCTGCCGTGAGCAGTATGCTGCGTCGTGATACGGCCATTATTTCGTATGACTGGCTGCGAGGAAAGGAGCCTTTCTGGAACGGGCTCTACAAATCGAACCTTGTGAAAGCCCTGGCAGCAGGCACAACGGGTGTGCTGGCCATTGCAGTGACGTGTGCTGGAGCAGGCCTGATTGTTGGTACGGTCACACTCACAGGCCTGGGTCTGAAGTTCAGCTCAATTGTGATTGAATATGCAGGCGGCTCACTGTTGCTCACCACGATATACACAGGCCTGGTTGTCTGGGTGGTGGGCCTGGCTGTGCCCGTGACGGCGTCCTACATTATTTGCGCGGTGATCGCTGCCCCCGCGCTGATCAACCTGGGTGTGCCTGCTTTTGCTGCGCACATGTTTATTTTTTACTACGCGGTGTTGTCTGAGGTCTCGCCTCCAACGGCCTTGTCTCCTTTTGCTGCTGCGGCAATTTGCAAGGGCGATCCATACAAGACAACCATGCAGACCTGGAAATATGTTGCTCCGGCCATTCTGGTGCCTTTCATGTTTACGCTGGATCAGTCCGGCACGGGGCTGCTGCTGATGGGGTCAATGAAGGGTCTGATGCAGGCGGACTGGGTCCAGATTGCCTGGACGACTTTTACGGCAATTGTGGGTGTGATTTGTCTGGCGGGTGGCCTGCAGGGCTGGTTTATCGAGAAAACCAATCTTTTTGAGCGCATTGTTATGGTGGTGGCCGGAGTAGCGCTTGCTTACCCTTCCGTCACGACTGATATGGTGGGCTTTATTGGTTTTGCCGTAGTCCTGTTTACCCAGTGGATGCGGCATCTGAAATTGCGCCAGCTGGCAACCTGAGGACTGAAAGCCACGCTTTTAGGGTCTCATTACTCTAAAAGCGTATTCGGATGTACAGTTCGGTATGAAAAAAACTGATCTCTACAAGAATTTAGGCCTCAAGATTGACGGCAAGCTCAAGCAGGCAGGAACGCCTGATCGTTTTGCCCAGGGTGGCGTGGTTGACCGCAGGGAGCAAAGAAAGCTCGACCAGGCGAAGGGTCTGATCCCTTTTGCGGTCAAGCTCGACGCACAACTTGCGGCAGATCTGCATGCTTTGGCTTTATCACGTCAGCTCGGCATGAA
>CANCOC010000071.1 GCA_947379755.1 Alcaligenaceae bacterium | reverse complement strand
AATTAGCTGCATAAATGCCTTTTTTGACCGAGGCGATAATCTCTGCAGGAGGCGTCGCACCTGACAGCATGAAGGTATTGGTCATGCGTGGCATGGGCAAATGGGCATACGATTCACGACGGCCATTGCCTGTTGCACTGGTTTTCATCAAGCGGGCGTTGAGCGTGTCTTGCATATAGCCACGCAAAATACCATCCTCGATGAGAACGTTGCGCTGCGTGGCGTTGCCTTCGTCATCGATATTGAGCGAACCGCGACGACCGGCGATCGTGCCGTCGTCAATCACGGTCACGCCCTTTGAGGCGACACGCTGGCCGATCTTGCCGGTAAAGACGCTTGAACCTTTGCGGTTGAAGTCACCCTCCAGACCGTGACCGACGGCTTCGTGCAACAAAATGCCGGGCCAGCCTGCGCCGAGCACAACGGTCATCTCGCCGGCGGGTGCAGGGCGCGCATCCAGATTAATCATCGCCTCATGCACTGCATGATCGACATATTCGCGCAGAATTTCGTCTGAAAAGTATTCAAGACCCGAGCGACCACCACCACCACCGTGGCCAGACTCGCGGCGGCCGTCACGCTCGGCAATCACAGTCAGCGACAAACGCACCAGAGGGCGCACATCAGCCGCCAGGCGGCCATCGCTGCCTGCCACCATGATGACGTCATATTCCATCCCAAGACTGGCCATGACTTGAATGACATGTGAGTCTTTGGCGCGTGCCATTTTTTCGACGCGCTCAAGCAGCCCCACCTTTTCGGGGGCGGTGAGCGTAGCCAGGGGATCAACCGGCGCATAGAGATTGGAGGACACACGTCCGTCATCGGCAGGCACATGTATCTTGCCAGCACCCTGTCGCGCAATGCTGCGCACGGCACGCGCCGAGGACAACAAGGCCTCGGCAGACAAGGCATCAGAATAGGCAAAGGCAGTTTTTGCACCCGCAACCGCACGCACACCGACACCTTGCGAAATCGAAAAACTACCCGTCTTGACGATACCCTCTTCGAGGCTCCAGCCTTCGCTGCGCGTGTATTGAAAATACAGGTCGGCGTAATCGACCTTGTGGGTGAAAATTTCACCCAGTGCGCGAGCCATGTCAGACTCAGTCAACCCCCAGGGATCAAGCAAAAGAGATTTAGCAGTCGCGAGCGAGGCAATACCTGGATCAATCAAATTCATATCAATAAAGTGTCCGATGTTTAAGTGCCGGTAAAGCTTGGCGAACTTCTTGCAAGCGCAGAGGGTCTATCGTACCGCTTACGACACCTGCATGCTCAGGTAAAACGCTCATTACCTCTCCCCAGGGATCAATCAACATGGTGTGGCCCCACGTACGGCGACCATTTTCATGCTGACCACCCTGTGCAGGCGCCAGCACATAGCACTGATTTTCAATGGCGCGCGCCCTCAGGAGGATTTCCCAGTGCGCCATGCCTGTTGTATAGGTGAAGGCGGAAGGCACCAATATCAAGTCCACCTCACCAAGCGCACGATAAAGTTCAGGAAATCTCAGGTCATAACAAATTGACAGTCCAAGCGTTGCAACTGGAGTCTGCACCCTTTCGATTGTCCGGCCTGCCAATATGCCACGCGACTCATCGTAGCTTTCGGTGCCGCGGTTAAAACCGAATAAATGAATTTTGTCGTAACGGGAGATTTGTTGACCGGAGGGATCGAATATCAGTTGCGTATTAAATACCCGTCCCGCATCCGGAGAAATAAACGGCATACTGCCGCATGACAGCCAGATCTGATGTTGGACAGCCCTCGCGGACAAGAACTCCTGAATCGGCCCCACTCCAGGTGCCTCGGCAATTTCGAGTTTATCGGTTTCTTTTCGACCCAGCATGCAAAAGTACTCTGGCAATGCAATCAGACGCGCCCCTGACTGGGCGGCCAGTGCAATCAGTCTGGCCGCCTCGCTGAGATTTTCATTTAATGATGCGCCTGAAACCATTTGAATTGCTGCAACCATTAATGCCTGCTTCATTTCATTTCCATTTTAAATATTATTTTCTCGTGACCCATCATCTGTCACATTTGACGTGGATATGATCTCTTACATTCATGAAGTGGAC
This sequence comes from Alcaligenaceae bacterium, assembly GCA_947379755.1. Lineage (GTDB taxonomy): Bacteria > Pseudomonadota > Gammaproteobacteria > Burkholderiales > Burkholderiaceae_B > Zwartia. The sequence continues at coordinate 13,312 of CANCOC010000071.1, read as the reverse complement.
ATATCAATCATATGATTTCTACGGATAATGATTATGTCTGTCATTAATCTGATATTATCTACAGCATATATTTTTTACAAAATTATTTGAATATATTCATAATAAAATGTATCGCTAAGGACTGAGTTAAATCATCTGCCTGACTAAAAAAGCTGGCTCGCTCTTTCATACATTCATCTACTATTTGTAATAAATTATTAAAAATTAACTTTTAAAAACAACAAGTTACAAAAAAGTCATCCATATGGCAAGTCAAAACTACGCTACCCTTCAGGCTAAAATCAATAAAGAAATTGAAAAGCTGCAAAAGCAGGCTCAGTCCTTGCAGAGCAAAAGCCGCAAGCCTGTGATTAATTCGATCATTCGCTCAATGAAAGAATACAGTATCACTCCTGAAGAAATCCTTGCTGCCTTTGGAAAGCCTGTTCGAGCAGAAAAAACGCCGAAAGCTGCCAAACCTGTGAAAACGGGCGCACCTAAAAAGCCCGTGCCAGTTAAATATCGCCACCCTGCGACAGGTGCGACCTGGACAGGTCGTGGCAAGGCCCCCCTGTGGATTGCTGAAAGCGAAAAAAATGGCCAGCCACGTCAGCAATTCCTGATTTAAATCAATAAAAACAATGCCCTGCGTGCCTCCTTGCGTTACAGGAGCTCACCACAGGGCAAGTCATAATGATTGCGCAAACTGAATGTCCTGACATTCGGTTTGCGCTTTTTTTTAATCTGGAAATGCCGCGAAATGAGCATTCCATATTAAATATTTATAATCACTTCAAGGTCTTCTTTATAAAACGTTCCCTGAAAAATTAAATCAGGTCACGTCAAAATTGAATATTAGTCATGTTATTCAATCAATTTTCGCGCCTGAATCGTGCACAGCTTTACCCCATTTCTTTCCATCCTGTTCAACAGTTTGCTGAAAAGATTTTAAAGTTGTGACCATCGGAGCTGCGCCTTTTGATTCAAACTGAGCGATTACAGCCGGATCTTTAAGCACCTCATTAATCGAAGTGTGAATACTTTGGCGCATGGATTCAGGTGTTGCGGCAGAAACAAAAAATGCAAACCAGGCATCAATCGCCAGGTCAGGAAAGCCGGCCTCTGCAAAGGTTGGCAAATCAGGCAATGCCGAAGACCGTTTGGTCGCCGAAGCTGCAATGGCGCGGACCTGCCCGCTTTTAATTTGCCCCATGACAGAAGGCGCACTGGCAAACGTCCCCTGCACCTGTCCGCTCATGACGTCCGTCAGGGAGCCCGCGACGCCCTTGTAAGGCACATGAACGGTCTGAATCCCTGCAGCAGAATCCATCATATTGTCCAGCAGGTGGGCCACTGAGCCGTTACCAGAAGACGCAATGTTGACCTGACCGGGATGCGCTTGAGCATAGGCCACAAACTCTGTGAAGTTTTTAATAGGCAGACTGGGCGTAATCACCATGACAAAGGGCAACGTCGCCAGCGATGCGATTGGCGCAAGATCTTTTGTCATGTCAAACGTCATATTTTTATACAGGGACGGATTAATCGAATGCGTGCCTGAATAACTCATCAGCCAGGTGGTGCCGTCCGGAGCAGACTTTGCTACGGCTTCACTACCAATATTGCCACCTGCACCAGGACGATTCTCAACAATGACCGGGATACCCCATTTCTTGGAAAGCTCTTGTGCCATCACGCGCGCCAGGGAGTCAGAGGCTCCCGCTGCAGTCTGCGGCACGATGATCCTGACTTGTTTGCCAGCCAGGCCTTCAGGGACTTGTGCATAGCTTGCGCTGCAAACCGTCAAGGCAGCAAAGGTGAGGTTCGTTAAAACGGTGAGGATTGTGTTTTTTTTCATTTTGGAATGTCCCCTTGGAGAGTGATGCGATGCAATAAACGTTTATGTCCGTGATAGTCATTAATGGGGTTATGGAGCACGCAGCGGTTATCCCAAAATGCAATGGATCCCGGCGCCCAATTAAAACGACAGGTAAATTCTGGCCGAACCTGGTGTGCAAACAGATAATTCAATAAAGGTTCACTTTCCTCTTCGGTCCAGCCTGCAAAATGTGTTGTATGCCCAGGGTTGACGTACAGGGCAAGCCGACCCGTTTCCGGGTGGGTGCGAACAACCGGGTGCTCAGCACTCATATCCTGGCGAGACTGGCTGCTCGCCGAGTCAGCCAGTCGGTCTTCACGCGTTTTCGTGACCGCTGCTTTGGCTGAAGAACTGACCGCTCGCAGCCCCCTGAGTACCTCTTTCAGGCCAGGCGACAACGCCTCATATGCCGCATAATTGCTCGCAAACATGGTGTCGCCACCCACTGGTGGCAGCTCGCGGGCAATCAGCATCGTTGAGGCGGGAGGTGCCGGGAGGTATGAAGTATCGGTGTGCCAGATACCACCAAAATTATTTTTCTCATGGGGCAGCTTGAGCACGGGAATAATCAAGGGAAAATCTGGCAAGCCTTTAACGAACGGGTACTCAATCACTTCGCCAAAGCGTCTGGCAAAGGCCAGAAAGCCACTGGAGTCGAGCGGCTGATCGCGAAAAAATATCACGCCATGCTCCAGCCAGATTGTGCGAATCTGATCAATCATCGCATCACTGATGGGCTCCAGTAAATTCACACCATGAATTTCGGCGCCCACAGCGTTCGTAAGGGGTTTAACTATTAATTGTCTGCTCATGTTTCTATAGAAATTATTAATCTGAGTGGGTGATCATAGGTCAATACCTGCACCCATGCGAACTGAAACATCACCAAGCTGAGTTTAACTTAGCTCAATAGCAGGATGACTACAATAGTACAAACACCTCTGGACAAACGCCATGCGCACAGAAACAGGCAACACCACCCGTCGACAAGATTATCAGCCCTATCCTTTTCTGATTCCTGCGATCACGCTGGAATTCGATCTGGATGCAGACCAGACCTGGGTACGCAGCACACTATCGGTCAGACGTCGCCTGGATCTTGCCAGCTCCACCGACCTGGTGCTCGATGGTGAGGACCTGGGGCTGATTTCGATTCGTCTGAATGGCAGAGTGCTGTCTGAACAGGAGTATGCGATCTCGCCATACAGTCTGACGATTCACAACATGCCTGATGAGTCAGAGGTCCAGATCGAGAGCACCTGCCTGCCAAGTAAAAACACGAGCCTGATGGGGCTCTATGTTTCGGGCGATAACCTTTTTACGCAATGTGAAGCAGAAGGCTTCAGAAAAATCTGCTGGTTTGCCGACCGTCCGGATGTCATGTCTGTTTATCAGGTCACCCTGCGGGGCGACCGCACGCGCTTTCCTTTACTGCTCTCAAATGGCAATCTGATTCGTACACAGGATCTTGAGAATGGTCGTCACGAAGCACAGTGGCATGATCCGTTTGCAAAACCTTGCTACCTCTTTGCGCTGGTGGCAGGCAACTTCGCATGTCGCGAACATCTGACCCGGACCCGCAGTGGCCGTGAGGTCGTCTTACAGGTCTACAGTGACCCTGGTTCAGAAAGTCAGACGGCGTGGGCAATGGAGTCACTCGAACGATCCCTGAAATGGGATGAGGTACGTTTTGGTCTGGAGCTTGATCTGGATCGGTTCATGATCGTGGCTGCACGCGACTTTAATATGGGTGCAATGGAGAATAAAGGACTGAATGTCTTCAATGCAGCATATGTTCTGGCTGACCCAAATACCGCTACCGATGCAAATTATGACGCAATCGAGGCCGTTATCGGTCATGAGTATTTTCATAACTGGACCGGTAACCGTGTGACATGCCGCGACTGGTTTCAATTAAGCCTCAAGGAGGGCCTGACGGTCTTTCGTGATCAGGAATTCAGTGCGGACATGATGGCGCGGGGTCTGAGTCAAGCAGAGGCAGCGAGTGCGCGCGCGATCAAAAGAATCGATGACGTGGTGGGCTTGCGCGCGGTGCAATTCCCAGAAGACAGCGGACCAATGGCGCATCCGATTCGTCCTGAAAGCTACCAAGAAATTGGTAACTTCTACACTTCGACCGTGTACGAAAAAGGTGCTGAAGTCATTCGCATGCTGCATACCCTGCTCGGCGAAGCTGGATTTCGTGCAGGGATGGACGAGTATTTCAGACGCCATGACGGGCAAGCGGTCACCTGCGATGACTTTATCAGCGCCATGCAATGGGCCTACCAGCAGACACAACCCGAAAAAAATCTCGAAATATTTAAACGCTGGTATCACCAGGCTGGCACACCGCGCGTCGCGGTGAGCCTGAGTTATGACGCCACGGCACAAACCTGCAGCGTGACGCTGACCCAGCGCTGCGAACCGGTTGGTGTCGAAAAACAGTCAGGCATCGTTAAGTTACCTTTTCACATCCCCGTGTCATTTGGCCTGCTGGATGCTTCTGGTCGTGATATTGCTCTTCAATACGTCGGCACGGTGGCACTGACGCAGGCGCTGCCCAGTACGGTATTGCTTGAGCTGACAACACATAGCCAGACCTGGCATTTTGCAAATATTACAAGTGCTCCGACACCATCAATTTTGCGTAATTTTTCAGCGCCTGTGATTATTGAGTATGATTTTCAGGATCAAGATCTCGCAAAGCTGTCCGCACATGACAGTAATGCCTTTACACGCTGGGAAGCCGGTCAGGAACTGGCGACACGTCAAATTCTCAAGATGGCCGGAACCTGGCGTGCGACAGGTCATACCGGCCCGGTCGATCCCGCCATGCATGCAGCCTGGACAGCGATCTTAAATAACGCGTCCATGGATCCTGGGTTGCGTGCGCAAACACTCGCAATCCCCTCAGAAAAAAGTATCGCCGAGCGTATGTCCCCGATAGATCCTCTGGCAATTTCGCATGCGCGTCATGCACTGCGACAGGCTCTGGGCAAGGCCAACGGGGACACGCTGCTGGCGCTCTATCATGCACAGCAGACACCCGGCGAATACTCCCCTGCACCGGGCCCGGTTGGCAAACGTTCTCTCAAGAACCTGGCCCTCTCTCTTCTGATGGCCGCCAGCCATCCTGAGGCGCTCACCCTGGCAAGCTACCAGTTCAAACACGCGACCAACATGACTGACCGGCTTGCGGCACTGTCCGCTCTTGTTCATGAGAGCCAGAGTCTGGATGCCAGCGAAGCAGTGACGCATTTTTACGAGTCCTGGCAACACGAAGCTCTTGTGATTGACAAATGGTTTGCCGTGCAGGCAAGTTCATCATTTACTCAGGCAGCGCACATGCAAGGACTGATGGCGCACCCTGCCTTCACGCTGCGCAATCCGAATCGCGCCCGCGCGGTGGTGTTCTCTTTCTGCCTGCAAAATTTAAAAGGCTTTCATGCCGAGGATGGCAGTGGCTATACATTCTGGGCGGACCAGGTCATTGCGCTGGATGCGATCAACCCTGAGGTTGCTGCCCGCCTGGCACGCGCGGGCGACCACTGGGCACGCATGATTGAGCCTGCACGCAGCCTGATGCAGGCCCAGTTGCAGCGTGTGGCATCGCACGCAGGCCTGTCTCGCAACACGCTGGAAATTGTTTCCAAAGCACTTTCACTTTGAAGTAACCTACATGCCTTGCCAGCAGCCCCACTCATCACTTTCTTTACATCGACAAACTCCTCTACTCTATGAAACGCAAAACTCTTACACAGTATCTGGTTGAGCAACAGCGCTCGGCACATGCCCTCAGTGCCGAAGTTCGCCTGCTGATCGAAATCGTCTCTCGCGCCTGCAAAACAATCAGCCACGCGGTAAGCAAGGGCGCACTCGGTGGCGTGCTTGGTAGTCTTGAAAGCGAGAATGTGCAAGGCGAAGTCCAGAAAAAACTGGATGTGATGTCCAACGAAGTTTTGCTCGAAGCTAACGAATGGGGCGGTCATCTTGCAGCAATGGCTTCCGAAGAAATGGAGACTATTCACCTGATCCCCAACCGCTATCCCAAGGGTGAGTTCCTGCTGCTATTTGATCCTCTGGATGGTTCTTCCAACATTGATGTCAACGTATCGATCGGTACGATTTTTTCGGTTTTACGCGCACCACAAAGTGCATCGGGTCGCGACGTCACAGAACAAGACTTCCTGCAGCCAGGCACCACGCAGGTTGTCGCAGGGTACGCAATCTATGGCCCGCAAACCATGCTGGTGCTGACGATTGGTCATGGCGTATTCGGATTTACGCTGGATCGCGAAATGGGCTCCTGGATCATGACCAGTGAGAACATGACGATCCCCGAGGATACTAAGGAGTTCGCCATCAACATGTCGAACATGCGCCATTGGGCTCAACCGGTCAAGCGCTATGTCGACGAATGTCTGGCGGGTCAAACAGGGCCCAGGGGCAAAGATTTTAATATGCGCTGGATCGCCTCGATGGTCGCCGACGTACATCGCCTGATTACCCGGGGCGGGATTTTCATGTACCCCTGGGACTCACGCGAACCCGGCAAACCAGGCAAACTGCGTCTCATGTACGAAGCGAACCCCATGAGCATGCTGGTCGAACAGGCAGGCGGCGCCTCAACCGATGGCAATCAGCGTATTCTGGACATTCAGCCGACCGCCCTGCATCAGCGTGTGGGCGTCGTGATGGGCTCAAAAAATGAAGTCGATCTCGTCACACGCTATCACCACGAAGCAAAGGCCTGAAGCACTGAATTCCGGCCCAACTAAAAGCGCCCCACCTGATTGCTCTGGTGGGGCGCTTTTACGTATCACGTCACAGCAGCTGAGCCAGGCCCAGAGCTGGATCCTGGCTCACTGACTCAGTTCATGGTGAACACTGTCGCGCCAGTAGTCTTGCGCGCAGCAAGTGCTGCCTGTGCCTCGCCAGCCTGCTCAAGCGGATAGTGCTGATCAATGCGAACCTTGATCTTCTTTTTCAGAACCAGATTAAACAGCTCATCCGCAGCAGCCTGCATTTTTTCTGCTGTATTGACGTGCGTACCCAGTGTTGGACGTGTCACATACAGGGAGCCCTTGGAGGCCAGAATACCCAGGTTCACACCTTCAACAGGACCAGAAGCATTGCCAAAGCTGACCATCAGGCCACGTGGCTGCAAGCTGTCCAGCGACGCCAACCAGGTATCTTTGCCTACACCGTCATAGACAACCGGGACTTTTTTACCCTTTGTCAGCTCAAGTACACGCTCAGCGACGTTTTCTTTCGAATAGTCAATCACTTGCCATGCTCCATTGGCTTTAGCCAGCGCTGCTTTTTCGGGGCTTGAGACGGTACCGATCAGTTTGACGCCGAGTGCTTTCGCCCATTGGCAGGCAATCAGCCCCACTCCGCCAGCAGCAGCGTGGAACAGAATCGTCTCGCCACCCTGCAGGCGATAGGTCTGGCGAAACAGATACTGAACAGTCAGACCCTTGAGCATGATGGCAGCAGCTTCTTCGAAGCTGATGCCTTCAGGCAGGTGCACAACCTGAGCAGCAGGCACGTTACGTGCATATGCGTAGGCGCCAAGTGGGCTTTGGCCATAGGCAACACGGTCACCAACTTTAAAGCGTTTTTTAGCTTTTTTACCTACCGCTGTGACAATGCCGGCACCCTCTGCACCCAAACCGTGTGGCATGGGTTGCTTGTAGAGGCCTTCGCGAAAGTAAATATCGATGAAATTCAGACCAGCAGCATGCTGCTGAATCGTCACCTCGTCGTCGGCAGGAGCAGCAAGCTCGATCTCGACAAGTTTCAGGACTTCGGGACCGCCATTCTCTGAGATTTGGATGGCTTTCACTAAATTGCTCATGTGTGCTCCTGGCAAATGATATTGAGACAAAATTGGACTGGCAAGAATTTGGTGTTTTGCAGGGCGAGTTTATCCTAGCCAAGGTAAAATGTAAGACTATCTAAAACAAAATTGCAGGAAATTATGGCCGGACACAGTAAATGGGCCAATATCCAGCACCGTAAAGGTCGCCAGGATGCCAAACGCGGAAAACTCTGGACCAAGATCATTCGTGAGGTCACCGTTGCCGCACGTGCGGGCGGAGCAGATCCAGACGCAAATCCACGCCTTCGCCTGGCCTGGGACAAGGCCATGGATGCCAACATGCCAAAAGACAACATCCAGCGCGCAATTACACGCGGCGCAGGTGGTGCGGACGGATCGAATTTTGATGAAATTCGCTACGAAGGCTATGGCATCGGTGGTGCCGCAGTCGTCGTCGACTGCATGACCGACAACCGCACGCGTACGGTCGCTGATGTCCGTCATGCTTTTGCCAAACATGGCGGAAACCTGGGCCAGGAAGGCTCTGTTGCTTTCATGTTCACCCATTGCGGACAATTTATTTTTGCACCGGGCACCTCAGAAGATCTCGTCATGGAAGTCGCTCTTGATGCGGGTGCCGATGATGTGATCACGGACGAAGAAGGCGTGATTGAGGTCATTTGTCCCGTTCACTCCTTTGCAGCGGTGCGTGATGCCCTGCAGGCACGCGGTCTGACGCCCGAGATGGCGGACATCGTGATGAAACCGAATACCGAAGTCGAGTTTGCCGGCGACGATGCCATCAAGATGCAAAAACTACTCGACGCTCTTGAAAGTCTGGATGATGTTCAAGAGGTCTATACCAATGCAGTCATGGACGAGCAAGGCTGATTACGCATGAAATTATTAGTGATTGGCTCAGGTGGCCGTGAACACGCCCTGGCGTGGCGTTTGTTGCAATCTCCCCGCGTAGAGCATGTCTTCGTCGCACCAGGCAATGGGGGAACTGCAGTGCTGCAAGGCACTTCAAATGTTGCCCTGACAGACCCTGCCGCACTGGCAGCTTTTGTTAAAAGCGAAGGCATCGCACTGACCGTCGTGGGCCCCGAGGCGCCTCTGGCCCAGGGTGTGGTGGATGTGTTCCGTGCAGAAGGTCTGAAAATTTTCGGACCAACACGCGCAGCAGCTCAGCTCGAAAGCTCAAAAGACTTTGCAAAAGCCTTTATGGTGCGCCACGATATTCCTACGGCCATCTATCAGACCTTTACAGACCCGTTAGCCGCTCACGCCTATATCGAAGCACAGGGTGCACCGATTGTGATCAAGGCAGATGGGCTTGCTGCCGGCAAAGGCGTAGTTGTTGCCATGACACCGCACGAAGCACACGAAGCCGTCGATGCCATGCTGGGCGATGGGTCACTCGGCGCTGCTGGTGCACGCGTGGTCATCGAGGAGTGTCTGCTTGGCGAAGAAGCCAGCTTCATCGTCCTATGTGATGGCAAACACATTCTGCCCCTCGCAACGAGTCAGGATCATAAACGTCTTGGCGACGGTGACCTTGGACCAAACACAGGAGGCATGGGTGCATACTCTCCTGCCCCAGTCGTCACACCACTGATTCATCAGCGCATCATGCGCGAGGTGATCGAGCCGACCATTCACGGAATGGAATCAGACGGTATTCCCTTTACCGGTTTTCTGTATGCAGGCATTATGATTGGCGAAGGCCAGGACGAGACGCGGCCGATCAAGGTACTCGAATTCAACTGCCGGATGGGCGATCCAGAAACACAGCCGATCATGATGCGTGTGCGCAGTGATCTGCTCGAAGTCTTTGAGCATGCTGTCGACCAGACACTTGATCAGGCCCGCATCGACTGGGATCCACGCACAGCCCTGGGTGTCGTCATGGCAAGTGCAGACTACCCGTCAACCCCCAGACTCGGTGATGCGATTACGCATATTCCTGAGCCTGAAGCTGACTGCGTTGTTTTTCATGCAGGCACCACACTTAAAGACGGCGTTCTGCGCACCTCTGGCGGTCGCGTGTTGTGCGTCACTGCACTGGCCGATACGGTGCGTGCCACCCAAAAGCGTGTCTATGAAGTTGTAGACGCCATTGAGTTTGATGGTGCGCAATTTCGCAGGGATATCGGCTGGCGTGCACTGGAGCCTCGTTAATTGTCTGAGATCAACGTTGCAGCAGTTCGTGAATATCTGCTCGGCTTACAGCTGGGTATTGTCACGCAACTCGAACGCGTCGAAGGCGCTGCATTTTTAACTGACCAGTGGACACGTGCTGAGGGTGGTGGTGGCATATCCCGACTGATTGAAGGCGGGAATGTATTTGAGCGCGCGGGCGTCCTGTTCAGCCACGTCAAAGGCACAACACTTCCTCCGTCTGCTTCGGCTCATCGGCCCGAGCTCGCAGGTCGACCCTGGGAAGCAATGGGTGTGTCGATGGTGCTGCACCCACGCAATCCTTACATTCCGACGACGCATATGAATGTCAGAATGTTTGTTGCGACCGCCCTGCCTGAGTCTGATCAGAAAGACGTATTCTGGTTTGGCGGCGGCATGGATCTGACGCCCTATTATGTGTTTGAAGAAGATGCACGACATTTTCATCAAGTCAACAAAGACGCACTGGATGCGCATAGCAAGACTGCATATGCCGAGTACAAAAAATGGTGTGATGAATATTTTTATCTCAGGCATCGCAAAGAAACACGTGGAATCGGTGGCGTATTTTTTGATGACTTGAATCTGCCTGGCTTTGATGCATCGTTTGCTTTAACACGCGCTGTGGGTGATGCATTTACTGCTGCCTATATGCCGATTGTCGAAAAGCGCCTTTCCACGCCTTATGGTGAGCGTGAGCGGGGTTTTCAAGGCTACCGGCGTGGCCGCTACGTAGAATTCAATCTGGTCTTTGACCGCGGCACACTGTTTGGTCTGCAGTCTGGGGGCCGTACGGAGTCTATCCTGTTATCCATGCCGCCCATGGCAAACTGGCGCTACAACTGGACCCCTGAAGCCGGAACCCCGGAGTCCGAACTCACCACTTACCTTACCCCACGAGACTGGATCTGATGAGGATCGGTTTACTTGGAGGAAGTTTCGACCCAGTGCACAGTGCGCATCTGCTGCTGGCCAGCACTGCGCTGAGTGAATTGAAACTTGACCAGGTACAACTGATTCCAGCAGGCCAGCCCTGGCAAAGACCGCCGTTGGGCGCCAGCGCGACAGAACGTCTTGAAATGCTCAGGCTTGCTCTCGGAGAAACACCCGGTCTCAACGTAAATTCAGTTGAAATTGATAGAAATGGCCCCACGTATACAATAGATACTCTTGAGTCATTGCCCGAGGGTCCTGAATACTTCTGGATCCTGGGCGCAGATCAGTTAGAAAATTTTTGCACATGGCGTCAATGGAAGGATATCGTGTCGCGCGTGCAGCTGGTTGTGGCGCAGCGCCCGGGATCTGAATTGATTGCACCACCAGAGCTAGCCGCCTGGTTGCAGACCCACAACAAACGGCTGATTCACTTACCTTTTCAACCCTTGAACGTCTCTGCTAGCGAAATCCGTCAACGGATTGCACGGGGCGAAACAACAGTGGACCACCTCCCCGAGGCGGTTGCTCTTTACATTACAGCTCACGGTCTTTACCGTCAGCACTCATCCTGACAGGAATCAGAAAAACAAAATGGATATAACGAAACTACAACGTGCAATTGTTGACGCACTCGAAGACGTCAAGGCACAGGATATTCAGGTCTTTAACACAACCGAACTCACGAGCCTGTTTGATCGCGTCATCGTTGCTTCGGCGACCTCAAACCGTCAGACACGTGCGCTGGCAAACAGCGTTGCCGAAAAAGCCAAGAGTCTGGGTGAAGTCGTAATTGCCACCGAAGGCGAAGAAACTGGCGAATGGGTACTGGTCGATATTGGCGATATCGTCATTCACATCATGCAACCAGCCATTCGCGCTTATTACAATCTTGAACAAATCTGGGGTGCCAAACCTGTTCGTATGAAACTCTTGCCTGAGTCAATGCGCACAGCTGCAATCCCGGGAGATGTCAAATTTGACCCCATGGCAGTCAGCACCGAAGAGCCAACTGGCCGACGCGCAGCCAGTCGTGTTCCGAGCGGTACATCCAACCGTGTCTCGAGCCCTGCTTCAGGTCGCTCTTCCAGACCCGCCCGTTCAACACGCTAACGTATCACCTGCTGGCATGAAGCTACTGATTATTGCTGTCGGTGCACGCATGCCAGACTGGGTAGAAGCCGCCTGGAGTGACTACGCCAAGCGGCTTCCTTCCGAGTGGTCCGTCACACTCAAGGAAATCAAGCCCGAAGCACGTACAAGTGGCAAAACTCCTCAGCAGATGATGGCAGCCGAAGCCAAACGGATCGAAGCAGCCATTCCTGAAGGCTGCATGAGGGTGGCACTGGATGAACATGGTCGTGACTACACGACTCACAAATTCGCCGAAGTCATGCGCACCTGGCAAGACAACAGCCAGACTATCACCATTATCATTGGCGGACCAGACGGCTTGGACCCTGAGCTTAAGTCCTCCTGTCACAGCATGTTAAGACTGTCTTCAATGACCATGCCACACCCACTCGTCAGAGTAGTACTTGTGGAACAAATCTATCGAGCATGGTCGATACTCGTCAATCACCCCTATCACCGGGTTTGATTTGAATACCAGATCTGGCCGACCTTCTTTTCAATCAAAACGAATCCGGATATAAAAATTAAAACATCATCCAAAATCTATCTCGCATCCGCTAGCCCACGTCGAAGCGAACTGTTGACACAAATAAACGTTGAACATATTGTGCTGAATGTTCCAGCTGCCCCGGGTGAAGACGAACCACGACACTTAGGCGAAAGTCCACTTGCTTATGTGCAACGCACAGCCAGAGACAAGTCCGACCGTTGTATCGAGTGGATGGGTGCATGTACAAATGCTAGCCCCTCTGAACAAGAGCTCGATCCCAACATATATGTACTTACCGCTGATACAACTGTGGCACTAGGTGATTTAATTTTAGGTAAACCCGAAGATGCTGAGGATGCGAAAAAGATTCTTTCGTTATTATCAGGACAGACACATCTGGTTCATACTGCGATTGTATTGGCGAGGGGAAATGATAGAAGGTCAGCACTATCAACATCGAGAGTGAGTTTTGGAAAAATATCTCAAGCAGAGATAGACCAGTACGTCTCCAGCCAGGAATCCTTTGGTAAGGCAGGTGCCTATGGAATACAAGGACTTGCTGCAAAGTACATTAGCCGGCTTGAGGGGAGTTACAGCGGAGTGATGGGCCTGCCACTTTTCGAAACAGCCCAGCTACTAAAGGATGTCGGCATCTAAATTAGCTGCTAGTTGAAAGAACAATACCCGCTCGATCATGTGAGCGGGTATTGTTATGTTCAACCAAGCGGGTTGCGTGGACATGATACGACAAAGCGTTGTCACATTATGAACGCGCAAAGACAAACCCCCGCTAGCCTTTGGGCTGCGGGGGTTTGAGGGGTAAGAGCTTGACAATGTCCTACTTTCACAGACGTACGTCCACTATCATCGGCGCTAAGGTGTTTCACGG
>CANCOC010000070.1 GCA_947379755.1 Alcaligenaceae bacterium | reverse complement strand
GACGTCGTGGTGGGGCTGGCGGCATTTACGACGATCGCAGCGCTGCCCACCATCATGGCAGTGGCTATTTTTATTGGCGTGCTCACCACGGTGACACGTAATTATCGCGAATCCGAGATGGTGGTCTGGTTTTCCAGTGGATTGTCGTTACTCAACTGGATCAATCCTGTGTTGCGCGTGGCGATCCCTGTGTCCATTGTGATCGCATGCCTGACACTCTACGCTACCCCCTGGTCACATCGACAGATTGAAGACTACCGCGCGCGCTACGAAATGCGATCGGATGTTTCTAAAATCACGACGGGGCAGTTTCTCGAGGTTGAAAACGGTGCACGCGTGTTTTTTGCCGAAGACTCTGAGGCCAAGGACGATACGCTTGGTCAGGTATTCCTGCGCCTGATTGACCCCACCTGGCATAGCGTGGTGATTGCGAACTCAGCTAAAACCGAAGTGCTGGCAAACGGTGACCGTTTTCTGGTTCTGGGAGCAGGGCATCGCTACGATATCAAGCCCGGCGCTGCAGAGATGCGCGTTGCAGATTTTGACTCCTACGGGGTGAGGATCGAGAGTAAAGATGGTGCACAGTCTCTTGAAGAGGCCCGTGTCAAGGCTCTGGCGGTCCGCAAGGCGCGTCCGACCATGCTATTGGTCCAGGACAATACCCCGACGGCCAAAGGCCAGCTGATGTGGCGTCTGGCGATTCCGCTGGCTGCACTCAATCTGGCCTTGCTGGCCATTCCGCTTGGCGCAGTCAATCCGCGAATTGGTCGTTCAGGTGATTTGTTGATCGCAGGTCTGATTGCGATGCTTTATATGAATCTGATCAATATTTCCCATGGCTGGATCAACTATGGAAAACTTTCGTTCAAGGTGGGGGTTTGGGCAGTTCACCTCGGATTTGCCTTGCTGACGATGGCGCTGCTATGGCATCGGCTGCGCGTCAAGGCGCCCAAACCACCTAAAGTATGACCTGACGCAGCATAAATCCTAAGGCATTCAAGAAAGAAGCTTATTTCAATAAGTTATTTAGAATATTTTCTATATTACTTATAATATGATTTCAATCTTGAGGCACTTATGAACTTGCAGCAATTCCGATTTGTACGTGAAACAATTCGTCGCGACTTCAACCTGACAGAAGCTGCACGTAATTTGTTTACTTCCCAGCCCGGTGTCTCAAAAGCGATCCTTGAGTTTGAAGATGAGCTTGGGGTGCAAATTTTTGAGCGGCACGGCAAGCGCATAAAAGGTCTGACCAAACCCGGGCAGGCCGTAGCGGTCGTTGTCGACCGGATTATGCGTGAAATCGATAATCTCAAAAAAGTCAGTGACGAGTTTGCGCGACGCGATGAGGGTAGTCTGGTGATCGCCTGTACACACACCCAGGCGAGATATGTCCTGCCAAAGGTCATTCCGGCCTTTCGATTGCAGTTCCCCAAAGTCCATTTGTCGCTGGCCGAGGGCAGTCCGCCGCAGCTGGCCGAAATGGTTTTGCATGAGCAGGCGGATCTGGCCATTGCGACAGAGTCTCTGGCACTGACACCTGGTCTGGAAACCATGCCCTGCTACACCTGGGAGCATACGGTGGTGGTGCTTCCTGATCATCCACTTGCAAAAGAGTCGCGACAAAAGGGCTTTGTGCTAAGTCTTGAGCATATTGCGAGCTACCCTCTGGTGACCTATGACAAGGCTTTTTCTGGACGACGTTCGGTCGATCAGGCCTTTGAAAAAAAGAATTTGCATCCTGATATCGTGCTTGAGGCGATTGATGCTGACGTGATCAAAACCTATGTCGATGTCGGACTGGGAATTGGCATCATTGCTGGTGTGGCCTATGAGCCTACCCGTGATGGAAATCTGGTCAGTTTGCCTGCCGGACACTTGTTTGGCAGTCAGACAACGCGCATTGCGATCAAGTCCGGGGTGTTCCTGAGAGATTACGTTTATACCTTTATTTCGATGCTGGCACCTGAGCTTCAGGCAGAAAAAATCAGGGAACAAGTAGAAGGTAAACGAGAATAAGTATTATTACGCTTGCATTTTAAATAGGAATCATTATCATCTAGTCTGGTCTTTCAGGAGCAGGTCAGATGAACATATCCAATATTTCTACATTGAGTGCAGTGATTGTCGGGGCAGATCGCCTGGGCAATATTCCAGATCTTTTGCGCAATCACAATATTGCGATCACTCACCACATCAGTGGACGAGATCCCTCTCACCAGAAAAAGACCTTGCAATTGCCCTCAGGCACAGAGCTTGTGATTTTGCTGACAGATTTTTTAGGTCACAACGTGATGAAGACATTTAGAAATGCCGCCCAGAAAGGCGGCATTCGTGTGGTGGCGTGCAGGAGGTCAGTGTGTGCGATGCAACAGGCCCTGGAGCAGTGCGGCCTGTGTGGCCTAGCGTGTGGCAACCTCAGGCAGATCTAGTCTGCGGGCACCCGTAAAGCGTTTGGTCCAGTAACGCTCATTCATATTTTCAACACGTACCCTGCCGCCAGCGGCGGGGGAGTGGACAAACTGATCTTCACCGATATAAACACCTACATGTGAAAACCTGCGTCCCATCGTATTAAAGAAAACCAAATCGCCAACTTGAAGATCTTTACGATTGACGTTATCACCAAATTTTGCCATTTCGTCCGAGCGAGGTGGCAATTTCAAACCAAGCGACTGGCTGGCCGAGTAGCCTACCAGTCCACTGCAGTCAAATCCAGTATCAGGCGATTTACCACCATAGCGATATCGCGTACCCAGTTGCGTCATCGCAAGCGCAGCGATCGGATGATTGATATCCGTTGGAATCAGGCCTCCACCGTTCTTGTTGCGCGCCAAAAAGGCACCAATCGGATCGTTCGAGGCACGCCAGTCGTATGTGGTTGAATAAATGCCACTCCCCGCATCAGCACTTCTTTGCCCGTCTGTGCCAGCGCATCCCGCCAGCAGAGCGCTCGTCGCGCAGATGGCAAGTACACCCAGTCTTTTAATGGAGTGGGCAACAGAAGAAATGCGAGTGGCAGAGTAGGCAAATATAGTCATGCGGTCCTGATGGTAGGAGAGCAATAAATCTGCTTCTCTATAGATCTATGTCAAAGTTGGCAAGCCTCGTGCAAGCTTAACCTGCCACAATCATAATCGAAAAATGTCAATTGATCTAAAAATATACATGGAGCCCAGACAAATGAATGCTGTTCAAGCCTTTCACCGCCGCTCAATTCACGATCGCGATCAATTCTGGCGCGAAGAGTCTGCTCAAGTGCACTGGGAAACCCCATTTTCCCAGATTTTAGACGAATCTAAGCTTCCCTTTGCCAAATGGTTTGTAGGTGGCAAGACAAACTTATGCTTTAACGCGGTGGATCGATGGCTCGATAGTCGTGCAGATCAGCCTGCGTTGATCTGGGTGTCCACAGAGGTCAATCAGGAGCAAACGTACACTTATCGGCAACTTTATCAGGAAGTAAACGCCGTCGCAGCTATGCTCCGCGCCCAGGGCGTCGGACAAGGCGATCGTGTACTGATATATATGCCAATGATTCCCGCCGCAGTGTTTGCGATGCTGGCATGCGTGCGAATCGGGGCGATTCATTCCGTCGTGTTTGGAGGCTTTGCCTCGGTCAATCTGGCGCAGAGAATTGACGATGCCGCGCCAAAGGTGATTGTCTGTGCCGACGCAGGATCGCGCGGGGGCAAGGTGACGCCCTACAAAAATTTGCTGGATAAGGCCATTTCCCTTTCCGAGCATCCACCCGAAAAAGTGATTGTGGTCGATCGTGGCCTGTTTGCGTTTGAGCCGGTTGTTGGCCGTGATCTTGATTACGCGACTTTGCGCACCCAATTCAATGATGCCATCGTACCGGTTACCTGGCTCGAGTCCTCGGCACCAAGCTATGTGCTGTATACCTCTGGCACCACAGGCAAGCCCAAGGGTGTGCAACGTGACACCGGAGGCTATGCCGTTGCACTGGCCTCTTCGATGCAGCGGATTTTTAATGGCAAGCCCGGCGATACGTTCTTGTGTACAAGCGATATTGGCTGGGTGGTCGGGCACTCCTATATTGTGTATGGTCCCCTGATTGGCGGCCAGACCACGATTTTGTATGAGGGCACGCCTGTGCGTCCGGATGGAGGCATTCTCTGGAGCCTGGTTGAGCGTTTCAAGGTCAACACCATGTTTTCTGCCCCAACTGCGATTCGCGTTCTCAAAAAGCAGGACGAAACGCTGCTTAAAAAATACGATTTGTCCTCTTTGCGCGCACTCTATATGGCAGGTGAGCCACTCGACGAGCCGACGGCAAAGTGGATTGCCGAGGGGCTGGGCAAACCGATTATTGACAATTACTGGCAAACCGAAACAGGCTGGCCGATCCTTGCGGGCCAGCCGGGTATTGCAAATGTGCCGACCAAATTTGGCAGCCCGTCATTTCCCGTATACGGATTTGATGTGCGTGTCATTGATGAACAGACCGGACAAGATCTCGGACCGAATCAGAAGGGCGTACTGGCGATTGTTCCCCCTCTGCCCCCGGGTGCAATGACGACCATATGGGGAGATGATGCACGTTTTGTCGACACGTATTTTTCCACTATTCCGGGCCGCCAGGTGTATTCCACCTTTGACTGGGGGCTTTTTGATGAGGATCGATACTTCTTCATTCTTGGCCGTACGGATGATGTGATCAACGTGGCGGGCCATCGCCTGGGCACTCGCGAAATCGAAGAGTCCATTAACTGCCACGCTGCGGTTGCAGAATCCGCTGTTGTCGGGATTGCGGATCAACTCAAAGGCCAGGTCGCGGTAGGCTTTGCTGTACTAAAAGATCCGGGGTTGCTCGATGTGGCGGGTGCCACCCAAAGGCTGGAAAGCGAGATTATGAAGCTGGTTGACGAACAGCTTGGTGCGATTGCCCGGCCTGCGCGTGTGCGCTTTGTCACAACCCTGCCAAAGACGCGGTCTGGTAAAGTACTTCGTCGGGCCATCGTCGCGGTGTGCGAAGGACGCGACCCGGGTGACCTCACCACAATCGAAGACCCTACCGCACTTGAACAAATTAAGGATTCACTATGAAGACCAAAGCAGTTCTTACCGATGCAGATGTTTCAAAAATGCTTGCCGCAGCCAAAGCTTGCGCCAATCAGAATAACTGGGCTGTCACCATTGCGATTGTCGATGACGGTGGTCATTTGCTCGCTCTGCAGCGTCTGGATGGTGCAGCGCCGCTTTCTGCGCATATTGCTCCGGCTAAAGCCCACACTGCGGCATTGAGCCGTCGTGAGACAAAAGTTTACGAAGACATCATCAATAATGGTCGTACAGCGTTTCTCACTGCCCCGACCGTTCAGGGCATGCTGGAAGGCGGCTTGCCAATTGTGATTGATGGTGAAGTGATTGGTGCCATTGGCGTCTCAGGTGTCAAATCACCAGAAGATGCACAAGTGGCTCAGGCAGGTATTGCTGCATTGACAGCATAAGTTCTTCTTGATGATGTAAGCCTCAGCACAAACGCCCGATCCGGGCGTTTGTTGTTAGAGCAGGGTATAGAATGAACTGCGACTCGGTCGATGGAGCTGCCGTGCAAGTGTAAGCAAGAAGTAAGAGCATGCGTTTAACGTTTCAAACGATCCTGCAGTTGAGATCTATAACAATCATTCTAAGAATATCCAGGGCAACGAGGAGAATCTAATTCATGTCCAATTCAATTGAATCCATTCTGGTTGAGACGCGTGTTTTTCCGCCTCCACAGGATTTTGTCAAACAAGCCAATGTTTCTGGGCCCGCCGCTTATCAGGCGTTGCTTGAGGAGTCGGACCGTGATCCCGAGGGATTCTGGGGGCGCCTGGCGCGAGAGAATCTTTCGTGGACCAAACCTTTTACCCAAGTGCTGGATGAGTCTCGCGCACCGTTTTACCGCTGGTTTGGTGACGGTGAACTCAACGTTTCCGAGAACTGTCTGGATGTCAATCTTAAGAATGGGAACGCCAATAAGCTTGCCATCATTTTTGAAGCGGACGGTGGTGAAGTTAAAAAAGTCACCTATCAGCAGCTGTATGAACTGGTCTGCAAATTTGCAAATGGTCTGAAGTCACTCGGTTACAAAACCGGAGACCGCTCGATTATTTACTTGCCTATGTCAATCGAGGCTGTTGTCGCGATGCAGGCCTGCGCGCGCCTGGGGATCACGCATTCCGTTGTATTCGGTGGCTTCTCTGCAAAAAGTCTGCATGAGCGGATTACTGATGTGGGTGCCAGTCTGGTGATTACTGCGGATGAGCAGATGCGTGGTGGCAAGGCCATCGCACTCAAGCCTGCCGTGGATGAAGCCCTGGCTATGGGGGGCTGTGAGGCTGTGCGCCATTGTGTTGTCTATAAGCGTACCGGTGGCAAAGTTGCCTGGAATGCATCACGCGATGTCTGGATGCATGAACTGGCAGACAAGCAGGAGGCAACATGTGCACCTGTTGCCGTCAACGCAGAGCACCCCCTGTTTATTCTCTATACCTCGGGATCGACTGGCAAGCCTAAGGGCGTGCAGCATTCCTCAGCTGGTTATCTGTTGTGGGCCAAGCTCACCATGCAGTGGGTCTTTGATGCCAAGGCCAGCGATGTGTTCTGGTGTACGGCTGATGTGGGCTGGGTGACGGGTCACACCTACATTACCTATGGTCCGCTGGCCGCAGGACTGACACAAGTCGTGTTCGAAGGTGTACCAACCTATCCGGATGCTGGTCGTTTCTGGAGAATGATTCAAGATCACAAGGTGTCGATTTTCTATACGGCACCGACTGCGATTCGTTCATTGATCAAAGCTGCAGATGCCAACGATGCGCATCATCCAAAATCTTACGATATGACTAGTCTGCGCCTGCTGGGTTCGGTCGGCGAGCCAATCAATCCGGATGCATGGATGTGGTATCACACTCACGTGGGTGGCGGTCGTTGCCCGATTGTCGATACCTGGTGGCAAACCGAAACCGGTGGTCATATGATTACACCGTTGCCTGGCGCAACACCTCTGAAACCAGGTTCATGCACTACGCGTCTGCCAGGCATCACCGCAGCGATTGTGGATGAGACCGGCGGCGATGTGGACGCGGGTCATGGTGGGTTTCTTGTCATCAAGCGCCCATGGCCATCGATGATCCGTAACATCTGGGGCGATCCTGACCGCTACGTTTCCAGCTATTTTCCTGCAGAGCTTGGTGGCTATTATCTTGCTGGTGACGGCGCTCAGTGTGATAAAGATGGCTGCTTCTGGATCATGGGTCGTATTGACGACGTGCTTAATGTCTCAGGCCACCGCCTGGGCACCATGGAGGTCGAGTCTGCACTGGTCTCGCATGAGCTGGTGGCAGAAGCTGCTGTAGTCGGACGTCCGGATGCAACCACCGGCGAAGCCGTAGTTGCGTTTGTTGTGCTTAAGCGCTCACGTCCCGAGGGTGATGAGGCGATCGCAATCGGCAAACAGCTGCGTGACTGGGTTGCAAAGGAAATTGGTCCGATTGCAAAACCCAAAGAGATTCGCTTTGGTGACAACTTGCCCAAGACCCGCTCTGGCAAGATCATGCGCCGCTTGTTGCGCGTGGTGGCAAAGGGTGAAAAAGTCACACAAGATGTTTCAACGCTTGAAAATCCAGCCATTCTGGATCAGTTGTCTTCGCCAGTGTAAGCAGAATGTTCTGAAATTCGGCAGAGGGACGTGTACCAAGGGGATCTGATTCAGATCCCCGTTCTACTCGATGTGCCTGTCATGTGAGCACAATGAGGGTTCAGTGCTGCACCGTTCAGCGGCGTGACAGAATCCTGATCGCTACTTGTTTGGTGACAAAGCTGAAGCTTAATATTTCATGTGTCCAGCCATAGGTCTGGGCTGCTTCGGTAAAGGCTTTGAACTCATCTTGACGCCAGGATATGTTGCCGATGTATTCATCAAAGACAATAACTGTGCCAGCCACAATTTGCGGCGCGAGTGCATCCAGCACTGTTTTGGTTGAACTATACAAATCACAGTCAATATTCATGAACCGGATCGGTGCTGTTTCGTTCTGGATGAATGCTGGAATCGAGTCTTCAAACCATCCCGCGTGCAGGCGGACGTTGTCTGGCACTTCGGGGAGTACGCCCGCGGTAGAGTAACTGCCTGATATTTCGTGGTTCCAGTCTTCGGGAATCCCTTCAAAACTGTCAAAGCCATGCACAGGTGTATCGACCAGCGCTGCAATCTGTCGAATGGACTTGCCATTGAAAACACCAAACTCCAGAACCAGACCTTGGACCTTTGCCTGCTCCATTGCGTACTTGAAGGTGCGCGAGGCTGTACCAAAAATCATCGGCAAATCCTTGGCTTGACCAGAAGGATGTACGGTCTTTATAAAGTTCCATGCATCTAGATCTGCCTGAAAGAGCGCATCCCCTTCTGATGCCTCAAAGTATTGCGCTGCTTTGACAGGATTCCCGGCATAGTCATTGAGCATGCCTAAAAAGAAACGGTAACTGTGATGATTCGGGGCAATCCTGAAGGCTTTTTCGAGGCAGGTCATCGCATCGCCAAGGTCTTCGGTATTGAGCAGTAATGCATGCAGATTGTAAAAAGGCTCTGCAAAGTTCGGATCGAGCTTTTGAGCTTTGCGGTAGCATGAGATTGCTTCACCGATTGCACCGTTTTCGCTGAGCGATACGCCAAGATTGTTATAAGCGGCTGCATAGTCTGGTTGGTGGCGAACCGCCTGTCGAAAGCACTCGATCGCGCGCTCGGGTTGGAACTGATCCTGATAACAGACACCGAGGTTGTAGTGGATTTGTGCCGCTTCGGGGGCGAGCTGAAGTGCCTGGGTATAACAGGCAATTGCGCCGGCGCGATCGCCCGCGCGTTTCAGGAGGTTGCCCAGGTTGCAATGTGCCTGGACATAGTTGGGGTTGAGGCTCAGTGCCTGCCGGTAACTCTCAGTTGCTGAGGCCGTATCGCCTGATTGATTATGCGAAACGGCCTTCTGAAAGTGGATGATGGCTTCGCCGGGGCGCAATTCGCTTGCGCGCGTGAAGTATTCAACGGCTTTGGCATGTTCGCCGGCGTCCTGGGCGATTACACCAAGCAGGTAAAGTGCTTGTGCAAAGCTCTCGGCGGACGCTGGGATCGCTGCATAGATCGCGGCGGCCTCTTGTGTGCGTCCCGCCTGGTGGTGTGCCAGGCCATCCTGGATGGTAGGGGTAGGTGTGTGTGCAGACATGGGTGAATTTTAGCGTGCGGTGGTACTCTTGTACGCTTGAATTGATCAGAAAGAGACACACATGTTAATGGCAACCTTATATACCCTGCACATTTTTGCTGTACTGGTGTGGGTGGGCGGCATGTTCTTTGCTCACATGGTGCTGCGTCCCACTGCCGCGAGTGCACTTGAGGCGCCCGAGCGCCTGCAGTTGCTGTCTGGCGTATTCACACGCTTTTTTATCTGGGTGAAAATTTCGATTGTGCTGTTATTTTTATCAGGATTCTGGCTGATTATGCTGCATGGCAATTTTGGCAAAGCAGGATGGCATGTACATCTTATGCTTCTGCTGGCCATCGTCATGACAGTTATTTTTGGCTGGATTTATGCAAAGCCCTTCAAAGCCTTGAAGTCTGCCGTGGCGATTCAGCAGTGGCCTGTCGGCGGCGTGGCGATGGCTCAGATCCGCCAGTTGGTCGCAATCAACCTGGTGCTGGGCCTGATCACTGTTGTGGTTGGCGTGAGTGGTCGTTATCTCATGATGTGAGTGACCGTGCAACGGGCGACTGTCAATGATCCGACAGCAGCCGTTGCAGCACAATCATTACATGACGGCACCGATCTGCCATGGCACGAACTCATTCTGTCCGTAGCCATGCATTTCGCTCTTGGTGCGCTCACCCGAGGCAACCTGGATGATGTGCTCAAAAATCTGAGCGCCTTTTTCCTGAATCGACATTGCGCCATCCACAATCTCGCCACAGTTGATGTCGATGTCTTCGCTCTGACGCTGCCACAGGGCATTGTTGGTCGCCAGTTTGATGGAAGGCGAGGGCGCACAGCCATAGGCCGAACCGCGCCCTGTTGTAAAACAGATCAGGTTGGCACCGCCTGCAACCTGACCGGTTGCCGAGACGGGGTCGTAGCCAGGTGTATCCATGAACACAAAGCCCTTTGCAGTCACAGGCTCCGAGTATTCATATACGGCTTCTAGTCGCATGGTGCCGCCCTTTGCAACTGCACCAAGAGACTTCTCTAGAATCGTTGTCAATCCGCCTGCCTTGTTGCCAGCCGAAGGATTGTTATTCATCTCGCCCTGATTGCGCGCGCAGTAATCTTCCCACCAGTGAATACGCTGAATCAGTTTTTCTGCAACGGCCTGATTCACTGCACGGCGGGTGAGCAAATGTTCTGCTCCGTAGATTTCGGGCGTTTCTGAAAGAATCGCCGTACCACCGTTCTGTACCAGCAGGTCGACGGCAACTCCCAGAGCGGGGTTGGCTGAAATGCCGGAGTAGCCATCTGAACCCCCGCACTGCAAACCGAGTGTCAGGTGACTGACCGGCACGTCTGTGCGTTCAACCTTGTTTGCGTGTGGCAACATTGCGTTGATCAGCGCAATACCTTTTTGTACTGTTTTTTTGGTTCCGCCAGTCTCTTGAATGTTGAAAGTCTGAAAGAGTGGGTTTTCAGCCAGATGCTCGGCAGTCAGGAGATCACTGATCTGGTTTGTTTCGCAGCCCAGTCCAACCATCAGCACGCCACAGAAATTCACATGACGGGCATAGCCTGAAAGGGTGCGGCGCAGGACGTCGATGCCTTCGCCGGTACTGCCCATGCCACAGCCTGAGCTCATCGTGAGCGCCACCACACCATCTACGTTTGGAAACGCGGCGAGGGCTTCGGGATGAGTTTCACGATCAAAGTGGCTGGCAATGGCGCGCGCAGCGGTTGCTGAACAATTGACGCTGGTCAGGATCCCCAGATAGTTACGCGTGGCAACACGGCCATCGGCACGCACAATGCCGCGAAAGGTCCGTGGCGTGTTGACGTACACGGTTGGTTTGGCATCGACGCCGATGGCATAGTCGCGCGAAAACGCACCGGCCTCGGCACCCATGCCGAGGTTGTGAATGTGTATATGAGAGCCAGCTTCGATATCCGCACTGGCAAAACCAATGATCTGGTTGTAACGGCGGACAGGTTCACCCTTCAGGATTTTCCTGGTTGCGACTTTATGGCCAGGCGGGATCAGGCCGCGAATTGTCAGATCTTCGGAGGCGATCTTTGCGCCTGATAAAAGTTGCTGACGTGCAATGAGCACGTCATCTTGGGCATGCAGGCGAATAACCGGTTCCATATCTATTCCTATGTGCTTTATTCTTTAACGGATCCGGTCATGCCAGATACGTAATATTCAACGAAAAATGAGTATACAAATGCGACGGGCAGCGAACCCAGCAGGGCACCCGCCATCAGTGCGCCCCAGTGATAGACGTCGCCTTCCACCAGTTCAGTGACAACGCCGACCGGCACTGTCTTGATCTCTGAAGACGATACAAAGGTCAGCGCGTAGATGAATTCATTCCAGGACAGGGTGAAGGCAAAAATGCCTGCTGAAATCAGTCCGGGCACCGCCAGGGGCAGGATGATGCGGGTCAGGATTTGCCAGCGGCTGGCACCGTCAATCATGGCGCACTCTTCGAGTTCGAAGGGAATGGTTCTGAAATAGCCCATGAGCAGCCAGGTACAGAAAGGCACCAGAAAGGTCGGGTAAGTCAGAATCAGTGCCAGTCGCGTATCAAACAAACCGTACTGATACACGATGCTGGCCAGCGGGATAAAAATGATGGAAGGTGGGACCAGATAGGCAAAGAAAATCATCATGCCAGCGACTTTCGCGCCTTTGAACCGGAGCCGTTCGATTGCGTAGGCGGCCAGCACCGAAGTAAAGAGTGAAATGACCGTCGAGCACACCGATACGATGATGGTGTTGAGTAACCATTCCGGATAAGCAGTATGAAAGAGCAGTTTCTTAAAGTGGGCCAGCGTTGGATTGATCAGCCAGAATGGGTTGCCTGCCTTTGACAGTAGTTCGGCATCCGGCTTGAAGGCCGTCATGGCCATCCAGTAGAAGGGGAACAATAAAATGATGAGCAGCACGATCAGAGGGATGTAGATCGTGACCCAGCGGCGTGGGAGCGAGGTGAGAAACTCCATGCCGCCGTCGTTATTCGTTTTGGACATTGCGTTGTATTCCTGAAATTATTTGTCGGCGCCTTGCTGCCAGGCACGACGTTGCAAGCCAAAGTAGCTAAACATGATTGCAGCGAGGAGCAGGGGAACCATCATGGACGCGATCGCAGCGCCTTCACCCATTGAGCCGCCAGGGATCGCACGTTGAAACGCGAGCGTAGCCATCAAATGTGTCGCATTCAAGGGGCCCCCGCGTGTCAGCACATAAATCAGCTGGAAGTCGGTAAAGGTAAATAGCACTGAAAAAGTCATCACGACAGCAATGATGGGGGTCAACAGTGGCATGGTGATAAAGCGGAACTGTTGCCAGGGCGTCGCGCCGTCAATTGAGGCGGCTTCGTAATAGGAAGGGGAAATCGTTTGCAGACCCGCAAGTAACGAGATTGCAACAAAGGGAATGCCACGCCAGACGTTGGCAACAATCACAGAAAAACGTGCCATCCAGGGATCGCCCAGAAAATCGATATATGTGTCGATCAGGCCCATCTTGACCAGTACCCAGCTGATGACTGAAAACTGCGCATCGTAGAGCCACCAGAATGCCAGTGCGCTCAGCGCGGTTGGCACAATCCAGGGCAGGAGTACGACTGCTCGAAAGAAGGATTGGAAGGGAAGTTTTTTATTCAGAAGCAGCGCCAGCCACAAGCCAAGAAAAAATTTGGCGATACTTGCTACGATCGTATAGAACAGGGTATTGAATACTGCGAGCTGAAATACGCTGTCTGTCACCAGATACGTGAAGTTTTCCAGACCGATCCAGACCCCGGGACGGCCAATTTTTGCATCGGTAAAGCCAAGCCACGTCCCCAAACCAAGCGGATAGGCGAGCAGTCCGATTAACAACAATGCAGCGGGCAACATGAACGCGTAGCCCAAGGCATGTCGGTTGGACTGGAATCGTTCCAGCAATGAAGTGGGTTTCATATCAGTATGCTTTGTCTAAAGTGCATCGGATCCAGCTTCAAATCCGATGCGGTATGGTCATTGTGAAAGTCAATCTTTGCGCATGGCCTGAGCAGTCCAGGCCTTGCGCAATGGCCCGGCTTCAGCTCTTGTAATAGCGTTTGGCACGATCTGCTGCGCGTGCGGCTGCTTCTTTTGGCGTTTTATTGCCGCTTGAGGCTTCTGCCACCATATCCAGCACGATGTAATCGGCCAGACATGCTGCTGACGCTGCACCCAGTGGACCGGAGTAACCGTGGTTGGTCGTCATCGCAGGGCATTCGCCATAGACCTTGGTTTTTGGGTCTGTGTGCCAGACTGGATTGGCCTCATAGGCTTTGAGTGTTTGCGCACCGTAGCCAATCGATTTTTCAAGCCAGGGGTTGTATTGCTCGGCTTCCATCAGCCAGCGTGCCAGCTCTTTGGTCGCATTCGGATACTTTGTATGCGAAAACAGCATCATCTGTGTGATCTGGCACAGCTCCATTGGCTTGCCGACCGGACCGATCGGAAAGTGTGCGTGCTGGATATCCTTGGCCATTTCCTGCATTTTTGGATCTTGAGACATCTTGGCTGCGTAGTACACGGAGATGCCGTTGGCAGTCAGGCTGATCTGACCATCCAGGAATGCCTTGTTATTGTTTGGATCCTGCCAGGACAAGGTGCCTGGGACAAAGGTTTTGTAGAGCTCTGCAGCGTACTCAAGCGCGGCAATGACTTCGGGTGAGTTCACCACGACATTGCCTTTTTCGTCGACCAGACGTCCGCCATGTGACCACAACAGCCAGTGGACCCAGTTGTTCCCATCACCCACTGCCTTGCCTAAGGCGAAGCCCGCTGGTGTGCCTTTGGCTTTCATTGCCTGGCATAGCTTCAGAAAGCCTGCCGTATCTTTTGGCATGGTGTCAAAGCCTGCTGCCTGAATGTGGCTCTGACGATAGACCATTGCGTTGGCAATAATGGCCCATGGTACTGAAATCCATTTGTTGTTGAGGGTGCCGTATTGTTTGGATACGTCATACCAGCCGCCGTACTTGTTGCCCAGGTAGGTGCAGAGTTCGGTGACATCCAGGAGTTTGGTGGGGTACTGGAATGGATCGTCAAACCAGCCCATGATCATGTCAGGGCCGCTGCCGACGTTTGCCGTGACAG
Source organism: Alcaligenaceae bacterium (assembly GCA_947379755.1). Taxonomy (GTDB): domain Bacteria; phylum Pseudomonadota; class Gammaproteobacteria; order Burkholderiales; family Burkholderiaceae_B; genus Zwartia. The sequence goes on along the minus strand of CANCOC010000070.1, from coordinate 1,766 downwards.
CCGCTTTGGGGCGAACATCTTCCCAGCCTTCGTTATCGACACGTACTTCAACGCCCGTGGCTTTGCTAAAAGCAGCCACGTTGGCCATGAACTGATCTTCGTCACCCTGTACAAAACGCTTCCAGCGGAGCACGCGCAGTTTGGCGCCCGCCTCTGGCTTGTAGGACAGCGTTGGAGTTTGAGCCATGGTCATCGGGCTATAACCGCTCATCGCCGAGGCGCCGGCAACTGCGGCACCAGTTCCAATAAATTCACGACGTGAAAATTCTTTCATTCTTGATCTCCTTGGGTACAGCAGTTGACTGCTTGTTAGACGTTATGAAAAAAGGTAGGGCAAATCATGTTTGCTGAAGCACAACAAACTGCCTGGCAACAACAGTTCACTTACAAAACAGCTCCGGTACTCGTATCAAACAGATGGCACTGTGCAACATCCGGACGCAGCTTCAGAATCTGTTCGGGTGCGATATCCATGCGTTCATGGAACACAATCGTCATCGGAGTGCCTGCAAGTTCGCAACTGACAAACGTATCCGCACCCGTAGGCTCAATGACGTTGGCTTTGACCGAAATCTGACCGTGCGGATCAATAATCAAATGTTCGGGACGCGTGCCAAACAGGGCTTCCTGGCCGTCTTTTCCGACCAGATGCTGTTTGACAATGACCACCACGCCATCGCGCAATTCAATCGCAGTTTTGCCCTCGACATGGCGCAGCTTGCCTGGCAGCATGTTCATCGCAGGCGAGCCAATGAATCCTGCCACAAAGGTGTTGATGGGGTGCTCATACAAGTCGAGTGGCCCGCCCACCTGCTCGACGATGCCGTCACGCATCACAACAATTTGATCGCCCATGGTCATGGCTTCAATCTGATCGTGTGTGACATAGACTGAAGTTGTTTTCAGCCGCTGATGTAATGCTTTGATTTCAGTGCGCATCTGGACACGCAATTTGGCATCCAGGTTGGAAAGCGGTTCGTCGAACAGGAATACCTGTGGGTCACGCACAATGGCGCGTCCCATGGCGACACGCTGACGCTGGCCGCCCGATAGCTGGCGTGGAAAGCGTTCAAGCAAATCCGTCAGCCCCAGGATATCGGCCGCGCGCTGGACACGAGCTTCGCGGTCAGCTTTGTCGGCTTTGGCAAGCATCAGTGAAAAGCCCATGTTGTCACGCACTGACATATGTGGATACAGTGCATAGTTCTGGAATACCATCGCAATGTCACGCTCTTTGGGCTGCATCTTGTTGACGCATTTGTCGCCAATAAAGATTTCGCCCCCGGTGACTTCTTCAAGTCCTGCAAGCATGCGCAGTAACGTTGATTTGCCGCATCCAGAAGGTCCGACCAGCACGGTAAACGAACCTTCTGGAATCGTGATGTCGACGCCATGCAGGATCTCGGTATCCTGAAATGATTTTTTGACGCCGCGTAGGGTGACACTGGCCATTATCGCGATCCTTGAATAACTACATAATCTGGTTTGCCGGTTTTGGCAAAGGTAATAATGTTTTGTGCAGCTTTAGTGCGCAACTCGATTTCAGCTTCTCTTGAGAAGAATGCTGCATGGGGAGTCAGAATGGTGCGTGGGTGCGACACCAGCGGATGATCTCCTGGTGGTTCGGTGGGCAGTACATCGAGTGCGAGTCCACCCAGTCGTCCTGAGTCCAGAGCCTCTAGCGCATCATCAACATTGACGAGTCCTCCACGCGCCGTATTGACGACATAACTGCCAGGCTTCATCAGTTTGAGCATGTCGCGATT
>CANCOC010000069.1 GCA_947379755.1 Alcaligenaceae bacterium | reverse complement strand
CGTATCATCAGAGGTTCTGATTTGTTCACGCGTGTGAACAAGGCCACCAGCCTCAAGCACAAAGTCCCCCTCGGGATGGTGTGCAGGATTCGCAACCATTAATAACCATGCCTGTTGCCCCTGGGTTTTTAAGTGCCCCGCAATCGCGCAGGCCTGACTGGGATCCCAGTCACACCATATGTCGCCGTTGAGCACTAAAAAAGGTTCCGTGCCCAGTAAGGGGATCGCTGTGGCAATCCCCCCTGCTGTCTCGAGTGCCGTGGTTTCGGCCGAATAGGAGATCTCTACACCGAAGGCTGAGCCATCGCCGAGGGCAGACTCGAGCATGGAGCCCAGCCAGGCGTGATTGATCACGACCTCTCCGATACCAGCACGGGCAAGCCGCTCAAGGTGCCAGACAATCAGGGGTTTGCCGGCAACAGGGATCAAGGGTTTAGGCATGGTATCGGTCAGGGGGCGCATCCTTTCGCCCCGGCCGGCTGCCAGAATCATGGCGCGCATCAGAAGGTATAGCCCACTGTAGCTTGCACCTGATCCAGGCGATCGAGCAGCCTCAGTAGTGGTTTGAGTGCAATATAACGGCCCGCAACCTGTCTGACATATTGATTGACGCGAGGCATATGGGCCAGATAGGCCGCCTTGCCATCCCGATGGTTCAGGCGTGCAAACACACCAAGGATGCGTAAATTACGCTGCAACCCCATCCACTCGTAATCGCGGTGGAAATCTGCAAAATCTGCAGCCACGGGTAACCCTGTTTTGCGCGCCAGTTCCCAGTAGCGGATGGCCCAGTCGAGTTGCTGAGGCTCTTCCCAGGTAGTGCGCGCATCGAACACGAGTGAGGTCAGGTCGTAGGTGATTGGTCCCGCCACGGCATCCTGAAAGTCGAGAATGCCTGGATTCTGACCAAATTCAGGCGCTGTGCAGACCATCAGGTTGGGCGAGTGGAAGTCACGGTGCACGAGCACGACGGGTTGTTTGACGTTGTGGGCAACGAGAATATCAAAGACATTGTTGAGTACCAGCATGGACGCTTCATCAAGCGGTGACTGGCAATGAATCGCAGCATACCAGTCGGGAAACAGTGCGAGTTCAGCTTTCAGGCGTGCGGTGTCATACGCCGGCAGGCCCTGATGGTCAGCGGTCTGCATCTGCACCAGCGCTGCGAGCGCATCGCGATAAAGTGCCTGAAGCGTGGCGTCGTCTATCCCTTGCAGGATACGGTCGTAGTAGGTGGTGGGCCCCAGATCGGTCAGCAGCAGGAAACCCGCATCGAGGTCTTGTGCCAGGATGCCCGGCACATTCAGCCTCACGCTGGCCAGCCTGCCGGCGACATCGACAAATGGCCGGCAATCTTCATTTGGCGGCGGGGCGTCCATCACCACCAGCGTGCGGTCCGGGGTAGAGATTCTGAAATAGCGTCTGAAACTGGCATCACTGGAGGCGGCTGCAAGAGAGTCTGGTTGGAGACCCAGCTCGGCAGGCAGGGATTCCAGCCATTTCAGCAGGGCGGTCAGGCGGGTATCAGAAACAGGAATTTGCATGATTAATTTGACAAAAAATGGGCTTTTTCAGGGGGGATAGCAATAGATATACTGTGGGGCTAACAATAGATATACCTAGTTCTGACTAAATGTGCAGAGCTTGCCTATAATACCGGCTGCAAGCATCTTTTTTTGTGCCGTAACTGGCAGGGGGTGTTTTTGACCCCGACACTTTGCATTAAGGTATTCTTTCTGAACGTGCGTATCTTTTCATCGCTGTTGCTTCTGGCAAGTATGGTTTTTGCGACAGCCCATGCGCAAGATGCCTCTATGCGCGTGGCAGGCGATGCCGCAGTGACCCAGATGCTGGTGCCGGGGCTCAAAGTATCCCCAGCCTTAAGCCGTCCGGGAATTCCGGATAAAGAAATGCCAGCTTTTCTTGAGTCTAAAGAAATGCGGGGGGATGGCCAGAGCAATGTCGTCCTCCAGGGCGAGGCCTCGGTCAGACGGCAGGATGCTGTCATCAAGGCCAACATTATCAATTACAACAAGCGTGTCGGGGTGATGGATGCCCAGGGCAATGCACGTCTGATTCGTGATGGCAACATCGTCTCGGGCCCGAGCATTACCTACAACACGGACGATGGCACGGCCAGTATCGATCAGCCGAACTTCTGGCTTGAAAGTGGCGGAGCAGGGGTGGGTTCCTGGGCGGATGTCTATAACCGTAACCAGATGAGCCTGACCGATGTGACCTACAGCGGTTGTCCGTGTCCGGATCCTTCCTGGTACATCGAGACCGAAAAACTCGATCTGGATTTTGCCGAAAACGAAGGTGTTGCGCGCAATGCCGTGCTGTATTTCAAGGATGTGCCCATCCTGGCTTCGCCGTACCTGACCTTTCCGCTCAAAAAAGAACGTAAATCAGGCTTCCTGCTGCCAACTTTTGGTTCGACAACCAATACAGGTGCGGATTACACACAGCCTTATTACTTCAACCTTGCTCCCAATTACGACATGACGATGCAGTTGCGTGCGATGTCCAAGCATGGTCTGCAGCTGGGTGACGAGTTCCGCTACATGGGGGAAGGCTATTCGGGTTATATGGCCGGTACTTACCTGAACAAGGATATTACGACCGGGACGGATCGCTGGCTGTACAGTGCCACCCATATGCAAACCTTCGGCAAAGGCTTTTACGGGTTTTACAGTCTGAATGGTGTCTCAGATGATAATTATTTCCAGGACTTTGCCAGTATTGCCGTGAACCAGGCCTCAATCACCTACCTGCCCAAAATGGCCAGTCTGGGCTGGGCAGACCAGTACTGGCAGACTGGGGTTAGCGTGTTGACCTTCCAGACGATTGCCCCGACGGGCTCGACCGTGGTGCCCCAGTACAACAAGGTGCCTGAGTACACAGTCAATGGTGCAAGATTTGACTATGGCGGCTTTGACTTCCAGACCCAAAACACATTGACTTCTTTCCAGATGCCCCTGGACAGGCGTTTTGCCCTCGGCCCGGATGGATCCCTGCGCTGGAAACCTGACGGCCAGCGCGCGCAGTCTTATTCATCGATTTCATATCCGATCGTCCAGCCGGGCTGGTTTGTCACACCAAAAGTCGCTCTCAGCCTCTCGCAATACCAGACTGAATGGTATGGTCTCGAAAGCTATTATGGTTATGGTCAGCCCTCGGCCTCACGTGCCTTGCCGATCATGTCCGTCGATTCTGGCATGACCTTTGACAGGGATACGACATTTTTTGGTAAGCCGTCCCTGCAGACTTTCGAGCCACGTGCCTACTACCTGCGTGTTCCGTATCGCGACCAGTCACAGATTCCTGTCTATGACACGACGCTTGCTGACCTGAATTTTTCATCAATTTTCCAGGAAAACATATTCGCTGGAAGCGATCGCATCAATAACGCAAACCAGGTTACGCTCGCCATGACGACGCGCTGGCTCGATGCTGATACCGGATTTGAACGACTCAGTCTGGGCCTGGCCCAGCAGTTCTATTTCGAGGATCAGTACGTCACGCTGCCTTATGAGGTGCCACGCACGGACACGCGTTCACTGTATCTCCTGGGTGCAAGTGCTGCGCTCACGGATACGACCAGTACCGCGGCAACCTTTCAATACAATCCATACACGACGCAGTGGGATCGAATGCAGCTTGTCACACGCTGGCGTCCCCAGAGACTGGCAACGCTTTCCCTGTCTTATCGTTATCAGATCAATCCTCCGCCCGAAGCGATCTATCAGACGCCAGGACAAAATCAGGTCAGTGCTGCGTTCCAGTGGCCACTTGCCAAAAAATGGTATGGCGTCGGTCGCGTGGATTACACCTTTAACAAAGTTGATGCGCAGAGCACGATTGATCCGACGGTTACAGTGGCACAGCCTAAAATTACACAGGCCATTCTGGGTCTTGAGTACAAGGGTGACTGTTGCTGGAGTGGGCGGATGGTGTTTCAGCGCTATGTTGTCAGTGCTGACCAGACCAATACCGGTGTGTTCTTCCAGCTCGAACTTGGTGGGTTGGGCGCGCTCGGACAGAACCCGATGGGCTTGCTCGGACGCAGTATTCCTGACTACCAGAACATCAATCCTCCAATACCGAACGTGACTAAGTTTGAAAGGTACGAATAATGCAAGTTGTGAGCTTTTTACGTCGATGTATGACAGTGCTGATTCTGTCAGCCGGATGTTTGCTTGTACTTGATGCCGGTGCACAATCCAGTGCGCCCGCCAAACCACGTCCGGCCGCAAGCAAAGCCAAACCTGCTGCTGAGGTGACACCAGCCAAGCCTGCCGCGGCATCCTCTGACCTTGAGGCTGACACGATTGTTGCTGTGGTCAATAAAGACGTGATTACCCAGCGCGAACTCAACTTGCGGGTGCAGCAGGCCAAGTCCGAACTCTCCAGGCAAAAAGGTCAGCTCCCGCCTGATGAGTTGCTTCAGCGTGATGTGCTGCAACGCCTGATCCAGGAGCGTCTCGAAAAGCAGGAAGCTACGCGCCTGAAAATTGATATCACAGACGCAATGGTCCAAAAAGCGATTGAATCAATTGCCAAGCGCAATAATCTGACAATCGCCCAGATTCGTCAGCAGATTGAAATGAGCGGAGCAACATGGCCGCAATATCAGGAAATGATTCGGCGTGAGGTCATGCTCGAGGGATTGCGTCAGCGCACCGTTGACGGCACAGTGTTGATCTCCGATGCCGAAGTCGATGCCTATTTGCGTGATCAAAAAGCACGTCAGTCTGGCGCAATGGCCGGGTTGATCCAACAGCAGCCGGCTCCAGGTCAACAGCCTGGTGCGCAACCAGCTGCTCCCCAGCGTCCGGCAGCACAGCCCGCCCGCCCCAATCAACCTGCCATCATGGGTCTGGGGCAAATTCTGATTCGCGTGCCGGATGGCACGTCAGCAGATCAGTTGGCCCCTTACCGGGCCCGCGCACAGGACGCTCTGGCGCGCATCAGACGTGGTGAGAGTTTTGAGAAGGTTGCGCAGGCAGTCTCTGAAGGCCCAGAAGCTGCGCGCGGTGGTGATATGGGTGCACGTCCGTTAGAGGGCTGGCCTGATCTGTTTCTCAAGACCGTTGCTAACGTCAAGGACGGCCAGGTTTCCGGCATTATTCAAAGTGGCAATGGCTTTCATATTCTGAAAGTGATGGGACGTGCAGGCGGTGCGCAGTCAGCACCTCCCGCTGCCGCACAGCCACCTGCGCAGGCAGCACCTGGTCCGGTCGCTGCGAGAGGCTCGAATGCGCCTGCTGCGCGTCAGGGGCCGATGCCCGTGGAGCAGACCAAAGCCAAACATATTCTGATCAAAACAAGCACGGTTGTCACCAACGAGATTGCCAGGCAAAAACTGCAGCAGATCCGGGATCGTCTGGTTGAAGGCAAGGAATCATTTTCTGATCTGGCCAAACGTTTTTCCAATGATAGTTCGGCACCTCAGGGTGGCGATCTTGGTTGGCTCAATCCTGGCGAGACCGTTCCGCCCTTCGAAAAGGCGATGAACAACCTGAAAGTCGGTGAAGTCAGCGAACCCATCCAGACACAGTTCGGCTGGCATCTGATTGTTGTGGAAGATCGCCGCACTGAAGATATGGCTGAGCAGTTTCAGCGTAACCAGGTGCGTCAGCGTCTGTTTCAACAACGCTCCGAAGCTGCATTCGAAACCTGGTTGCAACAGATTCGTAATCAGTCCTACATTGACAACCGTCTTGAAAAACGGCTCAAGCAGGCAAAGGAATAGTTTGGCGGCGAATCATCAGGCGCGCAAGCGTTTTGGACAGAACTTCCTGGTTGATCAAACCGTCATCGAGGCGATCGTGCGAGCGATCGCACCAAAAACTGATGACCGTCTGATCGAAATCGGACCGGGGCTCTCCGCGCTGACGGCCCCTCTGCTCGAAAAGCTCGAACATCTGACGGTCATTGAAATTGACCGTGATCTTGCCGGTCGATTGAGTGGTCGGTATCCACCCGAGCGATTGACTGTGGTTCAGGCAGACGCCTTGAGAACCGACTTTTCCCAGTTTGGCGAAGGCTTGCGCATCGTAGGCAACTTACCCTACAACATATCCAGCCCCTTGCTGTTTGCGTTGACGGACTACGCAGACCGGGTGATTGACCAGCACTTCATGCTCCAGCGTGAAGTCGTGGATCGAATGGTGGCCAGGCCTGGCAGTTCAGATTTCAGTCGCCTGACGGTGATGTTGCAGTCTCGTTACCGCATGGAAAAACTGTTTGATGTCGACCCCACGGCATTTGATCCGCCACCCCGTGTGACCTCATCGATTGTACGAATGATTCCACTCGGACCAGATCGCCTGCGCCCAGTCGATGAAGCATTATTTGCAAAAGTTGTGCAGCGCGCTTTTTCTCAACGCAGAAAAATGTTGCGCGGTGTGATGGGCGAATGGACGGCCCTGATTCCCTGGGCCGATCTGGCGATTGAACCGACCTGGCGAGCTGAGCAGGTTTCTGTCGCAAGTTTCATTGCGCTGACCGATGCGCTGCACGCTGCTGGCGTGCGTTAATACCTCATTTTTCAATCGGACTTCAGATGACGTGCCTTCTGCCGCAAAGCCAGAGTCGCATGATGTCCTGGGCACGATCTTCAAGCAGTCTGCTGGCATCTGCGCAGGCCTCCTGCAGCGTGCATGGACCCGACACCACACTAAAGGCTGCCTGAATGCCGGCGTTGTAGAGTGCCTGGTAGTCTGATCCAAGTGACCCCGCAATCGCTATCACAGGTACGTTTACGCTACGGCCGACTTTTGCGACCCCCATCGGCGTTTTGCCCAGCAAGGTCTGGGCATCCATCCGGCCCTCTCCTGTGATGATCAGACTGGCGCCTTTGGCAGCCTCTGCCAGTCCGCCAATTTCTGCGACCACTTCAACCCCGGGTCTGAAACGTGCGCCCAGCCATGCGAGCGCGGCAAAGCCTAGTCCGCCGGCAGAACCGGCACCGGGGGTGTCGCGCTGATCTGTACCCAGGTGGCTTAGACAGAGGTCTGCAAAGTGACTGAGTGCATTGTCGAGCAGAGTGATCTGTTCGGACGAGGCTCCTTTTTGTGGCCCAAAAATCGCTGACGCGCCTTTAGGGCCGCACAGCGGATTGTTGACATCGGATGCAATCGTAATCCGGATGTTGTTGAGTCTTGTATCCAGTCCGCGTGAATCAATGCTGGCAAGGTCTTTGAGTGCTGCGCCGCCTGGCCCAAGGTCTTTACCCTCAGAATTAAGCAAGCGGAGCCCCAGTGCTTGCAGCATGCCCGCGCCGGCATCATTCGTGGCCGAGCCACCCAGACCAAGCACAATATGGGTAGCGCCTGCATCCAGAGCGTGACGCATGAGTTCACCGACACCAAAGCTGGTCGCGTGCAGAGGATCTCGCATTGCGGCAGGAATGTGTTCCAGGCCACCGGCAGCAGCCATTTCAATGACAGCCGTCTGGTTGGGTAACCAGCCCCAGGTTGCATCGATCGGTGCGCCCAGAGCATTTTGTACGGTATGGCTGCGTGATTCACCTTGTGTTGCTGCCAGTACAGCACTGACGGTTCCTTCACCACCATCTGCCATCGGGATGCAGATGATGTGGGCGTCAGGTGCTGCGCGCTTGATGCCGCGTGCAATCGCTGCGGCGACTTCGGGAGCAGACAGACTTTCTTTGAATGAGTCCGGGGCGATGACGATTTTCATAATTATCCGAAGAACCAGTAACAAATTGCAATCGAAGCGAGAACGCCGGCAAGATCAGCCAGGAGCGCACACCCTACGGTATGGCGTGCGCGCTGAACACCCACTGAGCCAAAATACACTGCAAGTAAATAAAATGTGGGTTCCGTACTGCCCTGGACGGTTGCCGCCAGCAGTGCGGGAAAGCTATCGACGCCATGGAACTTCATGGTTTCTATCAGCAGTGCACGTGCCGCCGTGCCGGAAAAGGGCTTGACCAGCGCTGTGGGCAGGGCGTCTACAAAGCGGTCGTCCCACTGCATGGAATGCGCAATCCAGCGGATACCATCCAGCACAATATCGAGCGCACCTGAGGCGCGCAACACACCCACGGCACAGAGCATGGCAACCAGGTAGGGGAGCAGGTCTTTTGCAATATCAAAGCCTTCTCGCGCACCGGCCAGAAATGCTTCGTACACATCGATTTTGCGCCAGGCACCGACCGCTACGAACAGCACGATGATGCCAAAGAGCACGAGGTTGCCTGTCAGCGATGAAATGTGCGCCAGTGCTGCGGTGCTCAGACTCAGCGCGCCAGCCATGATGCTGCCCAGAAATAGCGCAATCCCGAACAGCCACAGCAGCACCACAGGATCTCGCAAAGGCAGGCGCTGCATGAAAGAGACGGAAAGAAATCCGGTCAGCGTTGAGGCGCTCGTGGCCAACAGGATTGGCAGGAAAATCAGTGTCGGATCAGGGGCACCTTGTTGCAGCCGGTACATGAATATGCTGACTGGAATCAGGGTCAGTGAAGACGCGTTCAGGACAAGGAACAGAATTTGTGCGTTGGTGGCGGTTTCGGGATCCGGGTTGAGTGTTTGCAGCTCACGCATTGCGCGCAGCCCAATCGGAGTTGCGGCATTATCGAGTCCCAGCGCATTTGCTGCAAAATTCAGTGTAATCAGACCAATCGAAGGATGGCCACGCGGCACACCAGGCATGAGCCTTGCAAATAAAGGGCCGAGCCAGCGCGCAAGGGTCGTCACCATCCCCGCTGATTCAGCAATGCGTAAAAATCCCAGCCAGAGCGTAAGCGTGCCAAACAGCACAACCATGAGCTGAACCGACAGGGAGGCCATTTCAAACAGACTCGCCACCATCAGGCCGAATATGTCACTATTTCCGAGCACCAGCCATTGCACCAGAGAGGACACTGCTGCAATCAGAAAAAAACTGAGCCAGAGAATATTCAGCATGATGGGGTTCGCAGGTCGTTCAGGCTGTTTTTTTCTGGATCAGTTCAATTTTGTAGCCATCGGGGTCTTCGACAAAGGCAATCACGGTTGTACCGTGCTTCATCGGACCGGCTTCGCGCACGACTTTGCCACCCAGTGTCCGGATACGGTCACAGGCTTCATAAGCGTTGTCGACTTCCAGGGCGATATGGCCATAAGCGGTGCCCAGATCATAGGCGTCTGTATCCCAGTTATAGGTCAGCTCGAGGACGTGGTCTGCGCTTTCGTCCTGATAGCCTACAAAGGTGTTGGTAAAACGACCGCTTGGGTATTCGGTACTGCGCAGCACGCGCATGCCGAGCACGTTGGTATAGAAAGCAATCGAGCGTTCCAGATTACCGACACGCAACATAGTATGGAGAATTCGCATTTAGATTCCTTGAGTAGATCGTGCGCGCAGTGGCGACGGGAGAGCAGATCTGATCATACCAATGGGGCACCGCTTGTAGTTCAAATTTCAGGCACTCCGTCCGGAGTATGTTTGTTGAGCATTTGGCGGGCAGTATGGTAATCGGGATAGAGTTGCTGGACTTCAGCCCAGAAATCGTGGCTATGGTTCATTTCACGCAAATGTGCGAGTTCATGTGCAATCACGTAATCAATCACCATCGGTGAAAAGTGAATCAGGCGCCAGTTCAGCATGATGTTGCCATCGCTGGTGCAAGAACCCCAGCGGGTTGCGGCGGACGACAGACGCCACTTTTGAATTTGTAATCCGGTTTTATCGAGATAATGCTTTAACCGCAGATCAAACCAGATTCGCGCACGTGCCTGCAGCCAGGCTTGCGTCATGTCACGCATGCGCATGGTGTCTGCGTCTTGCGGCAAGGGCAGCCAAAGGGCCTGACCAGTCTGCGGCGCATTGGCATCGCCTTCAAAATATGTCGAGCCGTGAGGGACATGAGGGCCAGGAACGCCACTGCGCAAAATGATTTTGCATCCCATATATGGGAGCTCGCCACCTGATTGCCAGCGGGTATGCGCAAGCGCCAGTTGTTCTTTACGGGCCTGCCAGTCTTTGAGTTTGGACAGGATCCAGGGCATTTTTTCGATCACTGCGGCATCAATCTGCTGCAGGGTGACCCAGTTAGGGGCCGTGACACGCAGGCCCTCATCTGCAATCACAAAGCCGATGCTGCGCCTGCGTGAACGCAGCAGGACAAAGCCCACAGTCTGATCGCCATGTTTGAGCAGGCGCCATTTTGTATCGGGCGCAAGCGTTGCAGGCGCGATCGTCCAGCCCGGCTGAGGGGTGTCCGCGTCCGAGAGCAAAAGATCAAGCTGGCTCACGGGTGATCAGGGCTGATCCGCTTCATTTCAGCCTCGATCCACTGGAACACACGTGCATTGAGCTCTTCGGGGGTGAGTCCATCTGAAGCGATAGGAGGGCCAATCGATACAGTGATGAGCCCGGGGCGTTTGATAAATGAGTTTCGTGGCCAGCACTCGCCTGCATTCAGGGCAATTGGAATCACGGGTGCCTGGGTACGGGTCGCGAGTAGCGCACCACCCATCTTGAAACGTCCCATTTTGCCGGGAGCAATACGGGTGCCCTCAGGAAACAGAATTGGCCAGCGACCTTCATTCAGGCGTTGTTGACCGACTTTGACGACCTGCTCGAAGGCATCGCGTCCTTTGCTGCGATCAATCGGAATCATTGCCAGCAGCGCCAGACCCCAGCCAAAAAATGGCACGCGATGCAGTTCACGTTTGTAGACGAAACACACTTCGCGGGGGAGATGCGAGGGCAGGAACAGAGTTTCCCAGGCGGATTGGTGCTTGGACAGCACAATCGCAGGTCCGTCGGGCAGGTTTTCCCAGCCCTGGACGCGCCAGCGCACGCCACAGATCACGCGTGCACCCCATATTGCCAGGCGTGGCCAACCCATTGTGAGCCTGAATCGCCAGTGTAGTGGCAGCACCGACCAGATCATGCAGGCAAAGGCATAGGGAATGACGGTGATGATCAGGAACAGGGCGTAGACAGTTGACCGGATAAAAAGCATAAGGGAGTTAATGTCCTGAAAGAATCTGATCCACCACTGCGGCCAGATCTGCTGCAAAGTGTGTCGTAGGTGGCAGGTCTGCCTGCTTGACCGTTTTTTCGCCATTGCCGGTTTGCACGACCCAGGGGATACATCCCGCTGCATAAGAAGCCTGCAGGTCTCGCATGGAATCACCCACTGCGGGCACGCCAGTTAAATCCGTGTCGTAGCGACGTGCGATCTCGTGAAAAAGACCTGGTAAGGGTTTGCGACAGGCACATCCGTCGTCCGGGCCATGTGGGCACACAAAAAAAGCATCAATTGAACCGCCTACCTGGGCGAGTTCCTTACGTAGCTTATGGTGAATCGCGGTGAGCATGGTCGTATCAAAATACCCGCGCGCCAGGCCAGACTGATTGGAGGCAACGGCGACTGTCCATCCGGCCTGATGCAGGCGCGCAATCGCCTGCAGGCTGCCTGGAATGGCGAGCCATTCGTCAGGGTGCTTGATATAGGCAGCGCTGTCGTAGTTGATGACACCATCACGATCCAGGATGATGAGCTTCATGGTGCGAGCCTCGAAATATCCGCCACCAGATTCATCAGGCGGTGCAATTCTCCGAGCAGGGCCAGGCGGTTGTTGCGCACCGCGGTATCGTCGGCCATCACCATGATGTCATTGAAGAAGGTATCAACAGGTGTGCGCGCCCTGGCAAGCGTTTGCATGGCTGCCATGTAGTCGCCCGCATCGAAAAAGTCCTGTGCGACGGGTTGCAACGCTGCAATGGATCTGGCGAGCGCCTGTTCTGCAGGTTCAGTCAGCAACGCTTCATTGACTGGGCTGAGCGTGTCGTCGGCTTTTTTGAGCAGGTTGCCAATGCGCTTGTTCGCAGCCGCCAGGCTCGCGGCGTCCGCACCAAGTGCAAAGGCCGCGGCAGCTTGCACGCGGGCCAGGATCTGATGAACAGGAGGAGCGATTGCAAGGACGGCTTCGACTGCGTTGCGGTCGTGGTGCGCAATCAATTGATTGCGCAGGCGTTCGATCACAAATGCCTGGACTTCGCTTGCCGTGGTCTGGGTCAGTGTGCCCGGCTCAAAGGTGAGCGCTGCGGCCTCAATCAGACCATCGAGCGTCAGAGGTCCATTTTGCCGGATGCTGAGTACACCACCTGCGGTGAGTTGCTCAAACGCGCTGATCAGACCCAGCGCTGCACGGCGTAATCCAAACGGATCGCGCTCGCCGGTCGGGGCCAGGCCAATGCCCCAGATGCCGACGAGTGTTTCGGCACGCTCGGCCATAAAGAGAATGGCGGGAGTCAGGTGATCCGCAGAAACAGGCTGTTCAAGCCGGATAAGATATTGTTCGGTCAGTGCCTGAACGACTTCGTCGGACTCGCCATCGCCGCGGGCATAGTAGGCGCCCATGATGCCTTGCAGCTCAGGGAATTCACCGACCATGTTGGTGGTCAGATCGGCCTTGGCCAGTAATGCGGCGCGCTCACCCAGTGCAGGATCTGTGTCCAGGGCATGTGCGATCCAGGCTGCAATTTTTTGCACACGCGCGACACGTTGAAGTTGTGTGCCTAGCTTGTTGTGATAAACGATGGAGCCTAATTGTCCGACGCGCTGGTGCAATGGCAGCTTGCGATCCGTATCAAAAAAGAATTGCGCATCGGCCAGACGCGGGCGCACAACGCGCTGGTTACCCTCAATAATCGCGGCGGGATTCTTGGTTGGCATATTGCTGACAATCAGGAATTGATGTGTCAATGCGCCTGTGGCTGGATTGAACAGCGGGAAGTACTTCTGATTCAGACGCATGGTCAAAATCAGGCATTCCTGCGGCACAGCCAGGAAACGCGGCTCGAAGGCGCCCACATAGACGATTGGGGACTCGACCAGTGCGGTGACCTCATCGAGCAGTGCAGCGACTTCGGGATCGTCACCCAGTGTTGCGCCGAGCTGCGTGGCCTGATCAGCCAGCATGCCTGCGATCTGTGTGCGACGCGTTTCAAAGGACGCGACAACATGACCGGTCTCGGCCAGCTGTTTTTCGTAGCTGTCAGCCGAGTGAATCGAGAGGGTTCCGGGATGCAGGAATCGATGGCCAGAGGTCTCGCGACCACTATCCAGACCCAGAATGTGCACGGGAATAATCTCCTCGGCATACAGGGCAATCAACGCATGGGCTGGGCGTACGAATTTGACTGAAGTGATGCCATCGGCCAGCTGGTAACGCATGACCTTGGGAATAGGGAGCCCGGCGATCGCACTTTCGATGGCGGCCTGCAGTACTTCTGCAAGCGTGGCCCCTGCAGCTGTGCCGCGTGCAACCAGATAGTCCTGCTTGCCATCGGACTCGCGTGCGAGGCTCGCAACATCCATATGGTCCCAGCCTTTGGCTGCAAGTTTTTTAAGTAGCGCCGGCGTGGCTGCGCCACTGGCATCCAGGCCCACTTTGACTGGCATGAGCTTTTCGGCAAAGACCTGATCTGCGGCAATCGCCAGCACTCGTGTCAGGCGTACGGCAAGCCTGCGTGGCGTGGCGAATACAACGGTCGCGCTGTCCGCTGCGATCAGTCCCTGCTGCTGCAGGGCGTCGTGCAAGCCCTGGGCAAAGGCCTGGCCGAGTTTTGAAAGCGCCTTGGGGGGCAGCTCTTCAGTGAAGAGCTCAACAAGTAGAGGACGGGCAGACATTAGCGCGCCTCCTGATTCGAATGGAGCATGGGGAAACCGAGTTTTTCGCGTGATTCGTAATATGCCAGGGCGACTGCGCGTGACAGGTTGCGGATGCGGCCGATATAGGCGGCACGCTCGGTCACGCTGATGGCACCGCGCGCATCGAGCATATTGAAGGTATGTGCCGCTTTGAGGGTTGCCTCATAGGCGGGCAGGGCCAGAGGCACTTCCATGAGGCGTTTGGCCTGTGTTTCGTAATCGGTGAAATGCCTGAAGAGCATTTCAGCATCGGAGTGTTCGAAGTTATAGGTGGACTGCTCGACTTCATTCTGGTGGAACACGTCGCGATATAACACGCGACCTTTGGGACTGTCGGTCCAGACCAGGTCATAGACGCTTTCAACGCCCTGCAGGTACATCGCCAGACGCTCCAAACCGTAGGTAATTTCGCCCGTGGTCGGCGAGCAGTCGAGTCCGCCGACTTGCTGGAAATAGGTGAACTGGGTGACTTCCATGCCGTTGAGCCAGACTTCCCAGCCCAGGCCCCAGGCACCCAGGGTCGGATTTTCCCAGTCATCCTCGACAAAACGGATGTCATGTTCGGTTGGGCGAATGCCCAGCGCGACCAGGGAACCGATGTAGAGATCCAGAATATCAGGGGGTGCAGGTTTGAGCACCACCTGGTACTGGTAGTAATGTTGCAGACGATTCGGATTCTCACCGTAGCGACCGTCCTTGGGGCGGCGCGAGGGTTGCACGTAGGCCGCGCGCCAGGGCTCGGGGCCGATCGCCCGCAAAAAAGTGGCGGTATGCGAGGTGCCGGCGCCAACCTCCATGTCGATGGGCTGGAGCAGGGCACAGCCCTGTTTGTCCCAGTATTCTTGCAGGCGCAGGATGATTTGCTGAAAAGTAAGCATGTATGTTTTTGCAGGCGTTAATGACGGAATAACCTGACATTTTAGCGTGGGGGCGGCCTGGGCGGTGCGTTCGGTCCGAATCGCCTATGATTCATCAAATTAACCTGTTTTTTGAACCACTTTTCCCCCAGGAGCCGCTATGTCAACACTGGTCAGCGTCGAGTTTATTGATGGTATCCAGATCATCACCATTAATCGTCCAGAAGCCCGTAACGCTATTTCAGTCGAGACTGCGATTCAGATGGCAGCTGCTTTTGATGAAATGGATGCCCGCGAGGACGTCCGGATCGGCATTCTGACCGGTGTGGGTGGTACGTTCAGTTCAGGCATGGATCTGAAAGACTTTGCGCGGACCGGTATTCGTTCCGTGGTCGATGGTAAGGGATTTGCCGGGTTGAATGAAGCACCCCCCAAAAAGCCTTTGATTGCTGCTGTCGAGGGTTTCGCCCTTGCAGGCGGTTTTGAAATGATGCTGGCATGTGACCTGGTGGTCGCCGCCAACAATGCAAAATTTGGTCTGCCTGAAGTCAAGCGCGGTCTGGTCGCAGGCTCTGGCGGTTTGCTGCGGCTGCCACGACAGATTCCGTATCATATTGCGATGGAAGTGATCCTGACTGGTGATATGTTCAGTGCTGAGCGTGCCAGTCAGTTTGGACTGATCAATGTCCTGACCGAACCCGGGCAGGCGCTGGCAGAGGCGATCAAACTTGCCCGCAAGATCTGCGAAAATGGTCCGATGGCCGTACAGACCGCGAAAAGTATCGTGAACAAGGGTCTTGATTTTTCAACCGAAGAAATGTTCAGGCTGCAGGCTCCGCTGATGACACATATTTTTCAGTCCGAGGACGCGCGCGAGGGCTCGCTGGCCTTTGCCGAAAAGCGCAAGCCCGTCTGGAAGAACAAATAAATTCATTTCATCCTATTTAATCCTATCCAACCGACCAACAGGTACTCAATATGTCAGTCACTATCCAGGAAGAAGATTTCATCTCCTCGATCGCCGATGCGATCCAGTTCATCAGCTACTACCATCCGGCTGATTACATCCGTCATCTGGCGCGCGCGTACGAACGTGAAGAAAGCCCCGCGGCCAAAGACGCGATGGCCCAGATTCTGACCAACTCGCGCATGAGTGCAGAAGGCCATCGTCCAATTTGCCAGGATACCGGAATCGTCAACGTCTTTCTGAAAATCGGCATGGATGTCCGGTTTAACAGCAAGCTGAGTATTCAGGAGTTGTGTGATGCGGGCGTGCGCCGGGGGTATCTGAATCCTGAAAATCCTTTGCGCGCTTCCGTGCTGGATGACCCCATTTTTGCGCGCAAGAATACCAAGGACAACACCCCCTGTATCGTCAACGTCGAACTGGTTCAGGGCGATAAGGTCGATGTGCAGGTTGCGGCCAAAGGTGGCGGATCTGAAAACAAATCCAAGCTGGCGATGTTGAATCCGAATGATTCGATCGTCGACTGGGTATTAAAAACTGTGCCCACCATGGGTGCTGGCTGGTGCCCGCCAGGCATGCTCGGAATCGGTGTGGGTGGCACGGCAGAAAAAGCAGTCCTGATGGCTAAGCAGGCACTGATGGAAGATCTCGATATGTATGAGTTGCTTGCGCGTGGTCCTGCGAACAAGCTTGAAGAGTTGCGCATTGAGCTGTATCAGAAGGTCAATGCCCTGGGGATTGGCGCGCAGGGCCTGGGCGGGCTGACCACCGTGCTGGATGTGAAAATCAAAACCTTTGCCACCCACGCAGCCTCGTTTCCTGTCGCAATGATTCCTAACTGTGCGGC
>CANCOC010000068.1 GCA_947379755.1 Alcaligenaceae bacterium | reverse complement strand
ATGCACCACATGCGCATCGCAAGTGAATACAAGATGATCCGGCAAGTGAACAGATTCATTGCATGCGGATAATGAAACGCTGCAAGCATCGAGGATGCGCACCCGCAGCGTTCGGTCCCGAAGTACCTGAACTGAAACCTGCCAGGCCTGCTGATTGCGTGTCAAGGACACCGTGCTCGCAACAGATTGCAATCTGCTTTCAAAAGCAGACGCCAAGGCATGTTCCTCACCTCTCTTGCATGGCAGCAATCCAAGTGCAGCCACTGCCGCCCGGACAATCGTCTGCTCAGACGGCAACTGCTCGGTCACCAACCCGTGCGCACGGTAGCGATCAACAAAATCCGTGCAGATGTCACCTGAAACAAATGCAGAATGCCTCAGGCATGCTAGTAAGAACTGCTGGTTTGTGGGAATACCCAGCAAGACACATTGACTCAGCGCACCAGTCAAACGCATCAGTGCCTGTTCACGGGTGGCACCGACCGCGATGATCTTTGCAATCATCGAGTCATAATGAGGCGACACCACCGCCATATCTTTTAAACAATGATCGACCCGGATGCCCGGCAGGTGCTCTGGTGGACACCAGCGCAGCACTTGCCCGGACTGAGGCAAAAAACCTGTGCTGACATCTTCGGCAGTCAGACGAACCTCGATCGCATGGCCATGAAACACCGCCTGCTCTTGAGACAACGGCAAACGTTGCCCCGCTGCAAGATCAAATTGCCAGTCAACAAGATCCAGACCAAAAATAGCCTCGGTCACGGCGTGCTCGACCTGCAATCGGGTATTCATTTCCATGAAATAAAAATCTCCTGCGGCAGTCAGCAGGCACTCTACGGTCCCCACGCCCACATAGTCAATAGACCGTGCGGCCTGCACTGCCATCTCACCCATTCGTGCACGTAATGTTGTGTCGACAGCTGGAGAAGGTGCTTCTTCAATCAGCTTCTGATGCCTGCGCTGTACGGAGCAATCGCGTTCGCCGAGATAAATCATATTGCCTAAGGCATCGCCAGCGATCTGAATTTCTACGTGACGCGCATCTAGCACCGCCCGTTCAAGAATCAGCTCTGAAGAACCGAAGGCCTGCAAGGACTCCGCACGGGCACGCTCCAGTGCCTGGGGCAACAAGTCTGCCGCAGCAACCAGTCGCATGCCTCGCCCGCCTCCGCCCGCTGCGGCCTTGACCATGATGGGGTAGCCTATCAGGTTAGCCTGGTGAACCAGCATGGCATCACTCTGATCGCTCCCCTCGTAGCCCGGGATGCAGATCACCCCGGCCTGCTGCATCAGCTCTTTGGCACGAGCCTTGTTACCCATGGCACGGATCGCTTGCGGCGAAGGTCCCACCCATACGGCACCACATTGAATCACCGCTTCGGCAAATTCTGCATTTTCTGCCAGAAAACCATATCCGGGATGGACAGCTTGCGCGCCACTTTGCATGATTGCAGAACAAAGAACTTGAATATTCAAATAAGAATCAGCGGGCGCGGCACCACCAAGATAGCAGGTCCGATCAGCCATCCTGACATGCAGGCTGTCACGATCCGCCTCAGAATACACGGCAATCGTCTGTAAACCACGTGCCTGTGCACTGCGAATAATTCGACAGGCAATTTCACCCCGATTGGCGATCAGAAGCGAACCAAAGGGTCTGTGCGTCACCATCATGCAAGACCAACCAGGCCATCACTGCCCAGCATCTGATTTTTATACAGACTATGGATATCTTCTGTTGTGAACGTCACACACCATGGCGCAGGTACCCGTGCACGAAAGGCCGCAATCCCGGTCATGCCCTCATCGCGCATCGTATCGGCAAAAGTCACTGCCGCCTGATCCAGAAAAGTCGCACGCGACCCGGTTGATGCCAGGAGTGCCATATTTTTCATGATCCGGTTCGCATGCGGCGCACACTTTCCGATCTGAGTGAGCCAACGCGCAAGCGCAGCCTCCAGCGCATCTGAATCATCTGCGAGTTCGTCAACCAGGCCAAGCTGCATCGCTTGCAAGCCCGACACGCGCTCTGCAGTCAGGCCCATTCGACGTGATGTCACCACACCGATGCGCGCGACAACAAAGGGCATGATTTGCGCAGGCACAATCCCCAGGGAAGTTTCAGACAGCACGAACCGGGCAGACTGGGTCGCCAGCACGATGTCCGACAAACAGGCCAGGCCCATGCCTCCTCCCATCGCAGCTCCTTCCACCATCGCAATCACGGGAACGGGGATTTGCCCGAGCAACTCCATGAATGCACCAAACTTCCTGTTACGCAAAGCAACCGGGTCATGATCCACCTCGGTGTCTTCAAGGCGAGTCTGAAAATTCCCAACATCGCCTCCTGCACAAAAAAACTGATTTGAACCACGCAAGACAACCGCGCGCAATGTCAGATCTGCGATGGCAGCACGCGCCATATTTTCAAGCGATTCAACCATATCGGAGGCAAGTGCATGCCGCGTCTGCGGGCGATTGAGTGTCACAAACAGCACATCATTGAAGCGGACTAGCAATACAGAAGGCAGTGTATTTTGCATCATGTCATCAACCCCATTTTTTTAGCAATGACCATCATCATGACTTCATCGGCCCCTCCTCCGATTGATCCCAGGCGATAATCACGATAGGCACGCGAGACCGGGTTGTCCCAGGTGTAGCCCATGCCGCCCTGAAACTGCATGCACCAGTCAGCGATTTCACGTGAGAGGCGCCCGGCTTTGAGCTTGGCCATCGAAGCGAGTTCTGTGACGTCTCCTCCTTCGATATAGGTTTGCGTAGCCATGTAGGTCAACCCACGCAAGGCTTCGAGCTCCGTTTTCAACTCTGCAAGTTTGTACTGAATAAACTGGTTATCCAGCAGCGGTTTTCCAAAAGCTGTTCTCGTGCGCAGATAGTCTGCGGTTTGCTCAATCAAGGCAATCGCGGCCAGACGACGGGCGGCACCATTGAGGCGCTCTTCCTGAAATTGCTGCATCTGATAAATAAAGCCCATCCCCTCCTGCCCGATCCGATTAGAAACAGGGACGCGGACATCATCGAAAAAAATTTGTGCGGTATCTGAGCTCCACATACCGAATTTTTTTATTTTCTGGACACTGACGCCACGCGGTCTATTTTTGCCTTCTCGCAAGGGCACAATCACGAGCGACTTGTTCTTGTGCGTAGGCCCTTGCGAGGTATTGCACAACAAACAGACCCAGTCCGACTGGGTGCCGTTGGTTATCCACATTTTGGATCCATTGATCACATAATCATCACCGTCACGCCGTGCGAAAGTTTTCATCGACGCTACGTCTGATCCCGCTCCTGCTTCAGACACGCCAATGGACACGACCGTATCGCCTGCAATGGCAGGTGCGAGATATTCACGTCTTAAAGCATCCGAACCATGCATCGCAAGCGATGGCGTGGCCATATCTGTCTGTACACCAATGGCCATTCCGATACCTTGCGAATGTGTATAGCCGAGTGCCTCGGCAATCGCCAGTGCATATGAAAAGTCCAGGCCCAAGCCGCCATATTCGATGGGTTTATTCACCCCGAGCAGTCCAAGATTGCCCATTTTTTTAAACAGTTCATGCGCAGGAAAGGTTTCTGCGGCTTCCCACTCGGTTGCATGCGGATCGATCTCTTCAGATACAAAACGACGCACGGTATCCATCATGCTGCGGTGATCAGCGTTATATAGCATGTCAATCATTCCTTCTTGATATTCGGTCAGTGTGAGCAGTCAGGCATTAAAAGCGTGCAACACCAAACTGCATGGCTTGCGTCACGCGCTGGTCTCCTTCACGACAGGTGGCTAGTGCAAATGCCAGGATCGCTCGTGTGTCACGCGGATCAATCACGCCATCATCGAGCAACAAACCACTGGTCACACAGGCACTGGCCTGACGTTCAAAGTTTTCAACGATTTCTGCCTTTTGAGACTGCAACACGCGCTCATCGACAGGCTTGCCACGCCGGGTGGCCTGCTCACGCGCAACGATTTCGAGTGTGCCCGCGGCCTGCTCGGCCCCCATGACCGAAGTACGCGCGTTTGGCCAGGTGAAACAAAATCTTGGATGCAGACCGCGACCACACATTCCATAATTACCAGCGCCGTATGAAGCGCCACAGTAGATCGTGATTTGTGGCACATTCGCGTTCGAGATTGCCTGAATCATTTTGGATCCGTGCTTGATCATGCCGGCTTCTTCGGAATCGCGTCCCACAATAAAGCCCGTCGTATTCTGTAGATAGATAATCGGGGTACGTGACTGATTGCAAAGCTGGATAAACTGAGTGGCCTTTGTCGCACCAGCAGGATCAATCGGCCCATTATTGCTCACAAAGCCGACGGCATATCCGTGCAGACGTGCATGTCCACAGATAGTTGCCGCACCATAATCAGGTTTGAAATCCAGCCATTCTGACCCATCTACCAAACGTGCAATTACCTCGCGCATATCGACGGGCATACGACTATTTACAGGCATCACAGACAAGAGCTCTTCAGGATCGTAAGCCGGCGCATCATATTGCTGCTTTTGTAAATAGCTTGGCCAGTCAAGATTGGCCACGATATCGCGCACAAGAGCTGCAGCGTGTCGATCGTCATGGGCAACATATTCTGCCAGACCACTCACCGTGGCGTGCATGCTGGCACCACCCAGTTCCTCTGCTGTAGCGACTTCACCGGTAGCGACTTTCAATAGCGGCGGGCCGGCTAAAAATGCACGTGCCCGGTCCCGTACCATCACCACGTAATCTGACAGGCCAGGCATGTAAGCCCCACCCGCAGTTGAAGGACCATGCACCGAAGTAATCACTGGCAGGCCAGCAGCAGAGAGTCGTGCAAGATTAAAAAAAATGCCACCGCCTCGTATAAATTTATCTACACGATACTTACGCAGGTTGGCACCCGCCGATTCAACGAGATGGATAAAAGGCAATTTATTCTCAAGCGCAATTTCCTGACAACGCATCAGCTTTAGATTACCGGCCTCTGTCATTGCACCAGCCTGAATCGCCGAGTCGGTCACGACCACCATGCAACGCACACCACTGACAAAGCCAATTCCTGCGATCTGTGATCCTCCCGGCACACTTGAGTCAGGGTCGCAATCATCCATCAGATAGCCCGCCATATCGGCGATCGGTAAAAACGAACTTCCTGGGTCCAGCACAGCACCGAGTCGTTCGCGAGGCAGCAAAGCACCGCGTTTGACAAAAGACTCACGCGCTGAGTTCGAGAGATCCACTGCGCGTTGCTCAATTCCCCTCCAGGTATCCACCAGGGCGGTCATGGCCTGGCGTTGGGCACGCGCAGACTCGCTGGTAATGACAATAGATGATTCAAACTTGAGCATACCGGTTCATTTTTAAAAAAGAAGATTCAAGACTGATTTCAATGAATTAGAGCCAATTGTTCAACCTGCAAGAAAAGATATGTGCATAATATGCACAATATATTGGATAAACTTTTTTCACTACCCATGACAACACCATCAGGGGTTCAAAGCCTCGAGCGCGCATTTTTCCTGCTTGAACTGATTGGCAGCCACCAGCAGACGGGACTGTCGCAAGCAGAGATTCAAGTGCGCACGGGTCTGGACCGCACCACACTGCACCGCATGCTGACTTTTCTGGCCAGTATCCATTACCTGCATCAGGATGCGGGCTCAAATAGGCCATGGCGACTGGGTGTGCGTAGCATGTCCCTGGGGCTGCAAGCGTTCACGCAACCACATCTCGTAGCGTTGCTGCGACCGCACATGCTGGCCCTCGCCAGACGTTCACAGGACAACGTATTCCTGGTCTGCAGGATGGGGGACTTGAGTTTCACATTACATCTTGAACAGGGACCCATGGCCATTGCGTCTTATCAGCCTCTGGTTGGAGCGACCAGGCTACTCGGCCTGGGCACTGGCAGCGTGGCACTGCTGGCTGCCATGCCCGACGAGGCGCTTCATATGCACTTGCACAGGCATCAGGCAAGTTATAGCGCCAGTCAGTTTGGCCCCCTCAAAATGCAACGTGCGATTACTCGTACACGTCAGATGGGGTACACCCTGGCCTCAGATCCAGCAGTATCCGGTGCAGGAGTCGCCTTTGAAGTTCAAGGCTTTGGTCACGTTGCGATCAGCATACTGTCGAGCCGCGCGCGCATGCCTGTTGCCAGAAGGCATGAAATGGCCAGGCTGATTCTGGACGAAATCAGTACGTACCTGCCTTGATTAAAAGATTATGATTCAGCTGTTTAGATCAACATATCCTGCTGAGGTTTTTTGTCATGCCCACCCAACGCCCACGTATCTACATGCACGAAGTCGCCACACGAGACGGCTTTCAGAATGAATCACAATTCATCGAGACTGAAGACAAGATACGCGTCATCAATGCCCTGAGTGACTGTGGATTTGCCAAAATCGAAGTCACATCCTTTACCTCACCCAAGGCCATCCCAGCCCTGCGTGACGCAGAAATGGTCATGCACCAGATTACCCGTCATCCGGATGTGGAGTACACCGTACTGGTTCCAAATGTACGTGGGGCTGAACGCGCGCTCTCTTGCGGCATTGATGAAGCGAACCTTGTGATGTCGATGAGCGAGACCCATAACCGGGCAAATCTGCGCATGACGCGCGAGCAGTCTTTTGCCCAACTTGAGCAGGTAGTGGCTGCGATCGCTGGCAGCCGGGTCGCCACCAATATTTCTTTATCCACCGCCTTTGGATGCCCAATGGAGGGCGATGTCAGTCAGGACGGTGTGATGCGATGGCTTGAGAGATTTGCTGCACTCGGCGTCATGCGAGCCACCCTTTGCGACACCACGGGTATGGCCTACCCCTCGCAAGTGCGAGCCATGGCTACGCGCGCCAGGGAACTATTTCCAGAGATCACACTGACCATGCACTTTCATAATACGCGCGCCATGGCACAAGCCAACACGCTGGCAGCAATCAGTGCCGGCATTGATCGTTTTGATGCTTCACTCGGTGGAATCGGTGGCTGCCCATATGCGCCCGGTGCAAGTGGCAATGCATGCACGGAGGATGTTGTGCATATGCTGGAACTCGAAGGGTTTGACACACACGTCGACCTGAACAAACTCCTCGCAGTCTCGTGTCAGTTACCCGGACTGATCGGCCACGATGTGCCGAGTCAATTACTCAAGGCAGGTGCTCGCAACCGCTTGCACCCTGCACCTGACTACGTCAAAGAGATTGGAAAGCCTGTTTAAACAACATGGACTTCAAAATCACCCAGGCCTGCAATATGGCCAATCATTTTGTCGCCCTTGACCACTGCACCCACACCTTCGGGTGTGCCGGTGAAAATCAAATCACCAGCGGCCAGTTCGAACAGGCCTGAGAGATACGCAATGCTCTCTGGAATATTCCAGATCATCTGTGACAAGTCGCTGACCTGACGCTGCGTGCCATTGACATCCAGACTGATACTGCCTTGTGAAAGCGTACCGGTTACTGAACGAGGATAAATCGGACCAATTGGACCGGACTCATCAAACCCTTTGCCGATTTCCCAGGGGCGTCCTTGTTTTTTGCATTCATTCTGCAAGTCACGACGCGTCATGTCCAAACCCAAGGCATAGCCAAAAATACAATCATTGGCACGATCAACTGGAATATCACGACCGCCTTTATCCAGGGCGACGACCAGTTCCATCTCATAATGCAGATTTGCTGTCTTGGAGGGGTAGCGCATATTACCAATCTGACCGGCAGGCACTGGAATCAGTGCATCTGCAGGCTTACAAAAGAAAAAGGGGTCTTCACGACCAGTAAAACCCATTTCTTTTGCATGCTCAGCGTAATTACGACCGACACAATACACACGACGAACTGGAAAAAGCTGAGCACTGCCCATAACAGGCAATCCCACTACGGGTGGTGGTGTGAAAACATAATCGGGCATGGTTGAGTCCTGAAAAATTAAATATTATTATTGAAAGGAATTGAAACTATTTGTCTGTCTTGTCAGTATTCGATCTGACAGGTGCAATGCCAAGCGTGACAGCAGGCTCGCCCATCCCGGGGATTGGGGCACTATCAAAATATTCATCGAGTTCGTGCGAAGCGACTGGATTGAAAGGTACGGCAGTCGTAACCGAAGCCGCCGCCGCAGAGTCTTCGTTCCAGTCTACAGGGAATCCTGTTTCGGAAAAATACGCCAGACCCTCTGCATGAAAAACCCCCGGATCTTCACCCATTTCTGCGGCAGGCAGATATGAGTCTTCGGCCAGGACCGGAAGCGCCGTACCAACAGCCGTAGCAAGTCGCCATTGTGCCGCAGCGTCTTGCTGCCGACCAAGTTTGTCATACAGGCTACCAAGCAAGGCATGGACGCGTGCGTCACTGCGCTTATCAACACTACGTAATAAGAAATGTTCAGCCTGACCCCAGATCTGACCAACCAGACATAAGTTGCCAAGGGTGGTCAGCAAATCGGGATTTTCAGGATGGCGCTGCAGCCATGCTTCGGCTTTCTGCAGACGCCGTGATACTTGAGTGGCATCAGCGCGTGAATAGGCTGCCAGCAATCTGGGATCCAGGCGTGCAGCGATCGCGAGTTCAAGTGCGCGCGAGGCATCCTCGGATTGCCCTGAAGCAGCAAGGGCCGTTGCGCCTGCAAGCGCGACTTCAGGCAGGATGCGCTCCTCTGACTTGAGGTCTTTCCAGACCTGTCTCCATTCGCCCGAATCAAGGGTCTCACGCAGGCGGGCAGCGGCTGCGACTTCGATGATCTGCCTGGCTTCTGTTTCGTGCAATGCACCACGCCTGCTCAGGGTCCGCGCGAGGACGAACACCTGATCATGACGGTTCAACTGCCGATAGGCCCGTAGCAAAAGTCGTAGTGTGTGAACGTGCCGTGCCCCGGCCTGCTGCAAAGGCAAGAGCACATCCAGCGCCTGCTGGGCAAGTCCTTGCTCGAGATACAAATCCGCAGCAGCGGTTGCAACGGCTTCTGTGAGTGGCCCGTCTGTGTCTGCCTTTTCGCGCGCGGTTGCCAGCAAATTGTCGCGACGTACAAATTCACCCAGCGCATGGGCCGCACGTGCCGCCGATAATGCAGCAAGCACCTGACGGTTACTGTCTTGCGATCGATCCAGCAGTTTGGTGAGATCTTTTTCAGCGTGTGAATAACGCCCCTCCAGCAGCTCTGTCCATCCCTGTTCAAGGAGTTCGTGATCACGCTTGACCACCCGGCGCCCGTGCCAGGCACGCAGGCGCATGGGGATTGCGGTAAACCAGGCTAGTACACGCAATAAAACATAAAGGGAAATAAATCCCACGACCAGGGCCAGCACTGCAAACGCAAGAGAAACCTGTATGCGCCAGGTATTAATCAGAATCAGCACATTGCCATTGTTTTCACGCAGCAGTACGGCAAGCACCACTGCAACGGTTGCAAGCAACAGAGTCCAGAACCAGGTACGCATGCTTAGTTCCCGTTCTTATGGGTAGACGTTTCGGCTAAGCGGACGGCTTCAAGTGCAGACAAGCTATCCACGATATCCGGAGTCGAAATAGAGACAGGTACTGCAGACAGCTCGCGAACCAGACGCATGGCAGCGAGCCCATCAACGGATTTAGGATCAAACCGCTCACCCAGCGAGGACTCAACGGCCGCCAGCTCGGAGCGCCAGACTGACGGCTGATGCATCAATAAGGCCATTTGAGCCGTCAGCAAACGGGTACGCAGGTTGGCACGTAACTGGGCACCTTGCTCAGGTGACATCAACAGGGCATTGGCATCACTGACACGCTGAATACTGACTACGCCTGACAGCTCGCGCGCAAGCGCAGAAGCAAAGCTGATTGAAAGTTGCTTGAACCAGGCTGTCGCGTGTGACCATTGCAGGGCCCACCATTCATAGTCTGTCATTGAATAGGTTGAATCGCTGGTTATCACAGGAGCGGGTGCAACCAAAATGGGAGTGACGCCTGGCAGCGCAGGTGTGACCTCGATTTGCGAAACCTGAGGCGCTGCCGCATCGGGCACCATCAAAGGCGCACGCCCAACAAGCGTAATCAGGCTATCGAGCCGGACAGAGATAGTCGGGATGTCAATCAACGGTTGTGCACGCAATCGATCAAGATCCATGTTGATCGCACGCTGCAGCGCGACGAATTTTGGACGATCTGCACGTACCAGTGTTGAGAGTGCTGTTTCGAGTGCCATGATTGCATTATTGGCATTTCCAGCCAGACGTAATTGCTGGGATGCGATGGTCAGCAGTCGCTCCATGTCATTGGCGAGCATGGAGTCTTCCATGCCATTGTTAAAGCTGTCCCAGGCACGCTCGAGTGCCGCAAACTGACTTTGTGATTCGCGCACGGAGAGTTCAAGCTCGGCGATTCTGCCTGCATGTGATTCAACCAGGCTCAAGGCCTGGTTGGATTCGCGCCGTGACTCTGTCAACTGGGCGCTCAAAGCCTGTACCTGTGTTGCGACCGCCCGGCCGGAAGCCTCAAAGCGCTTTTGCTGAAACCATGCACCCACACCGATGAGCACAGCGACTAATAAAAATACGATCGACAAGGTGACCGACCAGGAAGGGCCAGTGGCCCGGCGTCGGGACTTGATCGTCAATTCGGGTATCGGCTCAGCGCCTGGAGTTGTATGTTCAGTCATAGGTAGATTGTAGTCGCTGGCCTTCAAAAACGGTATAAAGCACCTAAATCAGTGTGGCTGCATCAGCCCTGAACTGCTCAAAACACGACAGAATTGAAGCTTCGTCCGAACGAGACACCAGAATCTGCAAATTACCCGATTCAGGCTCCATCGCGGCCTGCACGACAGGCGACAGTCTGGGGTGCGTCACAATATATCGGCACCGTTTGCCCCATTGACGCAAACCTGCCTGCTCCATCTGCTGAGCCACTGCAGCAATGCCATGGGGACTTGTCAGGAGCCACACAGGCCAGACATCCGTGCGGGACCACTGCTGAAAAGTCGACAATGACTGTTGCGTCCACGTTGCGTGTGCGCGACAATATGCCGTGTGCAACGTGACGGACATTCCTTCACTGGCACATTGACCTGCCAGCCAGTCCCGACCATCCTGACCGCGAACGATCAACACACGACGCGGCCTGTCTGCTAGTGTAGATATCAGTGACCATAAGGCTTCCGAGTCCTGACTGGAGGCTGTATCCGGATGAATCAGACGCACGGAGGCACCAAAGGCATGACGTATGGCCTGCGCAGTTGCCACCCCCACGCAGGCAGCAATCGTGGTGGCTGGCCAGATACAGGTTCCACCATGTTGCTCAAGGTAGCCTGTCACCGCAGGTGCACTGACAAAAACGACCAGATCAAAATCACCAGGTGCGATTGGACTTTCAGACTGAGGCAACATACGCGTCACAATTGTCAGGGCAGGCGAAACCTGGACCTGCCAACCGGATGCCGTCAGCTTTTGCGCGAGTGTTTCATTGCGCCCGGGTGGACGTGTCAGAACTGCAAAAGCTGGCTGCGCTGACTTCATAATCAGAGCGGCTGCGATAACTCAGACAAAATCTTACCCGCCCCTTGCTCAAGCAAACGATCGGCCACCTGGCGCCCCAGCGTCACAGCATCAGGAATTAAACCAGTCGTCTCTGCGCGATAAATCGTCAATCCGTCTGGACTGGCCACCAACGCCCGAATGTGAAGCTGATGATGTGCAACCTGTGCATATGCTGCCAGCGGCACTTGACAGGAACCGCCCAGTGCGCGCGAAACCGCACGTTCGGCGAGCGCACAGGCGGTTGTTACAGGACAGGCTAGCGGGGTCAACAGCTCAAGCAGATCTGAGCGCTGCTGAACGATTTCGATCCCAAGTGCGCCCTGCCCGGCTGCAGGCAAAGAATCCTCAACCGGAATACGCGAGCGAATCCTGTGTCCCAGTCCTAAACGCTCCAACCCAGCGACTGCAAGAATAATGGCCGCATACTGGCCGCTGTCGAGTTTGCCCAATCGCGTATCCAGATTGCCACGCAATGGCTCGATTCTGAGATGCGCAAACCGCGCCCGTAATTGTGCTTCGCGACGCAGGCTTGACGTCCCGACAATCGCACCCACCGGCAAATCAGCCAGGCTTGCGTAGTCATTAGAGACAAATGCATCGCGGCAATCTGCACGCGCCATAATCGTGGAAAGCTCAAAAGGTGCCTGCAAGTCCACAGGCACATCTTTGAGCGAATGCACGGCCAGATCTGCCCGTCCGTCAAGCAATGCATTTTCAAGTTCTTTGACAAACAGTCCTTTGCCGCCCACCTTGGACAAGCTGCGATCGAGTATCTCGTCGCCTCGTGTACTGAGCTTGAGCAACTCGACCTGCATGTCAGGATACAACGCTCTCAGGCTGGCTTGCACATGTTCTGCCTGCCAGAGTGCCAGTCGGCTCGCGCGTGTCGCGATCACAAGTTTTTGGTTCTGCGTCACAGCGTGCTTCTATCTCAGGTAATTAAAAATAACCGTCAGGACAATACCTAGGACAGCGAGAATACTCAACCATTGCAGCAGCGTTAATCCGCGTTGCTTGTGTTTGGGGGGTTGCATGATCAGACTCCTTATTCAGACTGCACAGAGTACATCGGAACATGAAAAACGCCGGCAGCTAGGGCTTGCCGGCGTTTGACAAATCTCAATGAAACTTAAAGAACCGATTTGAGCAATTTTGCCATTTCAGAAGGATTCTTTGTCGTACGGATACCGCAAGCTTCCATGATTTCAAGTTTGGCATCTGCAGTATCTGCACCACCAGAAATCAGGGCACCTGCATGCCCCATACGCTTGCCGGCAGGAGCTGTTACGCCTGCGATAAAGCCAACCATTGGCTTTTTCATGTTGTCTTTTGCCCACAATGCGGCATTGACTTCATCTGGACCACCGATTTCACCAATCATGATGACGGCATCGGTTTCTGGATCATCGTTAAACAGTTTCAAGACATCAATATGCTTCAAACCGTTAATTGGATCACCACCGATACCCACGGCACTGGATTGACCCATGCCGAGTTCAGTGACCTGTGCCACAGCTTCGTACGTCAGCGTACCTGAACGGCTCACAATACCAATACGACCTTTACGATGAATATGACCGGGCATGATGCCGATCTTGATTTCATCAGGAGTAATCAGGCCTGGGCAGTTTGGACCCAGCAGCAAAGTTTTGCTGTTCATCTTTGCCATGCGGTTTTTGATTTCCAGCATGTCACGGACAGGGATGCCTTCGGTAATGCAAATCACCAGTTCCAGTTCGGCTTCGATGCCTTCCCAGATGGCAGCAGCTGCGCCGGCAGGTGGCACGTAAATAACAGAAACCGTTGCACCCGTCTCAGCTTTTGCATCTTTAACAGACGCAAAAATTGGAATACCTTCGAAATTTTCGCCGGCCTTTTTAGGGTGCACGCCTGCTACGAAAGCAGCCTTACCATTTGCATATTCACGTGAAGTACGGGTATGAAACTGACCTGTTTTGCCAGTAATACCCTGCGTGATGACTTTTGTATCTTTGTTAATCAGAATAGACATTTGAGAATCCCTGGCAGAATTATTTGGCCGCCGCGACAACGCGGGTGGCTGCATCAGCCATCGTGTCGGCACTGATGATAGGCAAGCCGGACTCGGCCAGCATTTTCTTACCGAGCTCTTCGTTGGTACCTTTCATGCGTACCACGAGTGGCACATTCAGGTTCACTGCTTTACAAGCGGTGATGACGCCCTGAGCGATCACATCACAACGCATGATGCCGCCAAAGATGTTGACCAGAATTGCCTTGACACTCTTGTTTGCGAGCATGATCTTGAATGCCTCAGTCACACGCTCTGCCGTGGCGCTGCCGCCAACGTCCAGAAAGTTTGCAGGCTCGCCACCGAAGAGCTTGATCGTATCCATCGTTGCCATGGCAAGACCGGCACCGTTAACCAGACAAGCAATGTTACCGTCAAGCTGAATGTAGGCCAGCTCGTGCTTGCTGGCTTCGATTTCAGCAGGATCCTCTTCGTCCAGATCGCGATAGGCAACGATTTCTGGGTGACGGAACAATGCGTTGGTATCAAAATTGAATTTTGCGTCCAGGGCAATGATGTCACCGCTACCGGTCAACACCAGGGGATTGATCTCGGCCAGTGCTGCATCGGTATCCCAATACACTTTGTAGAGCTTCTGGAATTCAGCCGCTGCCTTGGATACGGAGGCCTCAGGCACACCAATATCACGCGCAAGCTTTGCCGCATCCGCATCTGTCAGTCCTGTTGATGGATCAACAAATACTTTCAGAATTTTTTCTGGACTATGCTCAGCGACTTCTTCAACATCCATGCCGCCTTCGCTGGAGGCCATGACGCATACTCGCTGTGTACCACGGTCTGTGACGATACCAACGTAATATTCTTTTTTGATATCGGCGCCCTCTTCGATCAGCAGGCGACGTACTTTCTGACCTTCAGGTCCTGTCTGGTGTGTAACCAGCTGCATGCCCAGAATCTCTGATGAGAACTGGCGCACTTCGTCGATAGAGCGGGCGAGCTTGACGCCACCACCCTTACCGCGACCACCTGCGTGAATCTGTGCTTTGACAACCCAGACTGGTCCGCCGAGTTTTTCAGCGGCCGCAACGGCCTCATCAACGCTAAACACTGGAATGCCACGGGGCACGACAACACCAAATTGTCGAAGTAGTTCTTTGCCTTGATACTCGTGGATTTTCATGTGACTCCTGTTATTTCAAAAATGACTAAAAAGGGACTGGCTCGGTTACGCAACAGCAGGCCAGAAATCGTTAATTACGTTGAACTCGGCAATACATACCATTGCGGATAATGCTCTTTTGTCACCTCTCCATCCAATCGCCACGCATGACAACCATCTAACTGAAATGGACGCTTGGTTGAGTCTTTATTGCCACGCCGCTGCCCTGTCATGGTTTGAACTGCAGCAGTGGGCAACACTGCAGCAAGTTCGGTCATATGCGTGCAACCGTCGGTGCGGTGAAACCTTTCTTTGACCTGCTGACGAAAATTCTTAAGCAGATTCATGCCAATCAAAGCCCGGTACTCGTCAGAAATCGAGGTACAGCGCTCTCCAAAGGGCGCGGCATCGTAAGTGACAACGGCATCATGAATCAAATAGCTGGCATCAATCGTCACGCGCATATGCATGTGGTGAAACGCTTCGCCCGCGCGGCGAACAATGCCACTGCTGCGGGTAAATTCGTATGCTTTGCTATCAATTAACTCCGCTTCGACGTCCCACAGCCCATCCTCACGCTCAAAGGAATGAACCTGGATGGAGCGATTGTGCATCGGTTTACGGCTACAGGAGGGCTCTGGAAGAGGCATAGGGAATTTTGACTTTTTTTGACACAGTGCAACAATGTTCAGGAGTATAGCTCAGCCTTTCTCTGGAACAGGCATTGATTGAGCAATCAACCTCCGTCATCATCGGGTAAACCCTTTAACACACGTCGAATCACCTCGTGTGAAAACCCTCTTGCAGCCAAAAATCTTCCCTGCCGTGCGTAATCAGCCGGTGTGGACGCTGGTTCACGCAAGCCAAACCGCTTGAGCCAGACGGCCTGGGCGCGCTCTAGCTCTGTATCTTTGAGTTGCGCACGGACTTCTGAGACTTGCGCATCGCTGACGCCTTTGAGTTTGAGCTCCTGGGTGATGCGCAAAGAACCGTGAATGGGGGATTTACGATGAACGACACTTTGTATAAATCGATCCTCTGACTGCCAGCCTTCGGTGGCGAGGGCATCCAGTAA
The DNA here is from genome assembly GCA_947379755.1 of Alcaligenaceae bacterium. GTDB lineage: Bacteria > Pseudomonadota > Gammaproteobacteria > Burkholderiales > Burkholderiaceae_B > Zwartia. The sequence continues at coordinate 652 of CANCOC010000068.1, read as the reverse complement.
GCGATCAATCTCTTCGGGTGTATCAGCATGCGGCGCCAACTTTCGGGCAAGTTCTGCACGACTGTATTCTCTGCGTGACAACAGGCTGACGGCCCGCCCCTTGAGGGAAAGGCCGGGCCGTTTTTTTGCACCTGTAACTGGGGCAAACTCCTCATCATCATGATCTGATGACGAGGGGGTAAAGTCTGAAGACATTACAGATCAGTGATCTGATCAGAGTTCGTCTTCGACTTCAGGCTGATCGGCAACAACGGCCGCTTTTGAAGCCTTTGTTGCTTTGGTTGAAGCGGCGCCTGCAGGGACACCGCCCGCACGCGGAGCAACACCGAGTTTTTCGCGGACTTTGTTTTCGATCTCAATCGCGACTGCTGGACGCTCACGCAAGTATTCACGCACGTTGTCCTTACCCTGGCCAATACGTTCGCCGTTGTAGCTAAACCATGAGCCTGCCTTATCCACGATGCCGGCGGTCACGCCCAGATCAATGATTTCACCTTCGCGCGAAATGCCAGCGCCGTACATGATGTCGAACTCAGCCTGCTTAAATGGAGGTGCAATCTTGTTTTTAACGACTTTGACGCGTGTTTCGTTACCAACAACCTCTTCACCTTTTTTGATCGCGCCAATACGGCGAATATCCAACCTGACGGAA
>CANCOC010000067.1 GCA_947379755.1 Alcaligenaceae bacterium | reverse complement strand
GGACCGGTCGCATGGGTTGACAGCAAAAATCCTGGAGCTGGCGAAGCTGCAGCCCCTGGAGGAACTCCATTTTATGGATGGGGCCAGTATCTGCAGTGGGTGGTTCCCATGCTGGGTGTTGGGATGTTGCTGCTGCTGTTGCTGTTAGTTGCCGCAAGATCTGCACGTCGTAAGCGCAATAGTTAACTGATCAGGAAAGATCATGATAAATAATTTTATTGAATGGCTGAGCCCATCATTTTATCGACCCTATCTGCTTGCAGACTTTTATCGTGGTCTTGAAATCACCGTAGTCATCGTTGGTTTGATTGTGCTTGTCTCCAGTATCGATGATTTATTTATTGATCTTTGGTACTGGATGCGCGAACTCAGACGCAAAGTTGGCAAAAAACGTAAATATGCACGCTTAACTCCAGAGCAAGTCAGAAGCAGGGTCGAGCAACCCCTTGCAATTATGGTTCCTGCCTGGCTTGAGTTCGATGTCATCGCACCCATGCTCGAAAACATGGTGGCCACGCTTGAGTACAAAAATTACATGATTTTTGTCGGTACATATTGTAATGATTCAAGAACAATTGATGAAGTTGAAAGGATGCGCAGGCGGTATCGCCAGCTCATCCGTGTAGAAGTTCCACATGATGGTCCGACGTGCAAGGCTGACTGTCTGAACTGGATCGTTCAGGCAATCTTTGTTCAGGGCGATAAGCAGAATGAACCGTTTGCAGGAGTCATTTTGCATGATAGCGAAGATGTGTTGCATCCCCTTGAGTTGAAGTTGTTCAACTATCTGCTACCAAGGATTGATTTTATTCAATTGCCCGTTGCCTCGTTAGAACGCAATTGGTGGGAACTTGTCGCAGGTACGTATATGGACGAGTTTGCAGAATGGCATACCAAAGATCTTGTGGTGAGGGAGAGTCTTTCCAAATCGGTTCCCTCGGCAGGTGTGGGTACCTGTTTTTCAAGGCAGGCAATTGAAAAACTTGCTCAGGAAACGAATAACCAGCCTTTCAATACTGACAGTCTGACCGAAGATTACGATATTGGTGCGCGTCTTGGCCGACTCAAGATGAAGCAGATTTTTGCAAAGTTCAGAGTTGATTACAGTATTCGACGTCGCTCTTGGTTTGGCTATGGACCGGAGTCTGTCCAGACAAAACTCATGCCCTTGAGTGTGAGAGAGTATTTTCCAGACACCTTTAGAACAGCTTACCGTCAGCGTGCACGCTGGACACTTGGTATCAGCCTGCAAGGTTGGGAGCAAGTCGGTTGGAAAGGTTCTCTTTCAACCAAATACTTATTATTCAGAGATCGCAAAGGTTTGGTGACATCATTTATTTCAATCGTTGGATACGTATTGCTGTTTACATTTCTTCTGATGGTCGGACTTGAACGAGCAGGAGTCTGGAAGGTGTATTACCCGTCGATATTTGAACAAGGCAGCCTGCTTTCATGGTTGATGTGGCTCAACATGGTTGCACTGCTTATGAGAATTGTTCAGCGCTGCTATTTCGTCGGAGCCATGTATGGCTGGGAACATGCAATGATTTCCATACCGAGAATGATTATTGGAAACTTTATCAATGCAATGGCTGCAGCACGGGCATGGAATATGTACCTGGGCTATATGTTTCTGGGGAAAAGGCTCGCTTGGGATAAGACAATGCATGATTTTCCTACAACCGACAGTTTTTCTCACCAACGTGTGCGGCTTGGAGAATTGCTGCTGAAATGGCAAGTCATTGATGAGGATATTTTATCTAAAGCACTTGAGATACAGGGTCAAAGTCACGCGCTCCTAGGTTCTATTCTGGTTAAAAACGGCTGGATTGATGAGGACACACTGCGCGAAGCCCTTGCCATGCAGGATGGCACCTCCACCATTGACCGCTCTGTTGTTGAGCCTGCTTCTTTTGCACAGGAGCTCTCCGCAGCATGAATGTAAACACTCAACTCAAGCTTTGCACAATTGTGCTCATGTGCCTTTCAGCCGTGTCTATTTGTCGGGCCCAACAAACAGGTTCAGACATTGATCCAGGGGTGAAGCCTCCAGAGGTTGCACTAGATCCATCCTGGCGCCTGGCCGATACTGCTTTTAAAAATTACGATAAGAAGCGATATGCAGAGGCACAGGCAGATATTGAGTCCGCGATTAAACTGCGTCCAGACGAGTTGCGATACCACATGCTGCTGGTCTATGTTCTACAAAAGCAAGGTAAAAATTCAGAAGCCAATCAAGCTATTGACCAGGCTTTGAACAATGGATTGGATAGTCCGGAACTGCGCGCCGCACAATTGAATCTACGTGCACCTGCACCTGCCTCCGCCTCTGCGCAGAACCTCACAGACGCACAGCTGCCAGGCGCGCAACCCACAGCGAGTTTTAAGCGGGGTTTTCCTATCGCCAAGCAGGGGTTTGATGAATACAACCTGGGTGACACCGTCAACGCGGCTAAGCATGGAGAGCAAGCATTTCGGATTGATCCTTCACAGGGAATCTGGGCGTTACTCTGGGTCAATGCACTCGAAGCGCAAGGTAAATTTATTGAAGCAGAAACCGCGGCGACAACCTCTCTTGATATGGGCGCGCCAAACAAGACAGATCTGCTCGCCAAGCGACAGGCCTTGCGTAAACTCATTGCAGACCAACCAGCGAGTGATGCCTACCAGGCCCTGACGGATGGAAAAAACGCAGAAGCCGTCAAGCTTGCAAGAAAAGCAGTCACTCTTTCACCAGACACTGCGAGTATGCGTCTTTTGCTTGTGACGGCATTACTCAGGGATGGACAGCTGGCCGAAGCAGAAACTGAAACTACACACTCATTAGAACAAGATACCGATGATACCGCGGCACTTGTCATGCGTGGGTATCTTCGTCAGCTCCAGGGCAAGAGCAAGATGGCGGATGAAGATTTTGATCAGGCGTTGACGCAGGACTGGTTAAGCGACGATCAACGAAGAAATGTAAGACTGATCGCTGCAGATGCAGCACTTGCTCAGGGGGCCAGCAAGAGGGTCGATGAGCTTTTGAAACCACTTGGGTCAAAAGATGAAGCGGCTAACAAACGTTTGCAACAGGTCGGGTCGCCAGCCGCGACACAGCTGACGCAAATCAACTATCCGCCGCCCGCACAGGAATGTCATGACACACCCTACGACACTGCCTGTGAGTTGATACCTGATGATGCTGCAGTTGCTGTGGGGCCTGCTGCACTTGCCTATGTCGCCTATGCAAAGCAGGATTATCAGCAGGCAATTACGCAGGCACGTCTAGCCAGTGAGCAGGAGCCGGACAATACCGATTATCAAAAGCTGCTGACCAATACGCTGGCTGCGGGCAATACGACTCAGGCTGGTGAGGCAATGGTCAGGGTGAATACTGAGCTTGCAAAAGAACCAGAGAATGCAGAGTTGCTGATGCAGCGTGGATATGTCAATCAGAAACTTGGTCAATATCCACAGGCGCTGGACGACTTTCGTGCGGCACGCGCGACAGGACGTGCTGCACCGACCGTTATTCTGGATATCGGATATTCACAATCTGCCGAAGGTGACAAAAATGCTGCAGTCGACACCTTCAAGGAAGCGATTGATCTGAATGATGCAGGAGTCCTGCCATTAACACCTGCAGAGCGTTTCGAAACACGCAGTGCCATTGCAGATCAGTCACGCGAGTGGGGGGGATATCTTTCGGCCGGCTATCGTGGCGCACGTCCTGCCTCAACGGGTTTTAGTGGTGCCGCGGTAACGGTGCCGGGTGACGCGGTGTTCAGCACAGCTGAATTATTCTGGCGCCCGAAAGGTTTTTTAAATACTTCCAGACAGGTTTTTGATGTGTATGGGAGATTTTCCAATACTTCTTATGACGGAGGAAGCCAGACAAACTCTCAAACAATTCAGGATCCTTGTGGGACAGGGTCGATTACTGTGAATTCAGAGAGTAATGGCGGATTGTCAGGACTACCCACATCACTTGCATCGCTGGGTATCCGCTTTACTCCTTCTACAGCAGTAGGTTTGACCTTTGGAATTGAGCGTCAGTTTTTAATTGGCTCAAGTACCCGTGGCGGAGCTGTTATCCCGGAGTCGGCTGTCCAGCAGTGTGCTCTGAATGCAAAAAACCAGGCTGCTCAGTATCAGTCAAAAGCAGGCGATGGTGGCTGGATGACGTATGTGACCTATGGCCTGTATGACGGGACAGAATTAAGAATGGGAAAGTCAGACTGGTTCACGTTAGAAGCCTATGTCCAGGCTGGTTATGCCTGGCAGGACATGTCTTCACAACTGACCGTATCAGACATTTCAACAGGCTCAGAAATTCAATCTTCATCTGGTCGCTTAAAACGAGAGCAGACATTTACAGCAGGTGAAATTCGGATCGGTCGAAGCTTTAGGCTCGATAGCATTAGTGACAAGCTGGTATTTTTTCCTTACCTCGTTGCGGGAGGTGACTGGTTATCCACTTCAAATCGCGTCAGCGGAATGAATGTTGCAGGTCTGGACGATATCAGCCTGCAGGGTAATGGCTCAACCTGGGCGCTTGGGGTCGGGCCTGGATTTAACTTCAGGTACTGGTTCAACGAAGATCATTACAACGCACCCAGGTCTTATCTCGATGCGACGGTGCAGTATCGCTTCAATGTTGGTGGTGGACAGGCTGACCGAGCAAAGGGATTGTTTTTAAATCTGACTTTTGCATTTTAAAACTATCGAAACTTTAAACAACTCAAAAGAGTGAATCATGTATCCAATTCAATCAACTAAGCCATATCCTGAATTTATTCAGTCAGAGTTTGCGTTGGCATGGAAAAAGCGGATTGTATTTGTGGTGCTTTCAGCTGCCTGCAGCATGGCAGCGCAGGCAGATACGAATACTCTGGTTTTTCTTGGTAAAGATAACTGGTTGTTTCCAGCCTGGGGCAGTCTCACTAAGGTTGATATGCAAGGCATTGACCAGTCTGTTGAGCTGATCAAACAAACCAAAGAGGCATTGCAAGCGCTCGATATCAATCTTGAATTGCTGCTGCAGTCAGATAAATCATTGATTCATCAAGATATGCTGCCAGATAATATTCGGGTTTCAGCTGAGGTTGATGGTCGGTATCAAACGATTTTAAAAAAATTACAAGCAAGTGGCGTCTCATGTTTTGACTCATCCATTGTTTTAAAAAAATTAAAACAAGATGACAAAAATGTTTTCTATCGTACAGATCAGCATTGGACCTTAGCTGCAGCAGAGGCCTCCGCCCAAGCGACTGCCGACCATATCAAAACGCAAGTGCCTAGCCTCAAGGGCCAGGCGGGGAGTGGCAAGCCATTAGGCACACTCAGCACAGAAAGTCGTTATGGCGATCTGGCTGATATTTTCCTGACCCCAGAACAGCGCAAACAAGTTGGGCGAGAAAGGTTTTCAGTACGTAAGTCGGCATTGAACCAGAATTTAATTGATGAGGAGCAAGCTCCGGTTCATGTGACAGGGCCAAGTCTGGCACAGCCATATTTTGGTTATCCACAAAAGCTTTCCAATGCACTCGACAGGTCAGTGTCCGTGAATTGGAAGCCCGGAAATATTGGACAGTGGGTCATGTTGCTTGAATATCTTGAGTCAGATGACTTTAAAAAAAATCATCCCCAGGTCCTGGTCTGGCAAATATCCGAAGCTACATTTGCTAATGGTCCTAATGCAGTAGGTCTGTGGAATAACGCATCGCTCATGCCTGCAGATGTATGGCTCAAGCGTGTAAAAGCTGCACTTGGAAGCAAGTCATGACCAATCAATCTGTCGAGCCTGAATCCAGGCATTGGCCGGCAGCCTGGGCCTGGATGTGTTTTTTCTCTCTCGCGTTGATCTGGGGGAGTGTGACGCTCATTTCCTCATCGTCAGCTCTTGAAGGTGGATCACTCAAGGACTGGGGTAATGGAGAAAAAGTTAAAAAAATCAATAATCTTTTGCATTTGCCATTTCAGTCTGCGATCAATACCTGGAACGCTTCCATTCGATATCGCTTGCTTGGCGATCTTGGGCCGCAAGTGACGCTAGGTTGTCCGGACTGGCTCTTCTTTACAGCGGGTCTTTCTCCTCAACGTGCTGCTGAAAATATCCTCCAGCATCGAATGAATCTGATTAAACACTGGTCAGCTCAACTTAAGCAGTCAAATATAGAACTGCTGGTTGTCACTGTGCCGGATAAGTCACGGATCGAAGCCAACCATCTTTGTGGTGTGAGACCTGCAGAGTCTACAAAAGCCAGTTTGTATCAATGGCATGAGCGCATGCTTCAAGAGCATATCGCAACCGTCGATCTGGAGACCGCTTTCAATCAGTCAACGGTACCTAAATATTTCCGTACGGATGTTCATTTGAATATGCATGGTGCAGCGTTAGCTGCGCAGGCTGTTGGACAGGCTGCAATGCTTCATCTCGGAGAAAAAGGGTCGCAGCAGTTCAAGGTTATTGAATCAGGCGAAACAATTGCTCGCATGGGTGATTTGATCGTGCTCGCAGGACTAGAGCATGCCTCACCAAAGTGGCGACCACCCTTGGATCAGGTTGTCAGTGAGGATATACAAGTTATTCGTACTGCAGGCTTGCTCGATGACAGTCCTGTTGTGGAAGTACTCGTTGCGGGGAGCTCAAACAGCTTGCGGAGTCACTTTGCTGAACGTCTGGGAATGAGTATTGGACGTGAGGTCTGGAACTTGAGTTTGGATGGTAGTAATTTTTCTGGTTCGATACAGGCTGCATTCAAGAATCGCAAGCAATGGCCAGCATCTATCAAGTTGGTGATTCTTGAGTTTTCTGAGTCCTCGTTGACCTTGCCGTTGACGCAATACGAAGAATCAATTTTGATGCGTATGCAATAGAGATCAGTATGCTATTTAACTCCTATATTTTTCTTCTGTTGTATTTGCCCATTACGTTGCTGGGTTATTACACCCTTGGCAGAATGAATGTTCGCATGGCTGCAATCTGGCTAAGTGTGGGCTCCCTTGTTTTCTACGGTTGGTGGAGTCCGGTATTCCTGATCTTGCTGATCGGTTCGATCGCAGTGAACTACATCATCAGTCAGATGATTCTAAACGCAATCAAAAATCCAGAGTATCAGAGCGTGTTGCTTGCGGCAGGCGTGACCCTTAATTTATCGCTGCTTTTTTATTACAAGTATTTTGCTGCTATTTTTGATTTTTTAATTGAATATGGATTCATGAAGGGGGAAGCGACCTCTATCTTGCTGCCCCTTGGGATCTCGTTTTTTACATTTACGCAGATTGGATATTTGCTTGATTGCAAAGCAGGAATAGTGAAGGAGCGCAGTGCTCTGAGTTATGTATTGTTTGTGACTTTCTTTCCACATCTTCTTGCCGGTCCGATCCTGCATCATAAAGAAATGATGGTGCAGTTTTCACATAGCGATAGTTACAAGTTCAAACCAGAAAATTTATCCATTGGCGGAATGCTTTTTTTAATCGGACTGACTAAAAAAGTCATTTTTGCTGACGGTATTGCACCGTATGCAGATAGTGGGTTTGCAGCCACGCAAACCTTGCAGTTCTGGCAGGCCTGGGGTGCGATTCTTGCATATGGGCTGCAAGTTTATTTTGATTTTTCTGGTTATTCAGATATGGCGCTAGGCTTGGCCAAGATGTTTGGCATTCGTTTTCCTTTGAACTTCAACTCTCCCTACCAGGCAACGAGTGTGATTGATTTTTGGGCGAGATGGCACATGACTCTCACCCGTTACATCACTTCCTATCTCTATTATCCGCTTTCTATGGCAATTTCTCGCTACCGCAGCCGTAGGGGACTGGCCATCGGAAGTCCTAGTCTGCATAGTTTTGGAGGATTGACGAGTGCTGTATTGGTGCCTACTTTTTTTACCATGATTCTTGCAGGCATCTGGCACGGCGCAGGCTTGCAATTCCTGATTTTCGGTATTTTGCATGCTGTGTATTTATCTGTAAATCATATCTGGAGGATATTTTTTGCAAATAAAACAATGATTATTCAAACGCGTGCTAACTGGTACATACGCACAACGGGTGTGACGTTGACCTTTATTGCAATTTTATTCGCCCAGTCTTTCTTTCGGGCGGACGGTGTGCAACAAGCATTCGAAATGATTCAGGGGATGTTGGGCGTACGCGGCTTGGGTGATGGACTTTCTTTTTATTTAGTGTCGCAATATTCCTTCGGAGATGCGTGGCGTCAGGTAGTGAGTCATCACTTGCAGCTGATAGAAATTATCCTTTTATTTGTGATTGTCTGGTGTGCTCCAAACGCGCACCAGATCATGGGTGTCTACTCACCTGCGCTTGTAAGCCCTCATCCGGCAAGTTTCAAGTCGATGCAGTGGAAGCCTGATGCAAAGTGGCTGTTCATCATGCTGCTTTTGCTCGTTCTTTGTTTGTTTAATTTACAGAAAGAAACCAGATTTTTATATTTTCAATTTTGACAACTAAATTTTATAAGGCGCCAACATGCAAACCGAAATGATTGAAACATCTCTTAAGAGTCTGGTCGAGCAAATTGTCCTGACACCTGTCGACACAGAAACCTTACTCATGGAATCTGGAATTGTTGATTCACTTTCTGCTGTGGATATTGTTCTGGCTGTACAGCAAAAATATGGCATCCGGATTCCTGCAACAGAAATTAACGAGCATTTACGGTCTGTGAAAACATTGGCCCAGTTTCTCGTAGAGCAGGAGCCCGAATTGTAAGCACCACCGTTTTATTTTATTCATCAGGAGATTTCAATCATGTATTTCGATTTTGATACTTATGATTTTGCTGATACACACACGGCACCTGAAGCGGACGCTATTCTTGATGGACATAGCATCATGACTTGGAGAACGCTGCACGAGTCGACACTTGATTTTATAACGCGTGCTAAACAGTCAGGAGTGATATCTGGTCAGCCCTTAGTCATTACCGGACACAAAGACTCTACTTTTGTTGTAGCTATTCTGGCTTGCTTAAAGATGGGTGTTCCGTATGTACCTGTTGACACGATTAATCCAGAAGAGCGTATCAATAAAATTATTGAGATCGTGCAAGCACCTATTCGATACGACGCTCAACAAGATGTATTTGTTCGTGGCGCTCAACATGCGAAAGATCTTGAAGAAGATGATCTGGCTTACATCATGTTCACCTCTGGTAGTACAGGGGATCCAAAAGGCGTACAAATCGGTAAGGAGGGACTCTCTCTTTTTGCAAACTGGTCGACGGAGCATCTTCAATTGCAAGATGTACCCCGTGTTATGGATCATGTGCTGTTCAGCTTTGATTTTTCATTGTTCACGCTTTCTGCCTCTCTTGGCAAGGGTGGGACATGTGTGATGTGCTCTCGTGAGATGGTGGCTGACAAAGGGAGATTTATTTCATATTTGATTGACTCACAAATATCTGTGTGGGCATCAACACCTTCGTTTATTCGTCAGCAACTTCTTCATCCTAATTTTAATCATCACCATATCCCTACTCTTAAATTTTTTTACATGGGTGCAGAACCGTTGTTTCCAGGTCTGGTTGAGGAGATTGTTGCTAAATTCCCCGGTGCAAGAATTATCAATGGTTATGGCCCAACTGAAGCGACTGTTTCAACAACTTGGCTGGAAGTGGATACGTCGGTGGTCAAGAGCGACCGTGGCCCGTATTCGATCGGAATTCCAAAGCCTTATGCCACCGTATTTCTCGATAATGGTGAAATATGCATTGCAGGTGATCACGTGATGCGAGGCTATGTCAATCGGCCAGACCTCAATGACGGACGACTTTTTTTACACAATGGGAAAAGAGCATACAGAAGTGGTGATATGGGATATTTCGATGAGCAGAATATTCTTCATTTCAGAGGAAGGATTGATGACCAGATCAAGATGCATGGTTATCGCATTGAGCTCACCGATGTGGATGCTGCACTGACATTGCTTGATGGTGTACGTGCAGGGGCAACTATTGCGATCAGGCGCCCTGACGGTATGGTATTGAGGATGGTTGGTTTTGTTGAGCCGAATGATGCTATGCCAGGCGATGGGATTCAGCAACTTCCTTGCGCCCTCGAGGATTGGCGTCGAATGCTGGGTGAGCATATTCCGGATTACATGATGCCAGTCGAACTCTTTGCTTTGTCAGCGTTTCCGACTTCCAATACGGGCAAGGTTGATAGAAAAAAACTGACTGCCCTGTATCTTGAGCCAAGGGTTCGTATGCCTCAGGAGAGTTTGCAATCATGAAAGTATTTAGATTGTTTGCAGGCTATGCCGGGATGCTTGTAATGATGCTCATACCTTTTCACGCTTTAGCTGACGATGGGGCTTTTAGTGGCCTGTATGCTGCCCGTGCACCGGCAGATGCATCTTTTGTGCGTGTGGTCAGTACATCTCAAGATTCTGTGAGTGTACAGATTGCAAATGCGCAAATTCAGAAAATGACGCTATTGAAGCCATCATCTTCATATGCCATCGTAAAAGGTAACGAACAGTTTTATATTCGTATAAACAATAAACGTTCAGAGCCCTTGAGTGTTTTGCCTGGAACGTTTAATACCTTTATCGTGAATTCAGGTGATCAGACTGAGCCATGGGAGAAGATTGATGACACGCGAACTGATAACAATGCTTTGAAGGCGACGATTCATTTTTACAACCTGAATAAAGATTGCACATATGGACGTTTACTCGTGAGCCCTCAGGGGGCTGTTCTCATTCAGGATGTTCCTCCCTCAGGTTGGGCTGCTCGTGCAGTGAATCCGATCAGCGCGAAATTAAGTGCGGCATGCAAGGATCTCATTACGAATGAAATCGAACTGCCTGAGTTACGAGGGGGAGAGCATTTCAGTGTATTTCTGCGAGGTGCGGGGAGTGTGCCTTCGCTCACAGGTCAAATTAACGGTGTAGATCCGTATAAACAGTAATGACGTGAATTGACGTTTTTTTTGCGTCTGGAGAATGATATGTGTGGCATCGTTGGTTCTATTGCTTCTCGCGACATTACTTCTGTCCTTGTGGAAGGACTTCGCCGCCTTGAGTATCGAGGGTATGACTCTTGTGGAATTGCAGTTTGCTCAGGTGGAAAGCTCACGCGCTCTCGCAGTATAGAGCGTGTTGCTGAGCTCGCTAATGATTTGGCCCGTGATCATGTAGCTGGTTTTGTTGGTATTGCCCATACGCGCTGGGCAACGCACGGGGCACCACTCATCTGTAATGCACATCCGCACTTTTCGTTCTTGAGTCATGAGCCACGGATTGCACTGGTTCACAACGGTATTGTAGAAAATCATGCTGAACTTCGCCTTGAATTGCAGGCTGCTGGTTATGTTTTTGAAAGCCAGACTGATACTGAAGTGATTGTTCATCTGACGCATTTTTTTTATGATGGCGATTTGCTTCAGGCGGTACAGCTTGCTGTTCAGCAATTAAAGGGTGCGTATTCCATTGCAGTAGTCTGTCGTGATGAGCCTGATCGCATGGTGGCGGCACGCCACGGTTCGCCACTGGTGATCGGACGTGGTGATGGTGAGAACTTCCTGGCTTCTGATCCTCTTGCACTGGCCGGAACGACCGATCAGATCATGTATCTGGAAGATGGGGATGTTGCGGATATTCATCTTGATGGTGTATTTATCCGGGATATGCAGGGAAAACTTGTCAATCGACCTATCCAAACAGTTCAGGTTCAGGATGCCGTTTCGCATTTAGGTGCTTATCGGCACTATATGCACAAGGAAATATTCGAGCAGCCGATTGCCGTGAACCGAACTATTCAAGCCGTTTTTCCACTGGCACCTGATTTATTTGGTGCTGGAAGTGCTGCAGTTTTTAAACAGATTGACCGAATATTGTTTCTGGCCTGTGGCACCAGTTACTACGCAGCGCTCACTGCTAAATACTGGATAGAATCAATTGCCAAAATCCCGGTGTCTGTAGAGTTTGCCAGCGAATATCGCTATCGAGACAGTGTTCCTCATCCAAGTACTCTTGTTGTGACCGTATCGCAATCTGGTGAAACCGCTGATACGCTTGCGGCGTTACAGCATTCTAAGTCGCTCGGGATGGAGCACACGCTGGCTATATGCAATGTCACCACAAGTGCGATGGTTCGGGAATGCAAGTTTGTTTATATTACTCATGCAGGCATTGAAATTGGCGTTGCTTCAACAAAAGCCTTTACTACGCAACTTGCTGCATTGTTTATTCTCACGTTATCACTTGCCAAGGCACGCGATCAGATAACACCCGCGCAAGAGTCTGCACACCTTGCATCGCTTGAAACATTACCATTAGCTATGCATGTCGTTCTTTCTCTTGAATCTCAAATTATGTCCTGGGCGGATGAAATTGCATTAAAAGAGAATGCATTGTTTCTGGGGCGCGGGGTCTATTATCCTATCGCTTTGGAAGGGGCTCTAAAACTAAAGGAAATTAGTTATATCCATGCTGAAGCGTATCCTGCAGGTGAACTCAAACATGGCCCGCTTGCTCTTGTTACAGATCAGATGCCTGTCGTAACGGTTGCTCCGGATGATGCACTTCTCCAGAAACTTAAATCTAATATTGAAGAAGTACGTGCGCGAGGAGGAGAGCTATACGTTTTTGCTGATGCAGGCTCGCAAATTTACAACCAGGCGGGTGTGCGTGTGATTCACATGCCTGTTTATAAAGGCGAATTAGCTCCCATTCTTTATATTATTTGCCTGCAGTTACTTGCTTATCACACAGCCTGCAAAAGAGGCACTGATGTTGATAAGCCCAGAAATCTGGCGAAAAGCGTCACGGTAGAGTAATTTAGAGGGTGTATCGACTTATCTGAGAACATATATGAAAAAAGTAACTGGAATTCAGGGTAATGATCGTGGGCATTGGGTGGGTGATGGTTTTCCAGTACGCACTTTGTTTTTCTATCAGGATTTGGGAAAACAGATGAGTCCTTTTTTGATGCTCGATTACGCTGGTCCTGCACAATTTTCTCCGACATCCGATCGTAAAGGCGTGGGTTCCCATCCTCATCGCGGTTTTGAGACCGTTACGATTGTGTATGACGGCGAGGTGTCTCATAAAGATTCTACCGGTCAAGGTGGAACGATTGGCCCAGGAGATGTTCAGTGGATGACAGCCGGTGCTGGAATTCTTCATGAAGAGTTCCATTCGGAGCAGTTTGCCAGGGAGGGCGGCATTCTTGATATGGTCCAGCTATGGGTGAATTTGCCAGCACAGGACAAAATGACCAAACCAGCCTATCAAGCCATCCTGAATAATGAGATTCCTGCTGTTGACTTAATGCATTCTGCAGGAACAGCCAGAGTGATTGCTGGCACATTTGATGGGTATGAAGGACCTGCGAATACATTTACTTCGATGAATGTAATCGACCTTAAATTGAAAAAAGGTGCTGTTTTAATAATGCCGGCACCTGAAGGCTGGAATACTTCTTTAGTCGTTCTCAAGGGCGCTATAGAGGCGCAAGTGGGAACGGTAGCAACTGATGCTCAGATGCTGATGTTCAGTCATACTGGACAGGACATTCAAATTAAAGCACTCGAAGACTCGACAGCTTTATTGCTCAGTGGCGAGCCGATAGATGAACCTATTGTTGGTTACGGTCCATTCGTGATGAATACGCAAGAAGAAATTTCTCAGGCGATGGCTGACTTCAAGAATGGCAGCTTTGGGAAAATTCATCTGTGATGATTTTGAGGTTGTCATGCGCCATTTTCCGTGCGGTTTGACACACGACATCCTCGAATAGCAGGTTAGCCAAAGATAAAAGCAGAGAGCGTCGTTTCCATTACACGATCAGAAAATACTTTTCGACCTTTTTCATTAGACGCAGCACCTGCCACTACCATCAAAGGCAGCAAATGCTCCTCCTGACGAGGGGGATGACACAACCGTGCAGATGGAGCGATTTCCCAATTTAACAAGGCTTCATGGCGCTTTTCTGGTTCAGATTCCACGGCTTGTGTAAGCCATTGATCAAACTCATCAGAAATCGGTCCAAATCTTTGGTCACCATACCCACGCATATTGTGAAAACTCATGCCACTGCCAATGATAAGGATACCCTCATCACGCAGCGTTTCAAGAGCCTGCCCCAGCTCGAGCTGGGTCTGGGGATCAAGGTTGCTATTTAAAGATAGTTGAATGACAGGAATGTCGGCATCTGGAAACATCAACATCATTGGGATAAACATACCGTGGTCAAATCCCCGCGTAGCGTTGATTTTTGCGGGGATGTGAGCTGCCTCTAAGGTTTGAACAATTTTTCTCGCAAGCTCCGGATTGCCTGCTGCAGGATATTTCAGTTCGTAAGTATGTGGAGGAAAGCCTGAGTAGTCATAGATCAGTTCTGGTTGTTCTGCACCTGTCACGCTGACCGTAGATTCAAGCCAGTGCGCCGAAACAACAACGATCGCACGCGGTCTCGAAGGCAGCGTCGATGACAAACTTTTTAAGAAATTGCCCATCTTGTTCCAGGCATCTGGTGGATTCCAGTCCATAAAAAAACAAGGACCACCCCCATGCGGGATGAACCATGTTGGCATTCGAGATGGATTCAACAACTTAGAATTGAGTTCTGGTTTCATTTTTATATTTTAAAATTTGCTATGGTTGTCATCGAAAAACGGGCTGCTTTCGTGTTGACTACAAGAAATTCAGTGATTAAAAATTGATTTGAGAGCTTTTAGAGAATTTTCAATTTCTTTGAGCTGTTTATCTGAAAGTTGACGAAAGGCCGTCTCTAGATGTTTGATGTGTGCCGGAAAGACTTTTTCAAATAGTTTCTGGCCTTTAGGCGTGAGTTTGATATGTTGACTGCGAGCATCCTCTGCATTATCCAACACACCAATTAATCCCTTCTGCACCATGCGCTCGACTACGCCTGTTAACGAGCTTTTTGAAATGAGCGTTTTTGTTCCCAATTGCTTGTAGGTCATAGGCGGCTGATTCGCCAGGGTTGCTATCACGTCAAACTGAACAGGGGTCAGGCCCAACGAACGAATATGCGGAGATGAATACCCCTCAAAAGCTTGATAGGTCCGCGCTAATTCTTTGATGGTAGCAATAAAGTTCATATGTGTACTATTCTAGTGCGCGCATGAACGGTTGTCAACGATCTATCAACGACGACTTTGGCCTGTCAATCTATACAAGTGATTACTTATGCGTGAAGGATTGAGCCATATAAAAAATGGTTATCCATCTGCCTTGGCCTGACCGATAAATTTAAGTGTGCTCTCGCGGATTTCGTCATCGACTGTTTCCATTCGCTTTGGGTAGAGTTCGTTAGCATCCTCGATTTTTGCTTGCCAACTTTGCCCCAGCGGGGCATAGCACTCCTCACAACCAACGGGTGCTGAAGAAAATGAAAATGTTCTTCAGCAAATAATGTCATTGTTTACGTGCTGGTTATGTTTGTCGATACCCGAAAAATGCCGGCTGTATGTCTTTCGATAGATACATATTGCTGCGATGTGAAGTATTTACTGTGCCCGTCGGGCTCCCTATGACCTTTTTAATATTCTGAGAATAGGGCGCTCTTGTTGCTTGGTTCTTTTAAGTTCTTGATCTATTTTTTCAAGTTCTTGCAGTTTGTCTTCAGGTGGGTGACCATATTGCGCTTGATAGCTACTGATCAGTTTCTTGCATTTTTCTCGTTCGCTCAGCCAGTGCTTTCTATTGTCTTCAAGTCTTTCCCACTCGCCTGACCGGTCATCGCGCTGCGCCATTTTTTTCTCTTATAAGTGAGTGTGTGGAGTGAGTGGTGCTTGAACACTTTGATTATCCCCCATTGAGGGATCTTGATGTTGTGAGCAGAGCAGACCAGATTGAAACTGCCATCTGCCATGGATGGCTCAGCGATCGGGCAACAGTGTGTCTGTACGGTCTGGTATGGTGATTCGGTTTAAAAAACACCCGAACAATGTCGGGTACCTTTTGAACTGTTTGAGATTGAGCCCGTCGATTGAGTGGCTGTTAACCCAATAACCGCAATTTTAGTGGTGCCGATGATCGGAATCGAACTGACGACCTTCGCATTACGAATTAGAGGGTTTTATTATGTATCAGTATTGATAATTCTATATAGAGCCGCATAAAACCTCACTATAAGCCTATAATCAGCTTTATAAAGATTTACCAAATATCCGCATTATTTACGGTTTATGTTAGATGGGTGTTAGATGGGTGTTAGATCAAATCTTCACATAATGGTGAATCATGCAGCGTTTTAAATTTAACAAGACCGTATTAAATGCATTGTTGCCACCTGTAAGTGGTGAACCAAAGCGTTATATCGTTTACGACACCGATGTGCAGAAACTGGTGCTTGCCGTGACTGCGGGTAGCAAAGCGTTTTATGTGATCAAACGCACAGGAGGTACTGTATCGTGGATCAAACTAGGCGCCTTCCCTGAATTGACGGTCGAAGCGGCACG
>CANCOC010000066.1 GCA_947379755.1 Alcaligenaceae bacterium | reverse complement strand
GAAAATATCGATGCCCTGGAACGTGGCCTGGTCAACCTTGAGCGCCATATCGACAATATGCAAAGACACTTTGGCGTGCAGTGCGTGGTGGCCATCAATCATCGCAGCGAAGATACGCCTGCTGAAATCGATCGCCTCAAGGCAAGTGTGCAAGGTCACGGCGTCAAGGTCGTGCTGGCACGTCACTGGGCAGAAGGCGGAGCGGGTGCGACCGAACTCGCGCATGAAGTCGTCAGGCTATGCGAACAACCCAGTCACTTCAAATTCCTCTACCAGGATGAGGACACACTGTGGGATAAAGCACATGCGATCGCGACAAAAATGTATGGTGCGAGCGGCATCACCGCAGACACTAAAGTGCGTGCCCAGATTCAGTTATTGCAGGAACAGGGCTATGGCCACTTGCCAGTATGTATTGCCAAAACCCAGTATTCATTTTCTACCGACCCAACCCTGCGGGGTGCCCCAAGCGGTCATGTGGTCGGCATCCGCGAAGTCAGGCTTTCTGCGGGAGCAGAATTTGTCGTCATGGTGTGTGGTGACATCATGACCATGCCGGGATTACCTTCGGTACCTGCCTCAAGCAGTATCGACGTGACCGATGATGGGCGTATTATTGGTCTGTTCTAAAGCACTCTGGGGTATTGCATATTGCAAGGCACCTGAGTGCATGGGTCGTCACTATGCAAACGTTTATAGATCACATTCCTCTTGAACTGATATCAAGACTCTGCCTGGCATTGCTGGCAGGCATCGTGCTGGGCCTGAATCGCTGGTTGCACCACAAGTCTGCGGGGATCCGCACACACTCACTGGTTGCGCTTGGCTCAGCCATGGCCATGCTGATGACTGGCTCCCAGATAGGCGCTGACGCACAAGCACTGAGCCGTGTGTTACAGGGACTGGTAACCGGGATTGGCTTTCTGGGCGCTGGGGTCATCATTCGTGAAAATAGTTCCAGACGGATACACGGTCTGACAACCGCAGCCAGCCTGTGGGCATGCGCCCTGCTCGGCGCAGCATTTGGTGCCGGTCAGGTCACGCTGGGCCTGATCGCGCTGAGCGCGATGCTCCTGACCCTATTGATCGGAGGCCCCCTTGAAATGCTTGTGGGAAGGCTCACTGGTCACACGCATACCGAAAATGGTGACGACCTGCAAGCCAATTGCCCGCCAGCAACACATCGCATCAAAAAGAAACCACACACGCACACTTAATGATCAGATGTGCCCAGACGCACAACAATTGCCACCACACCCCCCACCGCCGCAAGTGTCCAGACAATCAGCGGACCCGTCGGCAAGTCAAAGCCAGCAGAACCAAACAATCCACAGCCATAACCCAGTGCAGCGGTACAGTAGCTGAGCAACATGCGTTTTTTAACAGTCTGAACACCAACTGTTGCCAGCGCCGGAATAATCAGTGTCGCGAAAACGAGATACACGCCGACTAGCTGCACAGACACCGTGATGGCGATCGCAAACAAACTGTAAAACGCAGCACGCTGGTGACGCCATACAGACATTGCACACAATAACAACACCGTCGCCCCTGCAGAGTACGCGATCTGTGTCCGTCCAATCCAGAGAATCTGACCACCCAACAAATCTGCCAGATGCTGTCCACCATGCGGATCCTTGCTTAGCAACAAGATCGTGGCAGTGGCCGCCAAGGCAAACACAATGCCGATCAAGGGCTCCTGATATCGAATCGTCAGACGCTCAGTGCCGACCAGCATCCAGGCCGCTAGCAGCGCCAGCAGCATCGCTCCGGTCTGGATCCATAACTGTGGAGCACCATCACCGAGCACCATCATGACAAGATAGGCGCCCACGCCCGCGACCTGTGCGATGGCAAGGTCGATAAAAATAATGCCGCGGTGCAACACCTGCATACCAAGCGGTACATGGGTGGCAATGACCAGCAGTCCCGCGCAGATTGCAGGCAGCAGGATATCAATCGGAAAATCGCCGCTCATCCGCCTGCTCCCTGCTGCAAGGCCTTCAGTAAACGACTCACCGTATCGTCATAAAAAGAGGACAGAGACTTGGCATCCCCGTTGCCCCCGACAGTAAAGGGCAACACCACAACCGGCAATCCGGTCTTCTCGCTAAACCATTTCGACGGACTATCATTCAGATATGCCGCGACAAGAATCATGCGTCCTTTGGCAGTACTTTGACGCTGCAGCACCTCATTGAGGTAAGAAACCGACGGCTCAACGCCTGGGCGTGGCTCAAGCGTGCCGACCTGTTCCATCCCGAGCCAGGCAAACATGTATGGAAAGCCATCATGCTGGACCCAGGCCCGCACACCCTGCAACGGCCTGGCCGCCTCGGCCCATTTCGCCAGATTTTTTTCCCAGCCAGCAATAAAACGACTGAGCAAATCCTGGTAATGACTAGCGTGTGCAGGATCGAGCAATATCATCCGGGCCGAAAGCGCTTGTGCCACTGGAATCAGATTGCGGGGATCGGTCTGGATGTGCGGGTTACCTTCTGCATGGACATCACCCATGCTGCGATCAACAGACTTGGGAATATCTCGCAACGGGACAATGGGAGCGGCTTCAAAATATCCGGCTTGCCCTGACTGGATCCCAGGGTTACCCGAGTCTCTCTGCACAATCGGCAACCAGCCAATTTCGAGCTCAGCACCCATTGCGATCAGCAGTTGCGCACTCCGTGCGCGTGCAATCAGTGAAGGACGTGCCTGGATATGGTGAGGGTCCTGCTGTGCGACCGTTGCGACAAAGACCTTGACCTGGTCACCTCCCAGCTCCTGGGCCAGCGCCCCCCACTCAGGGACCGTCGCAAAGACATTCAGCTCTGCACGCGCGGATGCACTCAGCAGACTGGTCAGCACAAGAAGTGTAGTCAGGATAATCGATAAGACTTTTTTCTGGATAAACATTGTGATTCCTTGCAATCAGTAACGATGCGCGCCGTGGGCGCCCAGACTCATGATGTACTGTAAAAAGATCTGATTATTCACAAACCCCGGTCCCAGAGACGTATCGCGTGCGAGCTGCAGCCTGAACATTGAGTATTCACTATTGGCCCAGTCCAGCATCACCGTATTGCGATTCGGATTCCAGGACTCCAGCACGGGGCTGCTGATGCTGCCGCTTGCAAAGCCATAATCAGAACTTCCGCTATACAACTGGTCATAGCGATAACCGATACGCCAGCGCGGCATGAACTGATAAATCGCCTGGGCGTAGAACCCTTTCTGCGTATTGGAATAGGCTTGACCCAGACAAGGTCCATCGCACTGCAGGTTCGGTGTGGCGCCATTGAGCGTGCCCGAGCCATTTTGCGTATTCCAGAAAAACTCTCCCTGCAGCTTGAGGTTTTGCTGACTGGCGTTGCCATTAGGCGCCCACTTATAGACAAAATCTGCAATATAGATGCTGGTCGTTCCGCTGAAATCAAAACTCTCTGACTCGCTAAGTATTGAGGTGCGTGGCCGCTCTCCTGTCCCTGCACGTACAAAGGACAGGCCACCCTGCCATGAAGAAGACACACCTATATCACTTCCAGCTTTTGCGTAGAGCGTACCCAGCATAGGCTTATTCTGATTGAAATTATTACTATTGGGATAGGCAGTACCTTGCGCATATTCACCGCCCAGCCTGAGATACATGTCCTCGAGCGGCGCGACCCACTTTGCCTGGACACCGGTATTATTGAGCTGCCCACCCAAGAAGGCCTGATAGGCCAGCGGCAAATCAACAAAATCCCATTCATGCGGATGCTTGTTATTCAGATACCCAACATCCGAAAAGAACTTTCCGCCTTTCAATTTAAAGCCATCAGGCAAACCGAGCGTTTCGAAAAAAGCCTCTTCAACGGAGATACTGGTGCCGTTCGAATCTTGCGCAAGCACAAATCGCGCTTCAGCACGAAACAGATTATCTACAGTCCCTGCAAGTCCCAGCTCAGATTCGCCCAAAGAAAAACCGCGAGGAATATTTTCTGCTCCGGAGGGCAGGAAACCACGCATCGGTAATTCAGGATTTTGGCTCTGGCCCGCATACTTTCCATCCAGAATCAAAGAAATTTCAGGCGTGACCATACCAATTTTTGGCAGAGTGATGCCACGCGCAAGTGTGGGGGCAGAATGAATCGGTAGCGCCGCAACGGACGCAGTTTGAACGGGCACTGGGTCAGAGACCTGGGCGCCAGCAGCTTGCGCAGTCACACTGGCGTCTGACTTGTTCAGGACGCCAGCGGGCGTCACGGTCGCCGTCACAACCGGCGCCACATTCTGCACCTGTCGGGTCAGCTGCGTATTCTGCTTTTGTAATGCATCAACGCGACCTTCGAGGGCATTGATACGCTTTTCGTAAAAATTGCGCATCTCGGCAAGACTATTTTGAATACTGGCCAGATCTGCGGCCGTGACTGGCATACCCTGAGCGGGTAGCGCTGTAGCGGTCGTTCCAGAGGCAGGCGTCTGTGCCAGCGATACCAATGGCCACTGCAGCACAGCCACATATGCAAGGACGGCACAAGACCGTCCAGCAGTTTTAAACATAAACATGAGATTCCTCAATTAAGCATCCGGACGCCGCTGAATGCGGCGTCTCATTGACTGGGCTTAACTGAGTGCTGGGGGTCCGCGCTGGTTCGCCCGCTCAGGCGATAAAAAAATCAGACTGAATCGCAGACCTATCCATGCCTGCGTATCGGCAGGAACAATCTGCGGGATGTTGGCTGCGCTTGGCAAAGCGAAGGCATGCGCCTGGTCTTCGAGGCATTTAAAACAGGTGGAGGAAAATGGCAACTCGCTGGACGGGCTGACGTCAGTTGAGGCTCGGGTGGACTCAGGCGACCCAGCGCTGCGGGTCACGTTCGTATCCGCGGCCAGACGCGATTGCACGCCAAAGTGTTCCAGACCATGCTTGAGCATACTGAACTGCATAAAGAACATCATCAGCAACACGCACGCCACCACCAGCCGCCGGGAGACGGCAAACGGTGGGTGATTGGTGTGATCCGGACAAGTCAGCATATGATCTAGGTTAGCTGAGAATAGGACCTTCATGCAAACAAACGTCATCCTGATTACTGCCCTGACCAATGAGCTCGATGCCCACAGGCTGCCTCCCGGTATTCAGGTGTTTTATTCCGGCGTAGGGAAAATCAATGCCGCAATGACAACGATGCGAGCCATTCATACCTGCCAGCCCAGGCTGATCCTGAATTTTGGTACCGCAGGTTCCGTTCACCCCCAACACACAGGCCTGTTAGGTATCCGGCGCGTTATACAGCGCGACATGCTGACCGAACCACTCGCTCCAAGAGGCAAAGTGCCCTTTTGCCCCAGACCGCATGAGTATCTGTCTGAGCAGGGCACATACAGCTGCGGCTCAGGCGACAGCTTTGTCACCGCCCACGACCCGTGGCTGGTGGAACAACAGATTGATGTGGTCGATATGGAGCTCTTTGCCATTGCGGCTGTTGCGCATGAACATGGCATTCCATGGATATCATACAAATATGTGTCAGACCATGCGAATGAGGCGTCTGGCAAGGACTGGGTCGAGAAAGTCAATCACGGTGAGTCGCTCTATCTTGAGCAACTCAAAACCATTCTTTAGTGTGCCAGTGCGCGCAACTGGCTATACACACTGAGAAGATGATGGGCCAGCTTTTCAGCACGCAGAATCATCCGGTAGCGATTCACACCAAATATTTTTTTTGCATAATTCGATGCATCAGCATCCATGACCAGTCCGTATACCTCAGCCTCTGTTGTTTCTTTCACGGCCCTGGCCGTATCACTCACCAGGTAATTCGGATCAAACACGTCAATATCTGAAGGAGCACCATCAGTCATCACAATCATCACATGCTGATCAGAGACTTCGCCCTTAAAAAATCCACGGGCGTGCCGGATCGCAGCACCCATGCGCGTCGAAAACTTTCCTTCGACACCTTCTAGCTGCTGCTGTACATCTTGCGTCAGCACCTGACCAAAATCCAGAAAACGATAATAGTGAACACCTGTGCGCGTATCAGAGGAAAACCCATGGATGGCGATGCGATCATCCACCTCCAGCGCCATGCCTGCAATCAGGATCGCGGCCTGTTTTTCAATATCCAGGATTGAAAATGCTGAACCGGGGATGCGATCGGTCACCGAAGCAGACAGATCAAGCAACAACAGCATGCTGCTTTTCCTGATCCGTAAACTACGGCGCATGTAATGCCGGCCATCAGAATCTGCACCGCGACGCCTGTCCACCATACTATCGATCACTGCAGACATATCCAATGCGTCGCCCTCACGCTGGCGGAACAATCGCTCCCGGCCGAGTGATCGTGCGTAGACAGGTGTGATGCCAGTGACGCGACGCGAGGGTCTGGATCGCTGTTGTCCGCTGTGTATCGGGACAGAAGGCACGGCATAATCAAGGACCGTGCACCAGTCCTGGCGCACAAGCTCGGTGCGGGCATCCCACTCCGGATACAGGTAACAGACATGAGAAGTATGTTGTGGCGTGATGCGATCCGGATGCTGTTGGTGCACGGTCTGCTGGACCGTCGCAGTCTGCGGTGACTCGATCGACACATCCTCAGAAGCAGCCTCGGTGGCAAAATCCCACAGATAGGAGTTGTCGTCTCGGTAGGTCACAGGAACAAGATATTGCTGCGCATTGAACTGCACTCGCATCTGACCCAGATCATTTGCAAGAATCGATGCGAGCGCACGAAAACCTGCATAGTCATGCAAGCCATTTACCTGTTCATTGGCTAAAAATAACCGGCGTGCCTTAGAGACCCAGTAATGATCATCCTCGAGATGGTCATTGAGTAAGACACGTGCAACTCTGGCAAGCAGCAAGGCAAACTCCGAGGATGGCTCCTCGCACTGAGCCTGCATCGCCTGAGCAAACCAGCGCCTGGTACCCGGATACTGTCTGATCAGCAAGCGTTCCACTCGGGCATCTTCAATCATGGAGACGACAGCAACACCCATCGGCTTGAGGCCCTCGACTTTACGGGCAGGCTGACTGAACAGAAGGTGGGCGGCTGCATGCGCCACACTGGCATGAGAAAAGCGCTCTTGAGCCGCGAATAAACTCTGGAGGGTCAGGATCGCACGCCTGGAGACCAGAGATTGCGCAGCCGGCTGACAGGGCTGAACGATCAGGTTGCGACCAGACAGTCCCTTAAGCAGAACACCCAAAGCGGCATTCGACGGATCGCGATCCGTATTCATTCAAAATGCGCATCCACCAGCGCGCGCAAGCTCTGTGTCAATTCTGCATCATCCGTGAGCGCGCTCACCACCGTCATTTCACAACTCTCGCGGGCATCCATCCCATCCTGAATCAACAGGCCGGCATAAATCAACATCCTGGTGGAGGCGCCCTCATCAAGCCCCTGCTCTTTCAATCTGCGGGTCGTGCCTGCAATCGCAACCAGCTGCTGTGCCATGGCAAGGCAGACGCCAGTTTCATGCGCAACAACCTGAGCCTCAATATCCGCCTGAGGGTAATCAAACTCGATTGCGGCAAAGCGCTGGCGTGTTGAAGGCTTCATCTCCTTGGCTCGACTCTGGTAACCAGGGTTGTAAGACACTACAAGCTGAAAGTCCGGATGGGCATGCACAATTTCACCTTTTTTATCCAGCGGCAAAATGCGTCGTGCATCGGTCAAAGGGTGAATCACAACTGTTGTATCCTGACGCGCCTCAACCACCTCATCCAGATAGCAAATACCACCATATCGCACTGCCTGCGTCAGGGGACCATCCTGCCACACGGTGCCATTGGCATCCAGCAGATAGCGTCCGACCAGATCGGAGGCGCTCATGTCTTCGTTGCACGCAATGGTCAGCAAAGGCTGACCGAGTACAAAGGCCATGTGCTCGATAAAGCGTGTCTTGCCACAACCCGTCGGTCCTTTTAGGATGAGAGGAATGCGATGGGCATAGGCCTGACGATAACGCTCGACCTCACGACCAGACGGCTGGTAGTAAGGCTCTTGCGCAATGCGGTACTGGGCAAGCATGTCCATACTCTAACGGTGCTTGGCAGGCTCGTGCGGAATCCCTTCAATCGGGCATTCTGGTGTACCGACCGTCGAGCGCGTAAAAGACTCAACCATTTTTCGCGTGCCCTCTGGATCGCTGAGCCACTTGCCATAGAACTCATAAGGACAATCAGCGACACCATTGACATCTTCGCCAGAATTAATCTTGCCTGTGTAGCCGCGGTGGAGCAGTTTGAACAGGTGATTTTGTGACTGGCCATTTTTGCGGAAATCCCGAATCAGGCTAACAGACAGCTCACCGTAGTTGATCCCCATTTCTTCTTCGCCACACTCGCCCAGCGTGCGACCATCAAAACCGACAATTGCCGAATGACCAAAATAAGAATACACCCCGTCAAAGCCTGTTGCATTGGCCACTGCAACGTAGGTATTGTTCATGAAGGCCATGCATTTGGCGACCATGATCTGCTGCTCTTTGGCAGGATACATATACCCCTGGCAACGGATAATCAACTCTGCGCCACGCATGGCACAGTCGCGCCAGATTTCCGGATAATTACCATCATCACAGATGATCAGACTGATCTTCATTCCCTTGGGGCCGTCAGACACATAGGTGCAGTCTCCGGGATACCAGCCTTCAATGGGTGTCCAGGGCATGATCTTGCGGTATTTCTGTACGATCTCACCCAGATTATTCATCAGGATCAGTGTGTTGTAGGGTGCTTTGTTCGGATGCTCTTCGTGTCGCTCGCCGGTGAGGGAGAACACACCCCACACATTGGCCTTGCGGCAGGCTGCAGCAAAAATTTCTGTCTCATCGC
Source organism: Alcaligenaceae bacterium (assembly GCA_947379755.1). Classification (GTDB taxonomy): domain Bacteria; phylum Pseudomonadota; class Gammaproteobacteria; order Burkholderiales; family Burkholderiaceae_B; genus Zwartia. Next base: position 7,646 of record CANCOC010000066.1, on the reverse strand, counting down.
CCGGGATGGTCGAGGCGGTTTCATACATTTCCTTGGCATCGTACATGATGCCATGGGTACTGTATTCAGGAAAGATCACCAGATCCATGCCAGGCAAGCCGCGCTTCATGCCCACCAGCATTTCACCAATCTTGCGTGCATTGGCCAGCACTTCGGCCCTGGTGTGCAGGCTGGGCATTTTGTAGTTGACGACTGCAACACCTACACAATCATTGCTACTGGAAATATCACCGTGTCTCATGCAAACTCCCCAACCTGAATCAATTAAATATCAATCTTGCAAGACCGCACCTGAATCAATGACTGATCATCCAGGGACGCTTGCCAACAAAACTTTTGTTCCCGTTCGCAAACGTCTGCGTCGTCGCACGCTTGCTCGTATTGCAACAGCCACAGCCCGAAGGATGCTTGAGCCGGGCATAGGGGTTGTAATCTTTAGAAGATACCGGCGCATTGGCCGCACGTTCATTGCCTTCTATCGCGCGTCGTGTATCCCGGTCGACGCACGATAGACTGGCACCAAAAGCAAACACTCTTTCAGAGAGTTCCCCACATTCCGGACATTCGACCGCTTCGTCACGCTTGCTTATCTGACGCAAGGCATCGAAGGTGCCACAAGTCTTGCAGGCATAGTCATAAGTTGGCATGTGAGGACTCCTTTAAAAGATGGCGTGTAATCAGAGATCTAAAGACAGGGGCATGTCAAAGCCGGGTGTCACAAGCTTGGTTGGGCCCATGGCATTCGGATTGATATCAAAGTCAAAAATCTGTGTCGGCAACCAGAGCGTGGCACACGCATTCGGAATATCAACCACGCCACTAATATGACCCTGGACCGGAGCCGTACCGAGAATCGAATAGGCCTGGGCACGTGAATACCCAAATTTGGTCATGTACTCGATCGCATTCAGGCAGGCCTGGCGGTAAGCGACGTTGACATCCAGGTAGTGCTGCTTGCCCTGTTCGTCGACCGAGATCCCTTCAAAAATGAGGTAGTCGTTGTAATGCGGAGTGATCGGGCTTGGCTTGAAAATTGGATTTTTCACGCCGTATTTGGCCATACCACCTTTAATCAGCTCGACCTTCATATGCACCCAGCCGGCCATCTCGATCGCACCGCAAAAAGTGATCTCGCCATCGCCCTGACTGAAGTGCAGATCACCTACGGACAGGCCTGCGCCATCGACATAAACCGGGAAATAAATCTTTGAGCCGCGTGACAGATCTTTAATGTCACAGTTGCCGCCATGCTCGCGTGGCGGAACGGTACGTGCGCCTTCCGCAGCGATCTTGTCCTTGACGGCACCTGTTGCCTGGCCTGCGTGTGCGGTTGATGGATAAGGTGCATTGGCCAGGGGTGGCACGCGATTGGGTTCGGTTGCGATGAAGTCGATCTCACGCTCGTTCCACATATCAAGCATTTTCTGGTCTGGCAAGCAGCCAATCAGGCCGGGATGAATCAGACCTGCGAATTTCACATTTGGAATGTGACGGCTAGTGGTGAACATGCCATGAAAATCCCAGATGGATTTTTGCGCACTTGGGAAATGATCCGTCAGGAATCCGCCACCGTTCTGCTTACTGAAAAAGCCGTTAAAGCCCCACAGGCTATCGTCCTTGGCACCGATATCGAGCAAGTCAACTACCAGCAGGTCGCCGGGCTCCGCACCCTTGACGCCAACCGGGCCAGAGAGAAAATGCACGGTGGTCAAGTCAATGTCACGCACGTCGTCTGCGCTATCGTTGTTCTTGATGAAGCCACCCGTCCAGTCGAAGGTCTCGAGTACAAACTCATCACCTGGCTTGACCCAGCAAGCCATCGGAATATCCGGATGCCAGCGGTTGTGGATTTTAGGGTTGTCGTAGGGTGACGATTTCAGGTCAACGGAGATGAGAGTTTCGGGCATGGTGCACCTCTAAATGTATGAACAGGGTTTGAAATTCTGACTATCAGTAACAACACAAAATGTCTTACACCGACAAATAGTGCTTGATGCGATCAATATCGGTGTCTGAGCGTGCGGTTTCATAAACAAGTCGACCACCTTCAATCACAAACAGGCGATCAGCCACATCGAGTGCAAAGCTCAGGACCTGTTCAGACACAATGATCGTGATACCTCGCATCCGTCGAATTTCATTGAGTGCGCGCGCAATATCTTTAATGATCGAGGGCTGGATACCTTCGGTCGGCTCATCAAGCAACAATACTTTTGGATTGGTGACCAGTGCGCGTGAAATGGCGAGTTGCTGCTGCTGTCCGCCAGACAGGTTGCCGCCTTTACGCCTGCGCATGTCCCACAGCACCGGGAACAGGGCATAGATTTCGTCAGGGATCACTTTGTCCTTATCATTTTCCAGGCCCGTCTGAATATTTTCCTCAACAGTCAGCGTAGGAAATATCATTCGTCCCTGTGGAACGTAGGCGATGCCTTTGGCGACGCGTCTGTAGCTTTCGTCGCGCGTGACATCTTGTCCATCGACTGTGATCGAACCACTCTTGGTCGGCAGCAAGCCAATCAGGCTTTTGAAGAACGTTGTTTTACCCATGCCATTGCGACCCATGATGGCAATGGTTTCCTGCTTACCCGCTTCAAGGTTGATCCCATGCAGCGCTTCGCTTTGTCCGTAAGCAACGAAGAGATCTTTGACGCTTAGCATTTAGGTCTCCTAGTGTCCGAGGTACACATCAATAACAGCGGGATCGTTTTGGACTTTATCCATTGATCCCTCAGCAAGAATTTTTCCCTGGTGCATAACGGTCACCTTGTGGGCAATTTTTTTCACGAATTCCATATCATGCTCAATCACGATCACTGAGCGATTGTTTGAAATCCGCTTGAGTAATTCGGCTGTCAGTTCTCGTTCGCGCACGCTCATGCCCGCGATCGGCTCATCCAGCATCAACAGCTCAGGTTCCTGCATCAACAGCATGCCGATTTCAAGCCACTGCTTTTGCCCATGCGATAACAAACCCGCTTCGGTATGCAAGGTTTCGTAGAGACCGATTTCCTTTGCGACCTCATCGACCTTTGCAATCACCTCATCGGTACATTTAAAAAAGATCGCACCCAAAACCGAACGACCTCTTGGAAAGGAGACTTCGAGATTCTGAAAGACCGAGAGGTTTTCATAAATAGACGGGGTCTGGAATTTGCGACCAATGCCCTTACGCACCCTTGCATACTCCGGCAATACGGTCATTTCTTCGTTTTTGAATTTGATGCTGCCTGCGCTTGCGCGCGTCTTGCCGCAAATCATGTCCAGTAATGTTGTCTTACCTGCGCCGTTCGGACCAATGATTACACGCAATTCATTCTTGTCCAGGTACAGGTTCAGGTTATCGATCGCCTTGAATCCATCAAAGGACACCGTCAAGTCTTCAATGGCCAGTACAAAATCTGTGCTGCTACTCATGGCGCACTCCTTCTGATGACTAATTCGGCAGAGTCTGTATCGGACTGGATCGCAATGGCCGAGGCTGAGTCACCCTCTACGGTCTGGGCGGCTTGCGCATCAGCTTGCATCTCGAGCTCGATGAGACGTTGCTTGATCATGCGACGCTCAGCCATCCGGCGATTCCACCAGGGCTTAACATTCGACTCGAACAAACCTGCCAGACCGTAAGGAAAGGCCATCGTCACACCGATGAACAGGGCCGCCATCAGGAACAGCCAGAGATCTGGAAAACTCTCTGAAAAAAGTGTCTTGCTTGCGTTGACGAGCAAGGCACCGTAGACCGCACCCACCAGGCTTAGACGACCACCAACCGCACACAGGATAATCAATTCAATTGAAGGCACAATCCCAACAAACGAAGGCGACATGAAGCCAACCTGCAGAGCAAAAAACGCACCACCAATTCCCGACACTCCTGCAGCCAGACAGAACGCTGCCACTTTGAACATTGACACGTCATAACCGGAAAAACGCACGCGGTCTTCTTTGTCACGCATGGCGAGCAACAAGGTACCGAACTTGCTGCGCTGGATCCAGGTCCCGATGATCACGCACAACAACAAACTCAGACAGCAGGCGTAATACAGAATGATCTTGGCTTCGTCAGTCCGGGTATCCCAGCCATTCATGGTCTTTAAATCTGTCATACCGTTCACACCACCGGTATAGCCTTGCAGACCAATAATCAGGGTCGTCAGGATCAACGCAACAGCTTGCGTAATGATGGCAAAGTACACACCACCCACGCGTCGCTTGAACATCGCATAGCTCACGAGAAAAGCAAGGAGTGAAGGCACTGCCACGACTGCAATCAAAGAGAACGTCAGACTCTTGAAGGGTAACCACCAAATGGGTAATTCAGTAATCTGGTTCCAGTCCATAAAGTCCGGAATACCAGGTGTGGATTGAATCTTGGTCGTGATGGGATCAGAGGCTTCGAGTTTGAGAAACATGGCCATGCAATAGCCACCCAGGCCAAAGAACACACCCTGTCCCAAACTCAGCACCCCGCCCCAGCCCCACAGCACAACCAAACCAATCGCTACAAATGCGTAAGTGAGGTATTTGCCGACCAGGTTCAGACGAAAGTTATCGAGTAACGCTGGAAATACGACAAGCAACACGACTGCCAGTATTGCAATGCTGAGCACACCGGGTTGCTTGAGAAAGTTCTTGATTGATTGCATGATTGCGGGCTCCGTATAACGAGGTGATGATTAACGTCGAATCTTCGAGGCGAACAGACCCTGAGGACGAATCATCAAAATGATGACAATGATTGAGAGCGTAAAGACCTTAGCCATCGAGCCAGTCATAAAGAACTCACTGATTGATTGCGTTTGTGCAATCAGGAACGCTGAAGCGGCCGTTCCTAGCAGACTCGCTGCACCGCCAAATGTCACCACCAGGAATGCATCAACGATATAGAGTGAACCAGAGGTTGGGCCGGTCGAACCAATTGTCGTGAATGCTGCACCTGCTATACCTGCGATGCCACAGCCAATCGCAAACGTTAATTGATCTGTTTTCTTTGTATTGATACCTGTTGCATTGGCCATCGGGCGATTGCTCACAGTTGCCCTGACACGCAAGCCCCAACGACTCTTGTAGAGCGCGAGCATGACGAGCGACGTCACCAGCAAGGTCAGGACCATGACAAACATGCCATTGATTGGAATGTCGAGTCCTTCGTGCGGTGACCATGACCCCATCAACCATTCTGGCAATGTTGGGCTGACTTCTTTAGGACTAATGAACGTACGGAATACCTGCTGCATTCCGAGGCTTAACCCCCAGGTTGCAAGCAGCGTATCCAGTGGGCGCTTGTACAAATGTCGGATCAACGCCCATTCAGCAATCCAGCCGCCTATAAATGCGAAACAAAAAGCAGCCAGGATTGAGAATGGGAAGTAAACCGGCATCAGCCCCGGCGCATACTTTTCGGTTAACGTCGAACCAAGGTAGACGGTATAAGCACCAATCGCCATGAACTCACCGTGAGCCATATTGATCACACCCATCTGACCGAAAATGATTGCAAGTCCAAGCCCCATCAGGAGCAGCACGGCAAACAGGCTCAGACCTGCGAAGCCCTGCATCAGGGCAATATTGAGCACTTCAGACAGTTCCATCTCGATTCCTTGAGTCAAACGTTAACCATTAACTGCTTACTGATAACCCTTTGGGAATGGATCGGGTTTAATCAGTTCAGGAGACTCGGCAACCACTTTGAATTGACCATCGGGCAACATTTCGCCAATACGCGCCTTACTCCAGAGGTGATGGTTATCGGCGATCTTGACGTAGCCTTCTGGCGCGCCTTTGAACTCGATACCATCCGAAGCAGCTGCAATCTTGTCCACATCAAAGCTACCGGCTTTTTCAACCGTGAACTTCCAGAGCCATGGGCCAAGGTAGCCAGCTTGTGTCACATCACCAATCACTGAGTTAGGACCATATTTCTCTTTGAACGCTGCAACAAATTTCTTGTTGTTTTCGTTGTCCAGAGACTGGAAGTACTTCATGCATGAATAGAAGCCAGCTGTGTTCTCGCCACCAATTCCGAGCAATTCGTCTTCGGTTACCGAGATCGTCAGAAGTTTTTGCTTGGCAGCGGTAATACCGGCTGCTTTGAGCTGCTTGTAGAAGGCCACGTTACTGCCACCCACAACTGCTGCATAAATCAGATCTGGTTTTGCGGCTTTGATCTTGTTGATCAGTGAGTTGAAGTTGGTATTGCCCAGTGGGTAATACTCTTCGCCCACAACTTTCTGCTTGAGAACGCCTTCAATGTGCTTGCGCGCGATTTTCATTGAAGTGCGTGGCCAGATGTAGTCTGAACCCACCAGGAAATAGCTCTTGGTGCCTTTTTCTTTGGCGGCCCAATCCAGACCCCACAGAATTTGCTGCGTAGCTTCCTGACCGGTGTAAATGACGTTTTTGCTTTGCTCGAGACCTTCATAGAAGGTTGGGTAATACAGCATGCCGTTTTCTTTTTCGAAAATTGGCAAAACGGCCTTACGTGAAGCAGAGGTCCAGCAACCGAACACTGTTGCAACGTGGTCGTTAACCAGCAGTTTTTTGGCTTTTTCTGCGAAAGTTGGCCAATCTGAAGCGCCGTCTTCTTTAATAACCTTGATCTGACGACCCAATACACCGCCCATGGCGTTGATCTGGTCAATCGCAAGCTGTTCAGCCTGAATCGAACCCGTCTCGGAAATCGCCATCGTGCCTGTTGATGAGTGCAACTGACCAACGGTCACTTCTGTATCTGTTACGGCGAGTTTGGTAGTATTGACCTGCGAGGTTGGCAGCTTTTGTGCGCCGGCTCGCATGGTGGCTGCAGCAAGCGCCATACCGACAATACCTTGCAATACTTGCCGACGATCGGCACTAGCTGGAAACTCTTGCTCTGGCTTATTCATGGATTGTGCTCCTGAGGTTAACGACCGATAAAGACTGTGAAATCATTTTTTAGTGCTGTGAAATCATTCTGCTTGCTTTGTTGCGCAGCACCAATACGTCAATTGACGTATACGTTGCCAGACCTGGTTTTCGTATATCCTTGGGCTGGTGGTTCGCCGATTCACCGTCCACCCGCTTCCTACCCACTTCCCATCCACAGTTCATGCCTGTCAAGCAAGCCTGACGCTGGATGCCATACTCACCACTAAACATAGATGCCTGCCTTGACGACGCCTGCCAATCAGAAAATCATTCGTATCCGGCGCGAATACAACGCTTGGGTCGCGGACGAATCCCTGGAGGACTACGCGTTGCGATATACGCCGCAGACTTTCCGCAAATGGTCTGAATGGCGAGTTGCCAATACGGCACTGGGTGGCGTTTCCTTCCTGGCGCTCGAGGCAATTGGTGCGGTCATGGCGCTCAATTACGGTTTTTCTAATGCACTGTGGGCGATCTTCGCGGTCGCGCTCGTTGCATTTTTGACTGGCCTACCTATTAGTTATTACGCCGCGCGCTACGGCGTGGATATTGATCTGCTCACGCGAGGTGCTGGCTTCGGCTATGTTGGCTCGACCATTACCTCGCTCATCTACGCAGCCTTCACCTTTATCTTTTTTGCGCTCGAAGCCGCGATCATGGCGCTGGCACTCAAGCTCTATCTGGATTGGTCCATCGTCTGGTGTTACATCATCAGTGCCCTGGTGATTATTCCTCTGGTT
>CANCOC010000065.1 GCA_947379755.1 Alcaligenaceae bacterium | reverse complement strand
TTTGCCGTTGTTACTGGCGCTGCTGGTGCTTGTTGGTACAAATTTGTTTGGTTTTCAAAAACTCGCCGTTTCGCCTTTTGGCTCGGTTTTTTTTCTGGCCCGGCTGGCAGCAGATGGACATATCAATCCCGTTCTGCAGCAACAGTGCGCAGTGCGATCGTTGCATCTTTGCATGTGGCTGGATCATCTGCCCACTGATAGCGATGATTTTATGTGGAACGGACAGGGGCCCGTATGGAGTCATCCGGGTGGTCCTATTGGTCTGGCGCCCGAAGCCTCTTCACTGGTCATGGCCGCAGTCATGGCTGAGCCCTTCGGGGTTGCGCGCTCTTTATTGAGCAATACTGGCAGACAGCTGTTCATGATCGGTCTTGGCGATACACTGCATGATGAACATCTGAACGTGACCATGGGTGCGCGTATCGCGGCAGACTTCCCCCCGGCTGAGCTGGAACGCTATCGTAGCTCACGACAAATCATGCACACACTTGTGCCTTCTGCACAGTTTTTTAATACGCTTGGCAGACTCAGCATGATTGCAGGACTTTTGTTGAGTCTGTACCTGTTATACCGCGCCTGGATTAACAAAGATCGTGTGCTGATTGTCCTGGTTGTGATGGTCTTAATGGGCCTGCTGGCAAACGCGTTTGCCACAGGCGCCTTATCCAGACCTCACTATCGATATCAGACACGCATCGCCTGGCTGCTGGTCTTGGTGCCGCTGATCGCGCCCATGAGGCTCAGAAAATCTACTCTGGCTTGATGTTGCTGTCTTTGAGCACTTTGCCCCATTTGAGCACCTCAGCATCCGCAAATGCCTGTAATGCTTCAGGCGTACTGCCTTCAATCTCGATCCCTTGCTGGATCAGTTTGTCTTTGAGCGCCTGATCCTTGAGTACGATATTGATCTCCTCGTTGAGTTTTTGAATGATTGCAGGTGGCGTGCCGGTCGGTGCAAAAAAGCCATAACTCGCGACTGATTCAAAGCCCGGATAACCAGATTCTGCGACCGTTGGCACATTAGGAATCAAGGGGGAACGTTTGGCCGTCGTGATCGCGAGCGCCTTCAGCTTCTTGTCGTTCAGCATCTGGATATAGGGCGGTAGGGTGTCGAGGGCCATCGTCACACGACCAGCGATCAGGTCAGGCAGTAAAAGCGATGTCCCTTTGTAGGGAATATGCAGCACATCAATTCCCGCTGCGACCTTAAACATTTCGCAAGTCAGGTGAATCAAACCCCCTGTGCCCGAGGAGCCGCAGGTCAGTTTGCCGGGTTCGTTTTTTGCGAGTGTGACCAGCTCGGCCAGATTGTTGGCAGGGACTTCCATGCCAACGATGACGATGTTGGGGAGCGTACCTGCAGTCGAAATTGCGACCAGATCTTTCTGGAACACATACCCGGGATCTTTATAGTAGCTGACTGAAATCGAGTGAGAGCCAATCGAACCCATCAAGAGGGTGTATCCGTCGGGGGCTGCTTTGGCGACAGTTGCGGCACCAATATTTGCACCCGCGCCCGGCTTATTTTCAATGATGACCGGCTGGCCGAGTTTCATACTCAGTTTTTCAGTGATGGCACGCGTCAGAATATCTGTCGCGCCACCGGCTGGGAATGGCACGACTACTTTGATCGCTTTGTTTGGATAGGTATCCTGGGCGTGTACCGGTAAAGCAATACTCAACAAGGCGGCTGTGGCGAGTGCTAGATTCTGACTGGTCGCCTGCAGTTTCTTAAAAAAAGTATTCACAGATATTCCTTGGAAAAATGCGTAGATGCATCAAAAGTACAAGCAAGAATTGTGCCTACTTCGCGGGCGTGCGGATATTGCGAGTGGTCAGGCCGGTTCAAAGCGACTCTTGAGGTAATGAATGATTGCTCCGGATTCATACATCCACTGCGTCTGTCCGGCCGGATCAGTAATTTTCAGACAAGGCACCTTGGTTTTTCCGCCACCCTTGAGCAGCGCCTCACGGTCACTCAGAGTATGTTGTGCGTCACGCTTTTCAATGTTCAGGGACAATCGGCGCATTTCCTGACGGACTTTGATGCAGAAGGGACAGGTTTTGAACTGATACAAAATCAGACTGTGACACTGCTCATCCACGCTGGCCTGCAACTCAGGCGTTCGCACCAGACCGCGGGGACGTGAGAGCTGCTCCCAGGCCAGCAGAGGTGGACCGAGCAGGGCGCGTAATAATTTGAAGAACGTTCGGATCATGCTATTCCTGATGAAGGGATAAAAATTCAATATTGTGCGTGCAGGGCTAGCAGTGTACTCATGGTTCGATTTTGATCCCATTTGCATGTGTGACACTCGTCCACAGCAGTGTTTCATCCTTTACAAACTGTGCAAATTCTTTTGTTGAAAAATGAGAAATTTCCGCCCCCTGCAGCAGTAACTTTTCCTTGACGTCCGGTGCCGACACTGCGCGCATCACATCTGTGTGTAATTGCTCGATCGACTGTTGTGAAGTGCCTGCTGGGACGGCAAAGCCAAACCAGTTGGTCACGACAAAGTTGGGTAGCCCGACCTCAATCACGGTCGGGACCTCAGGGAGTGCAGGTGAACGTGTTGCCGTTGTCACAAGAAGGGGGCGCACTTTGCCACTTTTGATTTGACCGAGAGCAGTCGGCGAAGCGGCAATAATCAGATCAACATTGCCAGAGAGCAGTGCCACGCTGGCTTCACTCATACCTTTATAGGGAATGTGTGTGATGTCGATTTTTGCGTTGGAGCGGAATCGTTCCGTGACAATGTGATTGACGCTGCCCACACCCGCCGAGCCGTAATTGAGGATGCCTGGCCTGGACTGAGCCGCCAGCGCAAGCTCGGCAAAGTTTGCAAATGGTGCCTGCGCGCCCACCACCAGAACAAAGGGTGTTTGAGCGATCATCACAACGGGAATCAGGTCCGTATTGATATCCCAGGGCAACGTGGGAAACAAGCCCGGCAGCATGGCATAGGTCGCATCAATCAGTCCTACTGTTAAGCCATCCGCAGGAGCATGTGCAACATAGTCAAAGGCAATACGGCCGCCTGCACCGGTCTTGTTTTCAACAATCACTGTCCGTCCAGTTTGCTCTGTGATTTTCTGGGCGACTAATCGAGTATAGGTGTCACTCGCTCCACCCACCGCAAAGGGCACAATAATGCGCATCGGCCTGGCCGATGATTGCGCCTGGGCTGAAGACCAGGACAAGACACTTATTAGCAGGTATGCAGCAAGGATGATCAGGCGCATGGTGTGACCTCCGTTTCTGCAACCAGCGGCCAGGACGTCACTTCAAAGGAATCTGGAACGGTCACATGGAAGAATCCTCTTATATCTCTAAGCGAGCGGGTAATGTGGCCCTTGCCTTCAAAGTCTTCTGTAAAGAGGATGTCGCCTGGTCGCACGATGTGCCGTTTGCCTTGACTTGTTTCGAGCTCAAGGATGCCTGAGGTAATAAATATCAATTGTCTGCGAGGTGCATTGTGATAATTTTGCACATGACCTTGCGGGGTTTCGCGAAAGAAGATCGAATGTGCTTCAAATATATCTGAGGCAGGTCTCCCTTCACCCTTAAGAGGAACTTGGCGAATCTCCACTGCCGAATCGCCGGATGGAAGCGTAAATATTCTATGAATTTTCAAGATTTGTCTCTTGTAAACAGTCGGATCTTTATGTGTGACCCGTACCAGTGAAATGAAATGTTGCTGGCAACGCAACCTGATCATACCTTTTGGATGATTGAAATTTAATATTTTGGTCTAGACAGGGATTAACCTTTCAAATGCAATGGTTCTTTGCTCTTTGAACACGCAAAACATTAGAATATTCATTCAAAAAATTGTTTAAGAAAAGAAATGATCAATTTCACCCCCGTCGATGTGGTTTACCTTTGGGTGAACGGCAACGACGCGGCCTGGCGGGCAAAGCGGCAATCTGCAGCCAGGCGTTTGAGTGCTGATGGCGAGGCTGCTCTGGCACCCTTTAGCAACGTAGAAGGAAGATTTCGTGATAACGACGAGTTACGCTTCAGTCTGAGGGCCTTAGAGCGGTTTTTCCCTGACCATGGGCATATCTTTGTCGTGACGGATGGGCAGACGCCAGAGTGGCTGGCGCGCACTGCAAATCTGACAGTGATTGATCATCGAGAACTGATTCCTTCACAATGTCTTCCCACCTTTGACTCTGGCAATATTGAGTCATACATTCATCGTATCCCAGGGTTATCCGAGCGATACTTCTATCTGAATGACGATGTGTTTTTTGGTGCACCGGTCGATTTGAACGACTGGTTCTGGGATAAGGGTGTCTATGTGGCCTGGTCCAATGACGCAGAGGTCACAGATGAGCCACTGCGCCCAGATTCGACTTCACTTGAAAATGGCAGCCGACTGTCGAACAGCTGGCTCATGGCAAAGGCCGAAACACAGGCTTGCATGGCGCACTCTATCGGACACTCTTTCGAGCGTATGCACGGGCGCGAGCTCGACACTCATTATCAGCATACTTTCAGGATCTTTGCGCATGCGCCCAGACCTATGCTCAAGTCCATATTGTTTGAGCTTGAACACGAGGCAGAGGATCTTTTTGAACGGGTACGATCCACTGTCTTTCGGCAGTGGGATCGACCAACCATTGTTTCGGATTTTGTTTTAAGGTGGATGCTTGCCCATGGGATTGCCAAGGTCAGGGAGTACTCGCACAGCTATGTATCAACTGGACTGGCGAGTCATCGGCAGGAGTTGAAGCACTTGTCTGCGAGATTTGGTGCGCTGGCATTCTTTTGCATCAACGACACAACTGATGACGCTCAGATGGATGATCCCCGGCTCAAGGACACACGCGAGATGTTGCAAGTATTGTTAGCCGAGCCTTCAAATTTCGAAGCATGGATGAGCGATTCTGCTAGGTCCTGATTGGTATTCCATCGCGGACCAAGCCAAAGAAATTCTCTTCCCCCATTTGCCCTCCTTTTAAAATCAGCTCCAGGCCGTCTCGACGGATATTGTCTGACCAGGCGCGACAGAGCGGTGCGCCCGGTGTCACGCTGGCGATGACGGTCAAGGCCTGGATCTCAAGCAAACTAGCCACTTCTCCCGAGCTGTCTCCGCCTGCGACGACAATGCGTCGCGTGTCGACTTGATCAAGTATGTGCTGCATGACCTGAGCCAGGCTGCTGCCAATCTGACGGGCGGCTTCGCGACAGGTATGGCCTGCCTCTGCTGCGATTGCATCAAAGCCAAGGACCGCAAGATCCTCAGGTCCCTCTGCGCTGTACACCAGTGCACTTTGCCCATCCAGGATGGCCTCGGTGGATGCGCGCACAACCCGTGCAATCTCAATGTCACGCGTGTGTGCCTGCAAACATTTTTTGATATCCAGGCGTGAAGTCAGGAATCCGTTTGAGCGTGCCCATCTGATCTGTGAGGCCGTCACTGGTGAACAGCTGCCGCTCACGACAGCTATGGCGCCTGCCGGTTGTACAACAGGTATATCGACGGTGGCGGCGAGCATGTTTTGTTCACGCCAGTAGGCGGTCAGTGCATATTGAAGTCCGGAAGAGGACGCACTGAACAGACCCGGACCTCGCTGTGTCCAGACGAGTCGACCGGCTTCGATGAGTGTTGCATCGTCGAGCACATCGATCATCACGACCGGCACATCGGTGCCTTGTAATACGCTGACGCGCTGGTCCGCCTGACCGGATTTCATCTGCACCATGTCGATGAGCGCGATTCTGCGCGTAGTCTGCAAGCCAAGATGGCGACACAAATCAGACTCATGCATGGGCGTGACAGGATGACGCGACATCGTCGGGTGGCGATCCAGCCTGTACCCCACGCCTTCCGCTATCGCAAATAAATGTCCAAACACTTGATAGCGTTTGAGTCTGGGAGCCCCCACGACCGTGGGGCTCCAGTGTGCGGGCATCATGGCTGTGCCCAGTTCGATGGCTTTGCCAATCGAACCTGTGGTGGGTGAAGAATCAAACGTCGAGCATACCTTGTAGTGCAGAATGGGCGCTCCAAGTGCTTTGAGCGAGGCAAACGCACTTGATAATTCCTGCTCCATCCATTCGGAAGTTTGTCCGCGCGAAGCACCTGCCAGTCCGACGCAACGCACGTCCGGGAATCTTTGCATAGCTCCGGCATCTGGAGCTGTCAGGAACAACACTGTAGACAGACCAGACAGCGTCATGGCCTCCATCGCGTCGGTCGAGCCCGTGAAGTCATCGCCGTAATAAGTCAGCAATAAGCCATCCGGTAATGCGTGCTCAGTATTCATTGCCAGAAGCCCATTGCCTGCTTGAGTGCAGGCGAGTTATTGGCAGCCTCGTGCAGCGACTCGCCTGCCATGGCGGCCTGCCATGCATCTCTCAAGGCCTGAACACCGGCCGCTACACCACCGGGATGACCAAAAATTCCACCCCCTGCCGTGTGAATCAGATCCGCACAACCTAGACCCGCATAGGTGTCATGCGCCTGGAGTCCAGTCTGTCCTGAGCTGAAGACCGGCATCGCGGGCAGGGGCGTACTGCCCATTACAGGAGCCAGCACTGAGCGTGCGGCCGCCATCACGCTCTCATCAGATTCGCTGAACTTGTTGCGCAGACCATTGACATGCAAATGGTCTGCGCCAGCCAGACGCCAGATTTTTTGCCATGGTGCAAAGTCAAAGCCCAGCTGAGGTGAGCGGCTCAGGTAGCCCCAGCCTGCCCGGTGAGCGTGAATCGGCAACTGGGCATGTGTGCGCAATGCGTGCATGCCCACCAGTCCCACTGAATTCAGGCACGCCATCACGCAGGTACCTCCTTGTGCCAGGACCAGGTCGTGACGATGACGCATCTGATCCAGATTGCCTGTCAGATTAAAGGCCACCATGACCTTGCGTCCGCTGCGGTCTGCAGCATCGTTGACCACAGACATCACTGCACGTACACGCTCTTCGAACGGGCAGGCTGGGCCATTGGCCTGCAATTCATCGTCCTTGATGAAATCCACTCCACCTTCGACCAACAGCCTGACCTGTTCGGCAGTCTCTTGCACAGACAAGCCGACGCTTGGTTTGATGATTGTGCCAATCAACGGACCTGTTTTGACGCCACTCAAGCGTCTGGTCCCTGCAATACCGAACGCAGGTCCAGGGTAGGCATGCGCAAAGGCAGGGGGCAATTGCAAATCAAGCAGCCTGAGTCCCGTGACCGCACGCAGTTCGAATAAATTCCCTGCAATCGTCGCCATCAATGTCGGCAGGCAAGGCCCCAGATTGGCGAGCGGCCAGGACAGTTCCAGAATGGCCCGGGTATAGCGCGCAGATGGCTGTGGTGTTGGTAAACTGGATGTGCCTGAGTGATCAAGTATTTCCAGCCGCTCAATCCTTGCGCCTGCGCGTGCCTTGAGTTCAGGTGTCTCAGTCGGCAGCGTAACGAAGGTGCCACTTGATTGTTCGCCCGCGATGATTTCTGCTGTACGGGCGGGATCATCCCCGGTTTCCAGCCAATAGGTTGCATGGATACGTTCCATCAGAACTGACCTCTTGATGTTCTAGGTTTGCCGTCTGGGGTCTTCAGGTAATCCGGCGGATGCTTTCAGCAATCTCTTCACGGTCAAATACTTTGATCCAGTCATCACGCATCAGGCGGGGCTTGCCAAATGTGATGGCCTTGTTGCACGCATCAGAAAATGCTCCGGGAATCTCTTTGAAAATCACTGCCGCCAGAATATTCATATGACCAAGCAAAAAGTCACGTGCACATTCTGCCGGGACACCACGCCGAACCGTCTCATCCATGGCTTCGCGCATGACATCGAGCAATGTTGCACAGACTGTTTCTGAGAGACCGGGTTCGAGCAAGGCCATCTGGTCAACGGTCAGGCGGTATGAATTCAGAATCGGTGCATAAATTGTTCTGGCGATTTCTTCGCCCAAATCAAAGGCCTCTTCGGGTCCCTGCATGAGTGCGCTGGTAACAGACTGTCGGGCCATGCCGCCACCAAAATGGTCTTTGCGTGCGTCTGCTTCAGTCTCATCATTGAAAATGGGTGGATGGCAGGGGTGGGCCACAAAATAGACCAGATCTGCACGCTCGGGCAAGTGCCCTGCAAAGGGTGCTGCCGCATCAAGCGCCATCAACATGGTGCCTGCTTTGAGTTTGGGCGCAATCTCGTGGGAAATCTTTCCGATCAGTGTATCTGGCACGGCCAGAATCACGACGTCTGCATCCTTGAGTGCCTCATCCATGCTCACGACACCGAGATTGAGCTCGTCACGCAGCCTTTGCTGGCCCGCCGCGCCGGGTTCCACGTGAGCGACCTGAAAGCGGGAGTTGAGCAGATTCTTTGAGAGACGGACTCCCATTTTTCCACCTGCACCTAACAAAGCAATTTTGGGTTGCATGACAACATGTCCTTGGGCTAAAAGTGTGAACTGGTATGATGAGTAGACCACTTTTTATTGCCTCAATCCACTAGGGTTTCTACCTTGCTTCATAATGAGTCGCTATGACTGATTTGATTCCGCGCAGAAAATTGTTCCAGGAGGTGCTTGATCGCCTGATGGAGCGCATTCGCACAGGTGCTATCCCCCCAGGTGCACAATTGCCCTCTGAACGAGAGCTGATGAAACAATATGGCGTCGGTCGCCCCGCCATCCGGGAGGCGCTGCAGTCTCTCGAGCGGTCAGGGATTCTGGAGATTGCTCACGGTGAACGCGCCCGTGTGGTGGTACCAACCGCAGACCTGCTGATTGGACAAATTGCCGGTGGTGCGATGCACTTGCTTAGAACCCAGCCAGATTCCCTCGAGCATCTGAAAGATGCCCGCATCTTCATGGAAACGGGGATGGCCCGTCTGGCAGCCGAGCTTGCAACCGAAGCAGATATTGCAAGGCTGCGGCAGGCTGTTGCCAATCATCGTGCCTCGCTGCATGATCTTGACCGCTTCATTGAGCTCGATATGTTGTTCCACGTCGAGCTCGCAACAATTAGCGGTAATCCGATCTTTCCCTCACTTGTAGAGGCGATGTTTCGGTGGGCTGGCGTCTATTACCAGACGATGGTCAGGGCACCTGGAGTAGAGGAGCTGACCTTCGCCGAGCATGATCGCATCGTCAGCGCCATCGAGGCCCACGATCCAGAGACTGCGGCTCAGGCGATGCACATGCATTTGACCCGTGCCAATATGCTTTATCAGCGGGCACAACCGGGTACAGCGGGTTGATGCGTGGTCAGGTCAGAAATCGCTCGGCTAATAATACCCAGTAGGCCGAACCAATCCCGATATTCTCATCACTAAAGTCGTAATTCGGATTGTGCACCATGCATGCGCCATGGCCACCCGTACTCTGATCCCCGTTGCCAATTAACAGGTAGCTACCTGGGACCTCCTCAAGCATGAATGAAAAATCTTCACTGCCTGTCAGTTGTTCTGTCTGAGGCACCACACGTTCTGTGCCAACCAGCTCATAGCCAATCATTCTTGCAAACTCAGTTTCTGCAGTGGTGTTGACCAGTACCGGATAGCCACCGGTAAAATCGACAGTTGCCTGCACGCCGTAACTCTGGGCCTGTGCCTGAACCAGATTCGTTATTCGAGTGTTGACCATTGTGCTGACATCTCGATTCAATGCGCGCACGCTGAGCTTGAGCTCTGCACGTTGTGGAATGACGTTGTTGGCCTGCCCGGCATGAAAGGCACCGACCGTGATCACAGCCATTTCCAATGGTGGCACATTGCGAGACACAATGGTCTGTAATCCCATGATAATTGCTGCGCCGGCAACCACTGGATCAGCAGCGTGATGTGGCATCGCACCGTGGCTGCCAACACCCTCCAGGGTGATCGTGATGTTCTGGCTTGAGGCCATCAGTGCGCCATCCCTGAACAGTAATTGTCCGACAGGATGCCCGGGCATATTGTGCATGGCAAAAATAGCATCGCAGGGGAATTGTTCAAACAAGCCATCATCCATCATCCTCCTGGCTCCCCCAAATCCTTCCTCGGCGGGCTGGAAAATAAGATTCAGTGTCCCGTTGAACTGACTGTGTGCCGCCAGGTACTTGGCCGCAGCCAGCAGCATGACAGTATGGCCGTCATGGCCGCAGGCATGCATGATGCCGGGGTGACTGCTGGCGTAGGGCAGACCGGTTGTTTCTTCGATCGGTAAAGCATCCATATCTGCCCGGATGCCCACACGTTTGCCTCCCTGGCCACGCACGAGTTGCCCGACGACGCCCGTACCACCCAGGCCTGTTGTGACCGTATAGCCCCAGGAACTGAGCCGCTCAGCAACCAGATCGCTGGTTCTCAGTTCTTGAAACGCCAGCTCAGGATGCTGGTGAATATCATGACGCAAGGCGATGAACGCATCGGCCCCTGGCTGTAGTTTTTCAAGCATGCTCTTCATGATTTACTCGGGTTGTAAATGGATGGACTGGGCAATTGCGCGAAACTGTGCAGTACCATCTGCGTAAGCTTTCGCAACCTCTTCAGGTGAAAGCGGCTTGGCGACCAGCAGGCTATTGGCTGTCAGACCGTTACGCACTGCGGGATCATCAAGCGAGGCGGTAATGGCTTTGTACAGGGCATCAACGATTGGCTCAGGTGTCTGTTGCGGAACAAAATAACCCGTCCATATTTTAAATATAAAGTCCTTGAGCTCTTTGCTTTCAGTAATGGAAGGATAGTCCTTGACGTCTTCAAGTCGTTCTTCGTTCAGCATGGCCAGCAACTTGATCGTGCCAGTTTTGTTCTGCTCGTCATAGCTCTTGGTAAACGGCGCAAGAAAGATATCTACATCGCCGCTCATCAGTGCCTGATTGGCAGGTGCGCTCCCCTTGAACGGTACGTGCAGCATTGGTATGCCTGTCACTTGCGAGAGATGTTCGCCTAACAGATGATAGAACGAGCCAATGCCAACGCTTGCGTAGGTAATGGGTTGGCCCAGGCCTGCCTGTTTACGTGCATAGGCAAGCAACTCATCGACATTGCTGACTGGCAATCCTTTGCGTGCAAGGACTGCAATCTGTGCTGAGCCGATCATTTGCACCAGCCTGAAGTCTTCGCTTTTGAATTTGATAGCCTTCATGGCCAAAGGCGCCAGAATCAGTTCGTTGGGCGATCCCTGGAATATTCTGTAACCATCGGCGGGGGCGTTCAATAGTTTTTGTGCAGCAATCGAACCGCTCGCGCCACCCAGGTTTTCTACAATAACGATTTGATCGAACTGCCTGGATAAGGGCATATTGACAAAGCGCGCAATGACATCAGACACTCCGCCCGCAGGGTAAGGCACCATCAGGCTGACGGGTTTGTCCGGGAAAGTTTCAGCCAGGACACTGCCTGTCATGAATGTCATGCCTGTCATCAGCAGGCAGACACTGGTTAATGCAATACGGTTCATCAGATTCACGGTCTAGTCCTTTGCATATAAAAATTGGAATATTGCTCATGCTATGCCCCGACTTATCATGTGTCTAATGTATTATTTTCCTGATATCTATTCATTTTAGGAATAATTGATAGCGATGAATATCAAGCACCTTGAGCATTTGATCGGACTGACCGAGACGGGGTCTTTTAGTCGCGCAGCAGAAAAGCTGTTTATTACCCAGTCAGCGCTGAGCCGTAGCATCCAGAATCTTGAAGAAGAGCTGGGTGGAAAATTGCTGGACCGGATCGGTAAGCGTAATCAGCTCACGCCCCTGGGCGAGGAAGTGGTCGCCCGGGCCAGACAGATCGTTCAGGGGACAGCAGCACTCAGGTTCAGCGCAAAACTGTTTCATCAGGGCAGTGGTGGCAAGATTCGAGTAGGGCTAGGCTCGGGGCCTGGGGCCATGCTCATGACGCCCTTGTTATGTCACATGGCAACTTTTCTTCCACACATACAGACAAGCATCACAAGGGGGTCGACCGAACTACAACTGATGCAGCTCAGGGAGCGCAAACTTGATGCGCTGGTAGTCGATGTACGTCGGGTCGTACCGTCTGCCGATCTGCATATTGAATTTCTCTCTGGCTTGCGCGCGGGCTTTGTCTGCCGGACCGAGCACCCGCTGGCGCAGCGACGCAGCGTCACCTTTGATGAAATGCTCGCCTATCCGATTGCATCAACACCCTTGTCCGATGAAGTCGCGCGACTGATCATCGAGCGTTATGGACCACAGGCAGATCCTAAAAGCATGACCTCGCTTGAATGTGAAGATGTCACCAGCCTGATTAAAGCCGTTAGCCTGACTGATGCGATCTTTCTTGGCATCGTTGCGGCAGCCAGGGGAGATATTCAGAAAGGAATACTCACTGAATTACGGGTCAAGCCTGCCTTGAATGCGACGGCCCAGTTTGCCTACATCACACTGATGGGATCGACAGAGGCACCTGTCATGAAATTTTTTCGCAAATATGTGACGCAACATCTGCGGGACTAGTCAGGTTGAATGTAGTCGTGTAATAATTCGGCTAATCCCGATCGGGAGAGACCACGTCAGACTTCAGTCTGATATGGCGCCGAAGGAGCAACCGCCCCGGAAACTCTCAGGCAAAAGGACCGATCAGGACTTTACACTCTGAAGAGTTGCCGGACGTCGTCGCCCGGTACACCGCAGGAGCAAACGTTCAGCGCCTAACGCTGGCGTGAATCTCTCAGGTACCAAACAGGGGGGACGTGTCGTGACCATACGGGTCATCGCACTCCACCTTCCGACGTTTGGAGCTTGTTCTTATGAAATCGATCGCTATTATTGGCGGTGGCATCACTGGTGTCACGACCGCTTACGCCCTGGCTATGCGCGGATACGACGTCACCCTGTTTGAAAAACACCGCTACTCTGCAATGGAAACTTCTTTTGCAAACGGCGGACAACTTTCTGCGTCTAATGCAGAGGTATGGAATCACTGGTCGACCATACTCAAGGGGATGAAATGGATGCTCAGGAGTGACGCCCCATTACTGGTTCATCCGAAACCCAGCTGGCATAAGCTTTCATGGTTTGCGGACTTCATCTCAAATATTCCCAACTATCGTCAGAACACCATTGAAACGACTCGGCTGGCGATTGCTGCGCGCGAACATCTTTTTGAGTGGGCATTAAAGGAAGGCATTGATTTCGATCTGAAAAAACAAGGCATTCTGCACATTTATCGCGATAAAAAAGGTTTTGAGCACGCAGCCAAAGTGACCAAGCTACTGGCAGCAGGCGGACTGCAGCGCCGCGCGGTCACACCCGATGAAATGCGAGCGATTGAGCCAACGCTTGCAGGTCAGTATTATGGCGGGTACTTCACAGAAAGCGACTCAACAGGTGATATACATAAATTTACGGTTGGCCTGGCTGAGGCGGCACAACGACTTGGTGTCAAAATGCTGTTCGACCAGAATGTGTTGTCTGTTGATAGCGACGGCAAGCACGCCCGCGTAACGATGGGTCAGAAAGGCGCAAGTCAGACGCACCATTTTGAAGGTATCGTCGTGTGCGCAGGTGTCGCGAGCCGCAACCTTGCCTCCCAGCTCGGTGACCGCGTCAATATCTATCCTGTCAAAGGGTATTCAATCACCGTCAATTTGCTTGATCAAGCGAGCCAGGCTGGCGCTCCGAATGTCAGTCTGCTCGACGATGAAACCAAACTTGTCACGAGTCGTCTTGGCAAGGAGCGCTTTCGCGTGGCGGGCACAGCTGAATTCAATGGATATAACAAAGACATTCGTGCAAACCGTATTCGCCCGCTCATCGACTGGGTCGAACAATGCTTTCCCACTGTCAACACCAGGCAGGTCGTACCTTGGGCGGGTTTGCGTCCGATGATGCCTGATCTGATGCCACGCATCGGCCGTGGTCGCCATGCCAACGTCTTCTACAACACCGGGCATGGCCACCTGGGCTGGACGCTGTCTGCCGTGACGGCAGACATGGTGGGCGGTGTGGTCGATCAGGCTTTTCAGCCTACACGTTCAGGTGGCAGGGTGATCGGGAGTCGCCCCGTGACCGCCTGATAAATCATGGCCGCATTCGCTGCAGAATTTATCAGTCTCTTTTAAATCATGTTTCTCACATTTCGGGCAGGCATGGTGCGCAAGGAGTCCTCGTGATTGATATGAGACCTCTGAGGTCACAATGCCTGTCGGGACTGCGAGGGTCCCCCAGCCCATTAACATCATCACTGATGACAATAGGCGACCCAGGTCGGTTTTGGGCGTGATGTCGCCAAAACCAACCGTTGTCATTGTAGTGATTGCCCAGTAAATGCCAACGGGGATGCTTGTAAAGCCGTTTTTTGGACCTTCAATGACATACATTAATGATCCCATCAGCATGACAACAATCATAACTACAGATAAAAAGACCAGAATTTTTCTGCGGCTGGCTTTAAGCGCATTCGCAAGATACGTGTATTCAGAAACATAGGCAGTTAATTTGAATACACGAAAAATTCGAATCAAACGCAAAACTCTGACATCAATGAGCGCATGAAGCTCAGGAAATATCAGCGCAAGGTAGGTCGGAAGTACGGCAAGCAGATCAATGATCCCAAAAAAACTGGTTGCATAGCGCAACTTTTCTTTTGTTGCATAGAGTCTGGCCAGATATTCGATTGTAAAAATTCCGGTGAACAACCACTCAAGCGTTAAAAGCTGAACATGATGCAAGCTGGATATCGACTCAACGCTATCGAGGATCACAACCATCAATGACAGAACAATTACACCGATTAAAAACTGATCGAATAATCGGCCGACTCTCGTGTCTGACTGGTAGATGATTTCGTATAAACGTTGCCTGAATGTTTCAGGCGGATGGGTTTTTGTTTGCATGGCGTTTAAAGACACTCCCGAAACGATCAAGGTTGTTTGCCACAATAAAAAAGCGCCCCGAAAGGCGCTTAATTATTGACTATCTGGCGGAGAGGGTGGGATTCGAACCCACGGTGGATTTGCACCCACGCCTGATTTCGAGTCAGGTACATTCGACCACTCTGCCACCTCTCCTGCAGTTTTCTTACTGGTCAAGCCCGCAATTCTAGCAGAAACCTGGCTAACCCCGCTAAACTGGACAGGCTTTCCACTTTGAGGTCTTTGTATATGCTTTTTCTGCTCTCTCCCGCCAAGAAACTGGATTACGACTCGGTCGTGTCGACCCAGACCCATACCCAGCCATTGTTCGTGAAAGAGGCCGCAGCACTCATTAACGTCCTGAAGACCAAGTCGGCACAGGAAGTCTCGGAGCTGATGGACTTAAGTCCCGCACTATCGCAGCTCAACGTGGATCGGTATGCCGCCTGGACATCCAAATTTACGCAGACGAATGCGCGACAGTCGATGCTGGCCTTCAATGGAGACGTCTATGAAGGAATCGATGCCACGAGCCTCTCTGAAAAAGACCTCCTGTGGGCGCAGGATCATGTCGCGATTCTGAGCGGACTCTATGGCGTCTTGCGTCCGCTGGATCTAATGCAGCCTTATCGACTCGAAATGGGCACGCGTCTGGATAATCCAAAAGGCAAGAACCTTTACGAATTCTGGGCTCAAACGATTGCTCCTTATCTGAAAGAGCGTCTGGCACAGGACAAAATGCCCGTGATTATCAATCTGGCCTCGGAGGAGTATTTCAAATCCGTTGATGTCAAAGCGCTGGGAGCAAGGGTCGTCCCCTGTGTGTTCCAGGATGGTAAGAATGGTGCATGGAAAATCATCAGTTTTCATGCCAAACGCGCGCGTGGCCTGATGGCGCGCTTTGCAATCGAGCAGCGTGCCAATACCGTTGACGCGCTCAAGAAATTCGACGCTGAAGGCTATGCTTTCGCGCCAGAGGTTTCTACGCCAGATAAGCTGGTCTTTCGCCGTCCCGAACAAAGTTAAATGTCATTGCGCCTGTGTCAGTGGCTTAAACTGACGATTCAATTTTTTTTTCAAAAAGTCGACCATGGCCAAAGCCCTTAAGATTCCGGATTATCCCCGCATTGCACTGGTCCTCCAGGGCGGTGGTGCCTTAGGCGCCTATCAGGGCGGTGTGATTGAGGGGCTGCGCGAAATCGATCTTCATCCAAACTGGGTGGCTGGAATCTCGATCGGTGCACTGAATTGCGCAATTATTGCAGGCAACCCCCCAGAAACACGCGTTCAAAAACTACGTGAATTCTGGGAAACCATCTGCCGCCCACCTTCTGCTGCCGCCACTGCAATGACTTCAGCGATGGATATGTTTGGTCCTGCGGCCACAGGCATGTTTGATATGGCCAGATCGGCTACCGAAAAAATGTTTGGGTCGATGGCGGCCATGCGCACGATCGTAGAAGGTCAACAGGGGTTTTTTACTCCCCGTCCTTTCGCGCCGGGAATGGGCTCTCCAGCGAATACAAGTTTTTACGAAACCGGTGCGATTATCAGCACACTTGAGCGCTTCGCCGACTTTGACCGTATCAACCAGAGTGATGTGATGCGTGTTTCGGTCGGTGCGACCAACGTGCGCACAGGTAATTTTGTCTATTTTGACAATACCGAAATGAAACTCACGCCACAACATTTCCTGGCTTCAGGCGCGTTGCCACCTGGATTTCCTGCTGTGGAAATTGACGGAGAGTTTTATTGGGACGGTGGCTGTGTGTCCAACACCCCACTTGAGCATATTATGAATTTCCTGCCACGAAAGGACACTCTGATTTTCCAAGTCGATTTATGGAGTGCCGAAGGTAACGTTCCTCAGGATGTATTTCAGATCATGGAGCGTATGAAGGACATCCAGTATTCAAGCAAAACCCGTGGCGTGACCAATACCGTGCAAGCTTTGCAAAGAATGCGTCAGAACATGTGGGATGTCATTGAACGCATTCCCGCCTCGGTCCGAAAAAAGGATCCTTGGTTTGATGACATGGCCAAGCAGCTTTACGGTCCACGCTATAACTGCATTCATTTGATTTACAAGAACAAGCCCAGCGAAGGACATTACAAGGATTTTGAGTTCAGTCACGAAACCATGAGTCATCACTGGAATGTGGGTCTGAGCGATATGCGGCGCACGCTCGAAAAACCAGAGTGTCTTGATTTGCCTGCAGATGGCGAAAACTTTGTCACCTATGACGTACATCGCCAGTCATAAGACATAGATTCTGTTTTTTTATTTGCTGCCAAATACCTCAACACCTACGCCGTCACAATCCGGATAGACGTCAGGTTTTTCTGTCGAGACACGCGTGGCCTGCACCAGGGGGTGCGCCAGCATGCGCTTGACGATTTCATCGCAGAGCGTTTCCTGCAACTGGATATGACCAGCTGAAATAATGTCAGCAATGGTCTGGCGCATGAAGTCGTAATCAACCACTTCACTCAGGTCATCCTGGCT
>CANCOC010000064.1 GCA_947379755.1 Alcaligenaceae bacterium | reverse complement strand
GACGGGGAAAGCCGCCCCCCAGGGCTGGCCTGTTTCAGGGCAGATTGAGGCCG
This sequence comes from Alcaligenaceae bacterium, assembly GCA_947379755.1. Lineage (GTDB taxonomy): Bacteria > Pseudomonadota > Gammaproteobacteria > Burkholderiales > Burkholderiaceae_B > Zwartia. The sequence continues at coordinate 17,312 of CANCOC010000064.1, read as the reverse complement.
GACCGGTGGAGCCAAAACAGGAACCAAGATTGTTGATGCCAATTACAAAGAACACATTGGTGTCGACCGGTTTACCAGGACCCACCATGTTGTCCCACCAGCCGATATCGTCAGGATTATCCTGGGCAATACCCGCCACATGATGCGAAGCATTCAGGGCATGACAGATCAGTACACCGTTGCTGGCATCAGCATTGAGTGTGCCGTAGGTTTCGATTGCAAGCGTGTAGGCATTCAGCGTCTGGCCACTGGCTAAGGCCAGCGGTTCGTTGAACTGCATAAATTGTGTTTCCACCACTCCGACCGAAGTATTTGTAACGGTTTGTGAGTGACTGGGATGCGTTGCTCCCAGAGATTCAGACGTAGTTGTCATACGGACCTTCTTTAGCGGGATTTATGAGGCGCCCGCAAGCGGATCAGGCAAATCGGCGCCAATTCAAATCAAAGTTTACCATCGTGAACGCGACTTGGCAGCCACTGCGTTTCAGGGCAACTTTGTGCTTTATTTTGATACAAACACAGGGATTCTGCGAATTTTCAAATGCGCCAGAAAGACGCACACTAGTCAGGTTCCAATCAATGTGCATACTAGGAAGACCAATTGATGACCAAAACACCACTATCCGGGCGAGAGCAACAATGTCTGATGTGGGTATCGCATGGAAAAACAAGCTGGGAAACTGCCGTGATCCTTGGCCTGAGTGAGCGGACGGTCAATTTTCATTTGCGCAATGCATGCCGCAAACTCAATGTGTACGGTCGTCAGGCTGGCGTTGCCAAAGCCATGCGACTGGGCTGGCTCAGCATGCCTATACCGACCGCACCCACCTGCGAAACAATCGTTGGAACCCTACCGCTTATTTCAGTACAAGTGACCGCATAAATTCGATCGCCTGCTCACGCGGCAAAGCATCTTTCGGACCCGAGGCCACAGCCTGAATCAGCATTCCCCTGTGCACAACCACACGTGCCATCATCCAAGAGGCCTGTTTTGCCACCATCGTCTGCAGTTCAAAGGTTTCGCCTTTAAGTGCCGCAGGCGTGACGGGCTGCCCTCCCTGGGCAAAAAGCGATGCAACGACCCCCTGGACCAGCGCATCGGATTGAGCACCAGTCAACCCAGCCGGTAACGCTGCATAACCTACTGCAAAGACAGCAGGTCCAACGTTTGCGGCCGTGAGAGAAAAATTCAGAGGCACATCGCCGAACTGGATCGGCCGCTGCTCAGTTTGAGCCCGCGCAGGAAAGGCAATCATGGCACGTTCATCTGCCACAGTCTGTTCGCGCCAGTTGTATTCAGGTGTACAAGCGATCAACGCAGCAGCCATGCAAACGCACAGCCATACATACATTTTTTTTTGCACCGACTTTTCTCCGGATGAATTCCTTCACCATATTGTCCTTTAATTTTGTTACAAGTGTGCCTGCGTATCGTTTGCGACCACTTCGCACTCTTCCCTTAAAATGACTCCGAACGATCACCCTAAGGATTATCTGTGACTGACACGCTCTCCACTCGACTTGCCCGCCTGCAGGCCCGACCTGAAATACTCGGCCACACTCTGCGCGGCATCGAAAAAGAAGGGTTGCGTGTGGATATCGATGGAAAGATGTCGACACGCCCGCATCCAGCAGCCCTCGGAAAAGCACTGACACACCCACGGATCACCACGGACTACTCCGAAAGTCTGCTTGAACTGATTACCGGCACACACGACCGCGTAGACAGCCTGCTTGCCGAGATCAATGAGATTCAACGGGTGGTCTCGACCACCATGACCGATGAGTGGATGTGGAACCACTCCATGCCGGCGCTGCTCCCCCCTGAGGCGGACATTCCCATTGCCTGGTACGGAACCTCAAACACCGGAATGATCAAGCACGTGTATCGCCGTGGGCTGGCCGAGCGCTACGGCAAGACCATGCAGTGCATTGCAGGCTTGCATTACAACTTTTCCTTTGACGAAGCCATCTGGGATTTACTTGATCGGCCTGAGGCAAACGCACAGGATCGCCGCTCAGCCGGCTATATCGCCCTGATCCGGAACTTCACGCGTTACAGCTGGTTGCTGATGTATCTGTTCGGAGCTTCACCCGCGGTATCGCGTGACTTTCTGCGAGGCAACACCGGGGAGCTGCAGGCACTCGATGACCAGACTATGTTTTTACCGCATGCAACCAGCCTGCGGATGAGCGATCTTGGCTACCAGAACAAAGCCCAGTCAGGCCTCAAGCCTTGCTACAACGATCTGAATACTTTTCTGCAACGCATCTATGTCGCAGTCACGACCCCCTGGCCTGCCTACGAAAAAATTGGCACACATCGCAACGGCGAATGGATCCAGCTCAACACCAACATCCTGCAAATCGAAAACGAATTTTATTCAAGCATTCGGCCAAAACGTACAACCGGCCCCTGCGAACGCCCGATTACCGCACTTGCAGAACGGGGCATCCAGTACATCGAAGTGCGCTGCCTGGACATTGACCCTGCCGAACCCACAGGAATATCCGCCCAGACAGCACGTTTTGTGGATGCATTTTTACTGTATTGCGCACTTGAGGATAGTCCTGACTTCCCAGAAAGTGGCTTTTGCCCAGAAAGCGCAGCTAACTTTTCCTTGGTTGTTAAGCAAGGACGTGCGCCTGGTCTGATGCTCAAACGGCTTGACCAGGACATCAGCTTGTCAGACTGGGCGAATCAACTGCTGGACAAGATCGCCCAGTGCAGTGCGATACTCGGAGACAATCTGAAGGATGCGGCTTACGCGCAGGCGCTGCAGGCTCAGCGCGAAAAAGTACGCGACCCCGGCCTGACACCCTCGGCAAAGGTGCTCAACACGCTTGAATCAAAAGGTATTTCCTTTCAGCAGTACGCCTTGCAAATGAGTGCAGAGCACGCAAAGAACCTGCGTCAGACCGGCCTGTCGGCATCTGAAGAGGCCTCAGCCATCGAGCAGGCGCAACAGTCCATCTTTGATCAAAAACAACTTGAATCAGGCGATACAGAAAGCTTTGATGCGTATGTAGAGAGGTTTCACAAGGCACTCAAGGCCCCTGCGCTCAGTTCATCCTGAAGCAGGCCGCCCTCGGGCGGTGGTGTGCCGTGACCGGCAGCTGGTGCGCCCGACAGGAATCGAACCTGTATCGAGAGCTTCGGAAACTCTTATTCTATCCATTGAACTACGGGCGCCAGGGGGTGAATTATAGCGTTACCGCGCGACTTCCCCCTGACGATCGAAACAACCCCCACCAACATCGCCTTATCCCGCTATAATCCTTCGGTTTTGTAAGAAATCCGTCAAACCATATCAACCCAACAGCACTGTTGTCTGCCGGCGCATATGCCACTCCAGACACAGCCGCCGGGTTCAGACTCGCAGGATTTGGTCATGAGCAATACGCAACATAAAGAACAAGCACACTCAGAAGAGCATAGCTCGCCTATTAAAACGCCTAAGCAATTGATCACTACTGTCGTGCTAGCGTTTGTTCTGCCGATCCTGATCATCTTTTTGCTGGTGAATCTTGTCACATCAGGCAATCAGGTTGGCGCAGGCTCCGATACCCTCGGCCCTGAAGCCACTGCCAAACGCATTGCCCCTGTGGCGCGTCTGGACCTGGTGGACGCCAGTGGCCCCAAGGTCTTTAAGACGGGCGAGCAAGTTTACAAAGCCGTCTGTACCGGCTGTCATGCAGCCGGTGTTGCAGGCGCACCAAAGTTTGGTGATGCTGCGGCCTGGTCTGTCCCGGTCAAGACAGGGCTCGATACCATGGTTTCAAATGCCATCAAAGGTAAAAACGCCATGCCTGCCAAAGGCGGCAATCCAACTCTCGATGACTTCGAAATCACGCGCGCAGTGGTCTATATGGCCAACAACTCCGGTGCAAAATTTGCAGAACCTGCTGAGCCTGCCCCCGCAGCGCCTGCCAAGTAGCACCTGACAGCACCTTTACTCTGGCTGCGGCCATCAGGGGTTACCCGTTTGAGTCCGCCAGCTGAACAGGTCCAAACAAAAAAACGCACCGATGATTCGGTGCGTTTTTTTTCAATCCGGCCTGTTAGCCAGGTTGTGCCGGTTATGCACCAGAACGGGTCTGCAACAGCGACATTCCCAACTGAACACGACGCTGCAACCACAGGCTTGGACGATAACGCGGATCTCCCGTGACTTCCTGCATGTTCTTCAAAATTTCCAGAATCTGGGATGTACCCAACACATCACCCAGAGCGAGCGGTCCTCTGGGATAACCCAGACCCAGGGAGACCGCGCGATCAATATCAACTGGCGTTGCAATACCCTGCTGAGCAATATCACATGCGATGTTCACAATCAGTGCCTGAATCCGCTGAGCCACGAACCCCGCAGAATCCTCAATCACACTGACACGGACGTTATCACTGCCCAGTAAAGCGTGGGCAACGTTTTGCCATTTGACATCCGTTGCAGGCGATACCATCAAGGTTCGGCGACGTGTCTGTTCAAAATCATTCAAGGTATCCAGACCCACTGTGCGCGCCGCGTCCAGTCCCTGCAGGGCGACACAAGTTGAAACATCCTGACCATAAGGTGTCACGATGATCAGGCAATCTGGCCCAGGTGCACTCCCCATTTCAAGCGTTGCGCCGAGGCTACGCAACAAATTGGCTGCACGCGCATGGCCGAGGGCGTGCGCATGGCTGACCCAGACCTTGGCAACGGTTTGCTGCTCTGGTGCAGGCGGCTCAATGACCACTTGCTTTTGACCATCCACGTAATCATAGAATCCAGCCTGTGTTTTACGACCGAAAATTCCACCGGCAACGCGAATCGTCCCGATCGGTGAAGGTTTAAAACGTGGCTCGTCAAAAAACTGGCGATAAATAGACTCCATGACGGCATGTGAAACATCCAGACCTGTCAGGTCCATCAGCTCAAATGGGCCCATTTTGAAGCCCGCTTGTTCGCGCATGATGGAGTCAATCGTTGAAAACGAAGTGACATTCTCTTGTGCGATGCGCAAGCCCTCCGTACCCATGCCACGGCCAGCATGATTGACGATGAAGCCGGGCATATCTTTTGCACGAACAGGCGTGTGTCCCATCCGGTGCGTCAGTTCCATCAGTGCATCACCGACCTGAGGATCGCTCTTCAGACCGTCAATGACTTCTACCACTTTCATCAGGGGAACAGGGTTAAAGAAGTGATAGCCTGCGACCCGCTCAGGATGTTTGCACGCTGCAGCGATGGACGTAATGGACAACGACGAAGTGTTGGATACCAGCAAACACTCTTGAGAAACAACGGCCTCCAGCTCGCGGAAAAACTGCTGTTTGATGTCGAGCCTTTCGACAATCGCTTCAATCACCAGATCACAATCTGCCAGAGCCTGTATATCAGACGCAAGATGGACATTAGCCAGAGCTGCCTGCGCCTGTTCAGGCGTTATTTTTGATTTTGTTGCCAGTGTGGTCCATGTGGCAGCCAGACTTTCGCGTGCAGCCTCAAGCGCTTTAGGTTGCACATCAAACAGTCTGACCGTCAGACCTGCCTGAGCGGCAATCTGTACGATGCCTCGACCCATTGCACCGGCGCCGGCGACGCCGACGATTTGAATTTTTTTCATCTTTTGTTCCTCTTCATTTTTTTCAAGCATGCTGTATCTGTTTGCATGCAACCCGCACAGTTCACTGTCCGTTGACTTGTCAGACATTTTGCCTCAAATGCAATATTTAAGCGGACAAGCCATATTCGCACTACATTGTGGTGCAACCACTTCATTATTCATTATCCAATCATTTCATGACAACCACGCTATCAACAGGCCTGCCCATTACTGCCGAACAGGTACAAGCACTGTTTACTACGCGCGACCCCCAGGCCAACAAGGGAACCTTCGGTGCTGCAGCGATACTGGGCGGCGCATCCGGCATGACTGGGGCCGCCATTCTTGCTGCCCGAGCAGCACTCAAAACAGGCGCAGGTAAAGTATTCGTTGGTCTCACACAAAGCCCATCGCCAGTGTCTTATGACGCTCTCTGTCCAGAGCTGATGCTGCGCAGCGTACCGGATCTGATCGCCCAGGCGGCCGACATGCAAGCCTGGGCAGCCGGTTGTGGGCTCGGTCACTCGGATCAGGCTATCGGATGGTTACGCCAGTTGTTCGTCTCCCGCAAAAGCGCCCCCCTCGTCGTGGATGCAGATGGGCTGAATGCACTGGCCAGTGGTGCTGCCGCGCCCACCTGGGGACGCGGCGATGTCGTGCTCACCCCTCATCCCGCAGAAGCAGCCAGACTGCTGGGCATATCAACTGAACAGATCCAGGCAGACCGACCTGCGGCCGCCCAATCCATTGCGAGTCAATATCGAAGCTGGGTGGTCCTGAAAGGTGCACAAACGGTCGTGTGTGCACCTGATCAGTCCTGGCAAACAAATCTCACAGGCAATGTTGGTCTGGCAACCGGTGGCACGGGCGATGTACTGACCGGCATTCTGGTCAGCCTGCTGGCACAGGGCCTGCCTGTACACATTGCCGTTCCTGCAGGTGTATGGCTGCATGGCAGCGCCGCCGACAGGCTCGTGCAGCGAGGCATCGGTCCCATTGGACTGACCGCAGGCGAGCTTGTCGATGCTGCACGTGACTTGCGCAACCAACGCCCACAGTAATCGCACTGTAAACTTTACGACAACCCAATATTGTCCTGGAACCTGCAAATGTCAACCGAACACGCCACACCTGACACTCATTCACTTGCACAGGAACTCGCGGCAGGCATCCGAACCTGGATTGAGTGTGAATCTCCCTCAAGTGACCCGGATTCGATTGAACGCATGGCGCAGCTAGTTGCCCGACAGGCGCGTGCGACCGGCCTGGGGGTTGAACTGACCCACACAGGCCCAAAAAATCTGCCAATTCTTGTGGTGAGCAACCGCGCCCCAGGCGATCATAGGCCAGGCATACTTTTACTGGCCCACCTCGATACCGTGCATCCAATTGGTACGCTTGAAATCAACCCCTGCCGGATTGAAGACGACAAGCTCTATGGCCCCGGCAGCTTTGACATGAAGGGAGGCACCTATCTTGCCCTCAAGGCACTGGGAGAACTGGCCGCAGCAGGTTCAACGCCTTTGCCTGTCGATTTCCTGATGGTGCCTGACGAAGAGGTCGGTAGCCACGCGTCCAGACCTGCAATTGAAACCTACGCAAAACGCGCGCGCTACACGCTGGTCTGTGAGCCTGCACGTCCGAACGGAGGCAAATGTGTCACCGCCCGCAAGGGGACCGGCATGACAAAACTGACGGTGACCGGTCGCCCGTCCCATGCCGGCATGCAACACGAAAAAGGTCGCAGTGCGATTCGCGAAATGGCTCACCAAATCCTGGCTCTCGAAGCTATGACGGATTACGCCCGTGGCATTACCGTCAGCGTCGGCACAATCAAAGGCGGCACGGTCACCAATACCGTACCTTCACACTGCGAAGTCATGGTGGACTTTCGAATCCCGGACGCTGCGGCAGGACAAGAAATCCTGGCACGCATGCAGGCGCTCAAACCGGTCGACCCGGACACTACCCTGACGATTGATGTCGAACTCAATCGCCCCGCCATGGTCAAAACACCTGACACCCAGGCCTTACTCGACAAACTGATTCAACATGCAAGCGCAGCCGGTTTCATACTTGAAGATGCGCCTGTCACCGGTGGAGGCAGCGATGCAAACTTCACTGCAGCACTTGGTATTCCTTCGGTTGATGGACTGGGTGCAGAAGGTGACGGCCCCCACACACTGAAAGAATATATTTTTGTTTCCGCCTTGCCCCGCCGCCTGCAATTCTGGCGCAATGTACTGAGTCAATTGACGTAGTACGACTACGCCTACACCCTTAGATCAAGGGAAACAGGCCGCAAGGCATGATCCGTCTTAGCTGGACTTGTCGAGCATGGCCTTAAGCATATCGAGGCGACTCTTCGGACTCATGGCTTCGGCTTCAGGCTGCTGATCAGGTGCGGTGGATAAACCCATTTCCTCAATGAATCTCGAAGGCTCGCGCAAGAGATCTTCGCGAGCACGCCTGCGTTTTTTGCACCAGCTCAAATGCAGGCTTCGTTGCGCACGGGTGATTCCAACATACATCAGGCGCCGCTCTTCCTGGATGCGAAGCACGAGTGATTCTGCCGCAGACGCTGCATCAGACTCCTCATCATCACGTCCCTGGTGGGGCAACAGACCCTCCTCTACGCCAAGCAAATAAACATGCGGATATTCAAGACCTTTTGAAGCATGTAACGTTGAAAGCTTGACCGTATCGGGATCCTTTTCTTCACCGCGCTCCAACATTGTAATGAGTGCTACATGCTGTACCAGATCAAACAGCCCCATATTGTCAGCATCGGCCTTGCGCTTGAGCCAGCCAACCAATTCCAGCACGTTATGCCAACGGCTCTGAGCGGGTTTTTCATCCAGCGTGTCATAGAGATAGCGCTCGTACTGGATCGCACCCAGCAGATCATCGAGGATATCGCCCGCAGGCTCTGAGGGCTGTACTTTTTGACCCACCTCGGCACGGCCTGCGCGCAATTGAATACGCGAAATAAACTCACCAAACGTTCTCAGCGGCTCGATCTGTCGCGTGTTCAACCGCGTTTCGACGCCCTGTTCGAACAAGGCTGCAAATAGCGAAATCTGGCGCTCTCCTGCGTATTGACCGAGCGACTGCAAGGTTGCCTGACCGATGCCGCGTTTGGGGGTTGTTGCTGCGCGAATGAAGGCAGGGTCATCATCTTCGTTTGCAATCAGGCGCAAATAGGACAGCACATCACGGACTTCGGGCTTGTCAAAAAAACTCTGCCCACCCGAAATCGTATAGGGAATATGAATATTGCGCATCGCCTGCTCAACGATCCGTGCCTGATGGTTGCCACGATACAAAATCGCAAAATCCCTCCATTCCGCCTGCTTCTCAAAGCGAGCAGCAGAGATTTTCATGGCGACGTTTTCGGCCTCTTCCTCGTCACTGGCCATCGCGGTCACCGAGATCGCATCACCTGTGCCATGATCAGACCAGAGTTTTTTCTCGAATAATTTTGGATTCTTTGAAATAACGTTATTGGCTGCGGCCAGGATGCGCTGGCTTGAGCGATAGTTCTGCTCAAGCTTGATCATGCGAATATTCGGATAGTCGGTCGTGAGCTTTGCCAGGTTTTCGATCGTGGCACCCCGCCAGGCATAGATCGCCTGGTCATCGTCGCCCACGGCGGTAAACATGGCGCGCGGTCCAGTCAGCCATTGCACCAGACGATATTGGCAAACGTTCGTGTCCTGGTATTCATCGACCAATAAATATCGCACACGTTTTTGCCATTTTTCACGCACCTCAATATTGCGTTCAAAAATCTGCGCGGGCACTGCTATCAGATCATCAAAATCCACCGCCTGATACGCAGCAAGCGTTGCGTTATAACTGCGATATATTTTTGCAGCCTCTACCTCACTTGGCGTTGCGGCAAGCATGGCTGCCGCATCGGGATCAATCAGACCGTTTTTCCAGAGCGAGATCGTTTGCTGAACAGATTTCAGACGCCCCCGATCCGTCGTAGCCAGTAAATCCTGCACAATCGCCAGTGCATCATCTGCATCGAAAATTGAAAACTGCGGCTTGAGTCCTGCGTGCTGGGCTTCTTCACGCAAAATCCGCACGCCGAGAGAGTGAAAGGTGCTGATCGTCAGGCCTTTGGCCAGAGCAGGCTCGACCAGACGCTTGACGCGGTCATCCATTTCTCGCGCAGCTTTATTGGTAAATGTCAGGGCCACCACATTGCGTGCCGAATAATTGCATTCACGAAGCAGATAGGCGATTTTCTGAGTAATTACACGTGTCTTGCCTGAGCCTGCGCCAGCCAAAACAAGACACGGGCCATCCAGATACAGGACCGCCTCGCGTTGCGAGGGGTTCATTCCGGAGATGGCAGAGATAGACATTTGAGATTCTTTAAATTTCGAGCGGGTCGACTTCAAGCTGCCAGCGTACTTTACGCGCTTCGGGCAAGTCATTGAGTTCAGGGAGCCAATTGCGCAAAAGAGACTGAAGCGCTGGACGGTGCGTGGACTCCAGCAACAACTGCGCACGACACATATTGTCAACGCGGACAATTCTTAAGGGCACCGGATCATACAGCGTGATCATTTCAGTGGATTGTTGCTGCGTCATCCACTCAAGCGCCGATGCTCTGGCAGACTGCAAAAAGTCCAGCGCGACGTTCAGATCACGCGCCTCAGCACTGAGCAGCGCCTGATGCGAAAACGGTGGCAGCGCCGCTGACTCACGCTCTTGCATCGAGTGCCGCGCAAAGCCCGCGTAATCGTGCCTGAGCAACGCCTGGTACACAGGCTGCTCAGGATATCCAGTTTGCACGATCACCTCACCATGCCCCGTATGGCGCCCGGCGCGACCCGATACCTGCATCAACTGTGCAAACAAACGTTCAGGTGCACGAAAATCCTGCGAAAACAGCATAGCGTCGGCATTGAGCACACCGACCAGACCCAGATTCGCAAAATCATGGCCTTTGGCGACCATCTGTGTACCCACCAGAATATCGACTTCACCGGCATGAACACTTGCGAACAACGCTTGCGCACTCCCTTTTTTGCGGGTGCTATCCGCATCAATGCGTGCGATACGTGCTTCGGGGAATAACTCGGCCAGATGCTCTTCAATTCTCTGGGTCCCGCGTCCCATAGGTTGCAAGTCCTGATCACCACAATCTGGACAAGCACTGGGAACGCGCTGCTGATAGCCACAGTGATGACAATGCAACTGATGACGTCCAGGCGTAGTGCGATGCAAGACAGTAAAGGTCGTACATCTTGGGCACTGACTGACCCACCCGCATGAGGCACAGTGCAGTGCAGGTGCATAGCCACGACGATTCAGAAAAACCAGGACCTGTTCTTTGTTGTCCAACCTTGCACGCATTGCGTTCAACAGCTGTGGCGACATGCCATGATCCATTTTCAGCCGGCGTGTATCAACCAGCCGTACCGATGGCAAGGTCACTGCACGTGCGCGCGCAGGGAGATCCAGCCGCTGGTAATGACCTCGCTCAGCGTGTACCCAGCTTTCCAGCGAAGGGGTCGCAGAACCCAGTACCACGGGTACCCCCAGGTCATGTGCCCGCCAGATAGCCAGATCACGCGCGGAATATCTAAGACCATCTTGCTGTTTGTAAGAAGGGTCATGCTCCTCATCAACCACAATCAGTCCGACGTCATGCATCGGAGCGAAAATAGCAAGGCGCGTCCCCAGCACGATCCGGGCCTGGCCACGTTGCACACGCAACCAGGCTCTCAAGCGTTCGCCGTCAGACAAGCCACTATGCAACACAGCTACACCGCCCACGCCTGCCACAGGCTCCAGACGTGCACGTAAAGACTGCTCAAACTGGGGAGTTAAATTGATTTCAGGCACAAGCATGAGCACACGTTTTCCGCGCTCAAGTGCCTGTGCAGCAGCGTGGAGATAGACTTCCGTCTTACCGCTACCTGTCACGCCATATAACAAAAAAGCTTTGAAACTCTCTGCACAAACAATGGCATCCACGGCGCCCTGTTGCGCCTCATTCAGTACAGGCACCTCACTGGCCGAGACAGCCTTGATGACCGGTGCGCGCTTGAGGTCAAGCCTTGCCACTGGGCCATCACCCGACCGCTTGCCTTGATAGGAAGAAACACTCCGAAGTGGCAAGGGCAAAGCAGGCAACACCACCTCTCCAAGGGGACGCTGGTAATACTCGGCTGCAAACTGTGCAAACCGCAGCCAGTGCTCAGGCATCGGTTCGATGTCAGCAAGTACCGCTTCGACATTTTTAATCAGTTTTGGATCGTAAGCAGGCTCATCAGGTAACCCAACCACCATACCAATTAATTTTCTACGTCCAAACGGCACGATGACCCGCATTCCCGAAGTAACGGGAAAGGTGCAGCGATAATCAAAGGGACCTGGGATCGGGACATCAAGCACCACGCGCACCCATGCCGATGCCGATGTTTCTGGCAGTGCGACAGGAGGAGAATATTCAACCATATACTTAAAGTGGTTTCTGGGATTGATGCCTAACGTACTGACATTTTTGGACTTCGGAAATCAAGCAGCCTGCCTGTGGATAACTTTGGGGAAAACAATACTGAAAAGAATTAATTTGTCTACATGAATGATTGATAAAAATGAAACACCCCCTCACTACAAGCTATTTTATTCATATATATCAATTGCTTATGAAAACTTCCTAGAATTCAGTTTCTATTTTTAGGGGTATCCCGAAGCCAGGATTATCTGTGCACAACTTTTTACGTTTACGCTTAATCTCAAAGGAATAATGCCCAGAAAACGGCGCCATTCCTCACTGGAGGATTTAAGCCTTATGAAATTTAGGGCTGTATGCACGGACCTCATCGACCAGCGAACCCACAGCGTCTGGAGGTGTGAATTGAGAAATTCCATGGCCAAGATTAAAGATGTGCCCACCTTGACCAACTGGGCCAAAAGCATCCATTACACGGCGGGCTTCAGCACGGATTGCAGGTTCACCACCAAACAGGGCAATCGGATCAAGGTTACCTTGCAAAGCAACGCTGTCATTTGTGCGGCGACGAGCCGCCGCGAGATCAACCGTCCAGTCCAACCCCACTGCATCACATCCACAGGCTGCAATTTCCTCTAGCCACTGTCCACCACCTTTTGTGAATACGATCACGGGTACGCGTCGACCTTCGCGCTCACGGGTCAGGGATTGAACCACACGCCTTGTGTAGGCAAGTGAAAACTGCTGGAACAATCCATCCGCCAATACGCCGCCCCAGCTATCAAAAATCATGACTGCCTGGGCACCCGCTTCGATTTGTGCATTCAGGTAGAGTGCGGTCGTCTGTGCGTTGATTTCGAGTATGCGATGCAAGAGATCAGGACGTGCATACAGCATGCTTTTAATCAGCCTGTAATCATCGCTGCCCTTGCCCTCAACCATGTAGCATGCGACGGTAAAAGGGCTACCTGCAAAACCAATTAATGGCACACGCCCGTTCAATTCCCGGCGAATCACCTTCACCGCATCAAAAACATATTGCAACTTTGCTATGTCTGGTACGGCCAGTTTAGCGACATCATTCTCGTCGCGAATGGGGTGCGCAAACCTCGGCCCCTCACCTTGTGCGAATGAAAGACCGAGTCCCATTGCATCTGGCACTGTCAAAATATCAGAAAATAAGATCGCCGCATCGAGCTCAAAACGCTCAAGGGGTTGCAGGGTCACTTCGCAGGCGTAGTCGGGATTTTGTGCAAGCCCCATAAAAGAACCCGCACGCGCGCGCGTGGCGTTGTACTCAGGCAAGTATCGGCCAGCCTGCCGCATCAGCCAGGTTGGCGTATAAGGAACAGGCTCACGCATTAGCGCACGCAGGAACACATCATTCTTTAATTGAGAAACCGACACAAAAATCCTTTAACAAACGACCGCACGAAAGTAGAGGACACATTCAATTGAGTCAATCTCGACGGTACAAATCAGAATCTACTGATTTTACTCTGCGTCCTCATCAGGACGGTAAGGTGTTGCATCAATCTGATATTTGCGCATCAACGCCCAAAACGCCCTCCGGTGTTTATTGGAAGAGCGTGCAGCCATTGCTATATTGCCGCGATGACGTTCTAAAGCCTGTGTAATGTAGTCCCGTTCAAACTGCTCGACAATCATTGACTTGGACGCACGAAACGATAACTTTTCATCAGTGACTTGTCGCTTTGAACCACCAGAGCCATGCTGAGATCCACTATGTCGTACGCTGCTGCGCACCGGACGCGAGATGGGCCTGGCACTTGTCCAGGGCAATGGGCGCTGACCCAGGCCTGCCACTGTAGCCCCAGCGGACAGCGTGCAACTCGCCTCTGGCTCGCGCAGACTCCCTGGACGGGGCACGCGTGAGACCGTGGACAAAATACGTGCTCTGAACTCATCTGGACATAAAGGAATTCTGACAAAGTCTGCAAGTCCAAGCTCCAGGAGATCCTGCATCGCTGCAGAACGCAAACCATTAAACATGCCAATCAGAGGTAAGAATGGACCACGGGGAATTGCTGCAAGTGCTTGCCGGGTCCACCCCAGTGTTTCAAGTGAGACAGGTATGAGGCAAACATCATAGCGACGAAGGCTGACAGCTGCCTTGGCAATGGCGTGTACATCGAGGGAGACGCTCTGGTCTGATGAGAGCGCACTCTCTAGACCAAGTTCCCAGTCGAGACGGTGTATTCGAATACGAGTCAGTGCATGTTCAGCACTGTGAAGCATATTTTCGACCCACACATGGTGAGTGGCAAGATTGAGTACAGCACAATCAATTTGCTGACGCATATTCAAATCCTAAAGTAATCAGAACCTGAAGACTAGTCATTCCACTCTAAAAACCATATCCGGAATTTACGCATCCGTATAAGTCACAGTATCTATTAAACAAATTGTGCAAAAAAAAACACGCCAGTTCAGGCGTGTTTTCGAGGGAAAAATGGCAATTAATGCTTGCCTGTCATTTCCCGGATTCTGCGTGCTGCATTCGCCTGAGCAACCAGCATCTCAAGCTCGGCCTCAACCACAGCAATACTTGCGTGGTCTTTAGCACTTGCCAGGGCTTCTTTCGCCTTGGCACGCGCTGCTTCAGCTTTTTCTTCGTCCAGATCCTCTCCGCGGATAGCCGTATCTGACAACACGGTTACCTGATCAGGCTGGACTTCGAGCAAACCACCGGCCACAAAAATACTCTCTTCAGAGTTATCTTCATGCACAATTTTGACCAAACCTGGGCGAATGCGCGTGATGAGCGGGGTGTGGCCAGGCAAAATACCCAACTCACCCGACTCGCCGGGCAACACAACAAATTTAGCAACGCCTGAGTACAGAGATTTTTCTGCACTGACGACGTCAACTTTCAAGGTAGCCATGATGAATCCTTATTGGAGTTTCTTGGCTTTCTCGAAGGCTTCGTCGATTCCCCCGACCATGTAGAACGCCTGCTCTGGCAGTGCATCGCACTCGCCTTCCACAATCATCTTGAAGCCACGAAGGGTTTCTGACAATGGGACATACTTGCCAGGTGAACCGGTAAATACTTCGGCTACATGGAAAGGCTGTGACAGGAAACGCTGAATCTTACGTGCACGGGCAACCGACTGCTTGTCTTCTGGTGAAAGCTCGTCCATACCCAGAATCGCAATAATGTCGCGCAATTCTTTATAGCGCTGCAGAGTTTGCTGCACGCCACGGGCAACGTTGTAGTGCTCTTCGCCAACAACGTTAGGATCAAGCTGACGACTGGTTGAATCCAGTGGATCCACAGCTGGATAAATACCAAGCGAAGCGATGTCACGTGACAACACAACAGTTGAATCCAGATGCTGGAATGTCGTAGCAGGTGAAGGATCGGTCAAGTCATCCGCAGGAACATAAACGGCCTGAATCGAAGTAATCGAACCTGTTTTAGTCGAAGTAATACGTTCCTGGAGAACGCCCATTTCTTCGGCCAGTGTTGGCTGGTAGCCCACAGCTGAAGGCATACGTCCAAGCAAAGCTGAAACTTCAGTTCCGGCCAGAGTGTAACGATAAATATTATCAACGAAGAACAGAATGTCACGGCCTTCATCACGGAATTTTTCAGCCATGGTCAAACCAGTCAACGCTACACGCAGACGGTTGCCTGGTGGTTCGTTCATCTGACCGAACACCATTGCAACTTTGTCGAGAACGTTTGACTCAGCCATCTCGTGGTAGAAGTCGTTACCTTCGCGCGTACGCTCACCCACACCGGCAAAAACGGACAAACCGCTGTGCTGCTTGGCGATGTTGTTGATGAGTTCCATCATGTTCACAGTCTTGCCTACACCGGCGCCACCGAACAAGCCGACTTTACCGCCTTTTGCAAACGGACAAACCAGGTCAATCACTTTGATGCCGGTTTCGAGCAGTTCGACTGAAGGTGACAGTTCGTCAAATTTTGGAGCAGGCTGGTGAATCGCGCGACGCTCTTCGGTACCAATCGGGCCTGCATCGTCGATTGGACGACCCAGCACATCCATAATGCGACCAAGTGTTGCAGTACCCACTGGCACAGAAATAGGTGAGCCAGTTTTAGCTACTGACATACCACGGCGCAAGCCGTCGCTTGAACCCATGGCAATGGTGCGGACAACGCCGTCACCAAGCTGCTGCTGGACTTCAAATGTCAGGCCTTTTTCGGCATATTTTGATGCGTCATCTGCAAGCGTGAGGGCTTCATAAATATGAGGCATTTGATCGCGGGGAAACTGAATATCCACCACGGCGCCGATGCACTGAACGATGGTTCCGTTGCTCATGTCTGTTCCTTAACTTTTTATAACTTATATGATGGGATGCCGGGAAGCTGTCTAAACCACTAGACGGCCGCGGCGCCCCCCACGATTTCAGAAATTTCTTTTGTAATAGCTGCCTGACGCGTCGTGTTATAGACCAATTGCAAATCGCCAATGACTTTCTTTGCATTGTCCGAGGCGGCTTTCATGGCCACCATTCGGGCTGACTGCTCGGAAGCCATGTTCTCTGCAACGCTCTGAAAAACAAGACCTTCGACATAGCGATGCAGCAACTCGTCGATGACCGTTTTTGAATCAGGTTCGTAAATATAATCCCAGCTGTGCTCAGCCTTTGGTTTATTCTCAGCTGCTACCTCAGTCTCAGAGACTAACTGGTAGGGATCAGCCAGATTACCAGGCAAGGGCAACAAGCGGAAAAATACAATTTCTTGTTTCATCGTATTGACGAAACGGTTTGTTGCCACATATACGGCATCAATCCGTCCTGCGGTGAAATCATCGATCTGCACTTTAAGTGCACCCACCAGACGCGCCAGCTCAGGCTTATCGCCCAGTTGGGTTTCTTGTGAAACAAGATTTGCACCGATACGTGTCAACGTACCCAGACCTTTGTTGCCGAGCGCCGTAAATTGGCAGCGAATGTTTTTTTCGCTGAATTCTCGCAGACGATTCAACACGAGGCGCATGATGTTGGTGTTCAAGCCACCACACAAACCCTTGTCGGTTGAAATGACAACAACACCTACAGCCTTAATATCTGCTTTTTCAACCAGATATGGATGGCTATAGTCTGGATTGGCTTGCATCAGATGCGAAGCCATATCACGTACTTTATCAGCATAGGGACGACCAGCACGCATCCTTTCCTGCGCTTTACGCATTTTGGATGCAGCCACCATCTCCATGGCCTTGGTGATCTTGCGCGTGTTTTGCAC
>CANCOC010000063.1 GCA_947379755.1 Alcaligenaceae bacterium | reverse complement strand
TGACGCAGCTGATGAAGCGTGATCGGATCATGAAAAAACTGATCCCCAAACATCCGGATATCTGGCTCAGAACACGTGGCAATCCCTTTGTGACGCTTGCCAGATCAATTGTCGGACAGCAGATTTCAGTCAAAGCGGCCGATAGTGTCTGGCAAAGATTCTTGCTCGAGTGTGGTAAACGTCCGACGCCCGCCTCCGTGCAGAAAGCCGGCGTGGCTCAGCTCAGGGCTGCCGGACTGTCTGTGCGTAAAGCTGAATACATTCTTGATTTATCAACACATTTTAGTGAAAAGCGTGTGCATCCCCAAAAGTGGGCAGCCATGGACGATGAGGCTGTCATTGTTGAACTCACCGCGATTCGTGGCATCGGTCGCTGGACGGCCGAGATGTTTTTGATCTTTAATCTGCAACGCCCCGATGTGTTGCCTCTCGATGATGTCGGACTATTGAAGGCAATCTCGTTACACTATTTCAGTGGTGAGCCTGTTTCCCGGTTTGAAGCGCGTGAGGTTTCTCAGGCGTGGCAACCCTGGCGCACGGTGGCAACCTGGTATTTGTGGCGCAGTCTTGATCCGGTTCCTGTGGAATACTGATCGAAGTCTGCTCCTGGCGTGAGACCTGGATGCTCAAGCAGTGCCCTAATGACTGATTACGGAATTTCAAGCGATGCGCAATACTTATCTAGAATTTGAACAACCGCTAGGCGAACTCGAAGGCAAGATCGAACAGCTGCGCTTTATGCAGGCTGATTCGGCTGTCGATATTTCAGATGAAATTAATCGCCTGCAACAAAAAAGCCAAAGTCTGGCTAAAGATATCTATTCAAAGCTGACGCCCTGGCAAACGGCTCTGGTTGCACGCCACCCACAGCGTCCATACACACTGGATTATGTGCGAGAGATCTTTACGGATTTCCATGAATTGCATGGCGATCGCATGTATGCCGATGATCTGTCGATTGTGGGCGGCATGGCACGCTTTAACGGCACGCCCTGCATGGTGATTGGTCATCAAAAAGGGCGCGACACCAAAGAGCGCGCAGCGCGCAATTTCGGCATGCCACGTCCGGAAGGCTATCGCAAAGCCCTGCGCCTGATGCGTCTGGCCGAAAAATTCAACTTGCCCGTTTTCACCTTTGTAGATACGCCTGGGGCATACCCCGGTATCGGTGCCGAAGAGCGCGGTCAGTCCGAGGCAATCGGGCACAATCTGTATGCCATGGCCGAACTCAAAGTGCCGATCATCTCCACCATCATCGGTGAAGGTGGTTCAGGCGGCGCGCTGGCGATTGCGGTGGGCAACGTAGTGTTAATGCTGCAATATTCAACCTATGCTGTGATCTCCCCCGAAGGCTGCGCCTCGATCTTGTGGCGGAGTGCCGACAAAACTGCAGACGCCGCAGCTGCGCTGGCGATTACGGCACCGAGCCTGAAAGAATTTGGTCTGATTGACCGCATCGTCAATGAGCCGGTTGGTGGCGCACATCGCGATCCACGTGTCATGGCGCGTCTGTTACGCCGCTCGCTGGGGGACGCCTTGCGCCAGCTGTCGGGCATGACCCCTAAAGAACTGATTGATCACCGGCTTGAGCGCCTGCTGTCCTATGGTCGCTTTCAGGAAGTTCGTGCCTGATCCTGGCGGTCAGGCGCGCGCTGTCGCGCTTGATCCTGCGCTGAGTCGCGCATTGTCAGACTCACTGCTGGCGCTGCCCGCTGGAGCACCTGTCGCGGTGTCTCTCAGTGGCGGCGCAGATTCTGCTGCACTGGCGATCGCCGCTTCCCAGTTGTGCCGTCTCACCAAAAGACCTCTATACTTTTTTCATGTGCATCATGGGCTGTTCGCGCAAGCGGATGCCTGGGTTGAACAGGTCCGTGCACTTGCACGCTTGCTAGATGTTGCGCTTGAAGTGTACGAAGTGCATGTTGCCCAGGACTCAGGGATGGGTATCGAGGGCGCCGCACGACAGGCCCGCTATGCCGCCCTTGAAAGGATGTCAGATACCTGCCAGGTGCAGGCCCTGCTGCTTGCGCACCATCGCCAGGACCAGGCAGAAACCGTTTTGCTCAGGTTGTTGCGTGGTGCGGGTGTGCATGGTCTGGCCGCGATGCAGCCGGATACACAGCGCAATGGGTTGCGGTTGCTTCGCCCATGGCTCGATACTGATCGTACAGAGTTGCTTGCCCTGGTTGAGCAGTTCACACAGATGACTGGCTGGGTACCGGTCTCGGATCCCAGCAATACAGATCCGCACTATGCGCGCGGAGCCTTGCGTGCCGGGATGGTGCCCGTCTTGCAAACCTATTGGCCCGCCTGGCAACAGACCCTCGCCCGGCATGCCCGTCAGGCCTCCGAGGCAATCGAGGTTCTTGATGAAGTCGCCCGCAATGACCTTGCCAGTCTGGATCCAGATCAGGGAGATGGGAGTTTTTGCCTCAAACGCTGGCGAGAGTTGAGTGCCGCACGACAGGCAATGGTGCTCAGATACTGGCTGCAGGAACAGGGGGTTGCGATGCCGGGTGATCGCCGGCTGGCCGATTTGTTGCGCCAATTACGCCAGTTGCACGCACTGGGCCATGATCGTGATCTGCTCTGGCAGCACGGCCAGGTTGAGCTGCGCTGCCGTCAGGGCAGGGTATTGCTCGCTACGCGGCAGTAAGTTCCTGCTTCGCGCTAGAATATAGGGCTTTGTACGCATTCGCGGTACCAATCCGTTCTGTAAAAATCTATTGAATCCTATGTCTATCATTGTTCATAAATACGGCGGCACCTCGATGGGCTCGGTCGAGCGCATCAAGAACGTTGCACGTCGCGTCGCCAAATGGCACGCAGCCGGCCATCAGGTCGTTGTGGTTCCTTCTGCCATGTCTGGTGAAACTAACCGTTTGCTGGGCCTCGCGCGTGAGATTTCCCCCATGCCCGATGGTCGTGAGCTCGACATGATCGCTGCGACAGGCGAACAGGCCTCAAGCGGTCTGCTGGCCATCGCACTCCAGGCCGAAGGCCTCAAAGCCCGCAGTTATGCAGGCTGGCAAGTGCCCGTGCGTACAGACTCTGCTTATACCAAGGCGAGGATCACCTCGATCGATGATGCACGTATTCGCGCTGATCTTGATGATGGTTGCGTGGTGGTGGTCACAGGTTTTCAGGGCGTGGACGAGACTGGCAATATCACGACGCTTGGTCGTGGCGGATCCGACACCTCGGCGGTGGCGGTCGCTGCTGCACTTAAAGCAGATGAGTGCCTGATTTTTACCGATGTGGATGGCGTCTACACCACTGACCCGCGTGTCGAGCCTGATGCACGTCGTCTGAGTGTCATCTCGTTTGAAGAAATGCTCGAAATGGCCTCGCTCGGCTCCAAAGTATTACAGATCCGTTCGGTTGAGTTCGCCGGTAAATACCGCGTCCCCACCCGTGTGCTGTCCTCGCTGACAGACCCTGATATCCCTCTCGCCGAAGAAATGAAATCCGGCACACTGATTACTTTTGAGGAAGACGAAAAAATGGAAGCAGCAGTAGTCTCAGGCATCGCCTTTAGCCGTGACGAAGCCAAAATCACCTTGTTGGCTGTGCCTGACAAACCAGGGATTGCCTATGCGATTCTGGGTAAAGTCGCCGATGCCAATATCGATGTCGATATGATTGTTCAGAACCAGTCGGTATCCGGCACAACTGATTTTTCTTTTACCGTGCCACGCAATGAATTCGCCCGCACCAAGTTGTTGCTTGATAGCACGATCGGTCCAGAGGTTGGCGCACGCGAAATTTCCTATGACGAAAAAGTCGCCAAAGTCTCGATCGTTGGCATCGGCATGCGCTCGCACGCGGGTGTGGCGAGCCTGATGTTCAAGACCCTGGCCGAAGAAGGCATCAATATCCATATGATCAGCACGAGCGAAATCAAAACCTCGGTCCTGATCAGTGACAAGTACATGGAATTGGCCGTACGCGCGCTGCACAAGGCTTTTGGACTCGAGACCGCAGCACCGACCAAGGTGTAATTTGAATGAATCTGGCCGCGGCTCAGGTCGTGCTAGAATACCGGACTGGTTTGGAGGCGTGCCCGAGCGGCTGAAGGGGCTCCCCTGCTAAGGGAGTAAATGCGCTAAAACGTGTTTCCAGAGTTCGAATCTCTGCGCCTCCGCCAACTAGTGAATGATTAAGCGCCTCTCGGGGCGCTTTTTTGTTGCCTATACTCGTTCGCCCTCACGCCGGAACGTATCTTGCAATATAAAAAATGCCTGTAAATGCTAGTCCAATCACTGCAGTCATCCAGGTAATCATTCGCCACGTGCGTGTGCTGACTTCATGATGAATCGTGCCCGTCAGTTTGACTTCGAGATTTTTGCGGTCTTCTTTCGTTGCAAGAGTCGGGACAATGGTATCGAAGTGGGTTTCAAGAGTCGTCATTCTAGTTCCCACTTGGTATTCCTGAAAGGTTGAGCGCGCCGACACAAGGCGCTTTTGAGAGGCTTTTTTTGAAGCTTACTGGTAATATCCGGCAAAATCTTGCAGACACATTGATAGCAAGAGCAACAGGATTCAGGTTAGTGAAGCAGACCCAAAATTTACATAGGTTTTTTACATCTAAAGATGGCCGTTGCCATTTTTTTTTGCTTGTTATTTTGAGTGTTTTTTTTCTGGTCCCGGACGATGTGCGTGCATTTCCAATTCTGACCTGCACTCCCAATATCTCACCATCGTCTAACTGCAGCAATCTTCAACTTTCCACGCCTAGCCTGAATATCGCTGTACCTGTTGGGATGACGGTTGGTCAGGGAGCGAATGACTCGGTTACCATCATGAATACCGCCGAAAATACGATTTTTACAAATAATGGAACCGTTACTTCTCCAAATAATGACGGCATTAGTAATTTCGGTCACATCGCTACGATTGATAATTACGGGGTGATTCAAGGAGGTGTTGATTCGAGTGCAATCAATAATCAAGACGTTGGAGTGATCGCCTCACTAGTCAATAGAAATCAAATTTCAATGTCTGATTTTGGACTTGCGTCGATTAATAACGCAGGATTGATAGGCGCTCTTACGAACGTCGGAACGATTTACGGCGTGATTCGTAACAATGACTCAGGAACGATCAGCACAATTAATAATCTCCAGGGCAAGACGGCCCTGACCTCCAGTCCGCTAGAGCTGGATGGCAACGTGCCAGCCAAATACAACATCATCATTACTGGGTCGAGTAATTATGGGAAGTTGTCTCTGACTGGTGCTTCTGGAAGCATGGCTTTCGGAATTTATGCTGGTGGCGTCACTGGTGTGCCAGCCTCAGTCGTCACGGCGACAACCTACACAGAAGTCGTGAAATGTTTACCAAGTCCCTGTAGTGGGATGACGCTGACAGGGACGGGCTCATATGCCGGCGGCTACTTATATAGTCTCGTATTTCATCCCTCTTTAATCCTGAATGGGGTCGATACGTGGGACCTGGTTATTACCCTTGATCCAAACTATGGCGCTGGTGGTAGTTCAGGTGCTGCAGGATCGACCTCGACTCCAACAAGCATGACAAGTGGCTCGACCACACTGAGCAGCATAGGCGTCACTGCAACTCCGGTTTTTGCTGGTGGCACACTGGTGCTCAGTGCAGGTGAACGCTCCGGTCAAGCTTTTATCGTGACAAGCGCGGGCGGAACAATCACTTCTCCAAGTTCAGGTGCTGCCCAGTTATCGGGCGTCATCTCAGGTGTCGGTGGTTTAACCATGAACGGTACCGGTACGCTTGTGCTTTCAGGCCTTAATACGTACGCAGGCGGCACCACGATTGCCTCGGGCACACTGTCCCTGCTGGGCGGCAGCCTTGGCACCGGCAATGTCTTTGTTGCTGCTGGCGCTGAGTTAGCTGGCACGGGCACCATCGCAGGTCCAATCTCCGTTGCTGGCATGTTAAAGCCCGGTAATTCTCCAGGCTATCTGGCCGCAAGCTCAACCATCACAATGCATAGCGGCAGTACGTATTTGCAGGATATTGCAGGACTCACCCAGTCCAGCCTTTCAACACCTGTTGGTGCGACAGGTTATTACGCCTATCTCACCGTGAGCGGTGGCGGTCAGTTCGTGATTGAATCCAGCACAACGCTCACACCGCGTCTGTCGAATCTGTTCAGCCCAATTGAGTCGGGTTATGGCAGTACGCCTTACATTCCTGTGCTCGGTGATCGCTTTCGCATCCTGACTGCAGATGGAGGAATCGCAGGACGATTCTCCGTACTCACCCAACCCGCTGAATTAACTGCAGGAACGCAGTTCATTGCCTTCTACAATATGGCTGGCAGCAATAGCCTTGAGCTGTCTGTGATTCCGGTCTCTTATGCAACGGCGCTAACGGCCTCAAATGCCAATACACGTTCCGTTGCCAGCGTACTGGATAAAGTAGTTGTGGCGAATCAGGCGGGTCTTGCCACGAGTGCACAGGACCAGTTGCTGTATGTGGCGGCTGCACAGCGTGCCTCGAGTCTGCCATCTTTTGTGCAGGGCCTTGCAGGTGAGGTCTATGCCGCCACGGTCGCTGTCGTCTCCCAGGCAAGCTTGCGCATTCAGCAGGCCGTGATGTCCCGGCTAAGTGATATTGTTTCTTATCCAGTGTTTGCGGGCGCAATGAATCCTAATGCAACCATCACCAAGGCTACGCCTAACAATGGTTCAGCCTGGGGTGAAATCGCCTACCAGCGTGGCAATCGCTCGGGTGATGATCAAGGGAGTGGCTTTAGCAGCAGTCTGTATCAGCTAGTCCTTGGTGCTGATGCCTATTCAGAACATGGCATCAAGCTTGGTGGTGGCCTTGCGCTTTCCAATACAAATGTTTCTGCTAATCAAGGCACAGGCACTGTGCAACAAGGTTCTCTGTTCTTGTATGGCAAGTTACCTGTTGACACGTTTGTTCTCGATGGTATGGCGAGCTTTGGTTTGAATAGTACGAATACCTCACGTAATGATGTGACAGGGTACGCCTCGGGCTTTAGTCATAAAAATATCAAAGGCAACGATGCTCTGGTCAGCTTGGGTTTGAGTCGTCCGATCGAGCTCGATGATTTTCGTCTGACGCCTTACGCACGTGCAACCTGGCAAATGGTGAACCAGTCCTCCTTTAACGAGGGTGCTTCGCCCGCGGCACTTAGCGTAGATCAATTTAACGGCAATGGTGTCCGCGGTGTGATAGGCATGGCAATTGGCTCCAGGACCGCCAGCCCGTTGAAGGAAAAATTCACCTACAAAGTCAACGTGGGGGTGGGGCTGGACTCATCAAACCTGATCAATCCAGCGTTGAATGCTACGCTGGCTGGGATGCCTGTAACGATCACTACGCCTAGGGCCGGATCTGCATTTGTTCAGGCAGGATTCTATGGAACGGTTAAGATTGCTGACAATGCTTTTGCCTATGCCGGTGTGGCAGGCGAATTCCGAAACGGATCTTCACTTGGCAATGTCAACCTTGGGGTGACGATCCAGTTTTAAAAAATTGACGGACGCACACTGTCTGTATAACGGAACGGCTCTTAGGCTGGAACATATTTTGCAATATAAAAAGCCCCCCATGAGTGAAGTGCCAACATCCGCGACGCAGGCAGCGCAAGCGATGCCTGCACCTGTATCTTTTGGTGAAGCGTTTGTTTTCTGGCTCAAACTCGGGTTAATCAGCTTTGGCGGCCCAGCAGGGCAAATTTCCATCATGCATCAGGAGCTGGTCGAGCGACGGCGCTGGATTTCGGAGCGTCGTTTCCTGCACGCCCTGAATTACTGCATGGTGCTGCCGGGACCTGAAGCGCAGCAATTGGCCACCTATATTGGCTGGATGATGCATCGGACAAAGGGCGGCCTCGTAGCAGGTGTGCTGTTCGTCTTGCCTTCTTTGTTTCTGATGATTGTCTTGTCGTGGATTTACATTGCCTATGGCGAGATGCCACTGGTGGCGGGATTGTTCTACGGTATCAAGCCGGCCGTGACGGCGATCGTGGTGCACGCAACGCACAGGATTGGTTCGCGTGCGCTTAAAAACAATACCTTATGGGCAATTGCCGCCGCATCTTTTGTTGCCATCTTTGCGCTGAATGTGCCATTCCCATTGATCGTTCTGACCGCTGCGCTGATTGGCTATGCTGGCGGCCGCGTTGCACCAGAAAAATTCAAAATGGGTGGCGGACACAGCTCGGCCGGCAAGTCATACGGCACAGCCCTGATCGATGACGATACACCGACCCCCGATCATGCTAGCTTTCGCTGGTCGCGTCTGCTCAAGGTGCTCGTGGCCGGTGCATTGCTGTGGCTTGTTCCAATGGGTGCTCTCGCGATGCGTTATGGATGGGATCATACGTTCACACAAATGGGCTGGTTTTTTACCAAGGCGGCTTTGCTGACTTTTGGTGGGGCATATGCAGTGCTGCCTTATGTTTATCAGGGGGCAGTCGAACAATTTGGCTGGCTGAACGCGACACAGATGATCGATGGTCTGGCTCTGGGTGAAACCACACCAGGCCCTTTGATCATGGTCGTTGCTTTTGTGGGGTTTCTGGGAGGCTATATCAAGGCGGTCCTGGGTGCCAGCCTTTTCCTGGCAGGTGCAGTAGCGGCCTGTATCGTGACCTGGTTTACTTTCTTACCTTCGTTTGTGTTTATCCTGGCTGGTGGCCCCTTGGTGGAGAGCACACATAATGACTTGAAATTCACTGCGCCACTGACAGCGATAACTGCCGCGGTTGTAGGCGTCATCCTGAATCTCGCGTTGTTTTTTGGCTTTCACGTATTGTGGCCCGCTGGTTTTTCCGGGCATTTTGATGTGGTTTCAGCGTTGATTGCAGTCGCTGCCGCTGTTGCGCTCTTTCGGTTCAAACGCAATGTCATTCACGTCATCGCAGTCTGTGCCTTGCTGGGACTGGCGATTAGCTTGATCAGGTAAGGGACGTTCAAGTGTCATTTACTCAGGCTGCGATGAAGTACATGCTTGGATGTATTGCCTGTCTGTTTAGCCTGGCTGTCTCAGCGATTGAGATTACAGATGATCAGGGCTTCGTCGTTGACATGCCGCACCCACCTCAAAGAGTCGTTAGCATGATGCCTTCGATTACAGAGTCGATCTGTATGCTCGGGAAGTGCGAATTACTGGTTGGGGTCGACCGTTATTCGAATTGGCCTGCATCCCTAGCTAAGCTGCCAACGTTGGGCGGAGGCCTGGATCCCAATGTTGAGGCTATTCTTGCCCTCAAGCCTGACCTTGTGCTGGTCGGCTCGGCACCGCGCACCAGTGAGCGTCTGAGATCCCTTGGTATTCCTGTTTTTTCTCTGAACGCAAAAAACTATTCAGATATATTCAGAATATTGGACCGACTGGCCCTTATTCTGGATGTGCCACAAAAAGAGGCCTTGAATATCTGGACAAAAATGAATCAAGCGGTAGACTCTGCCGCTCAGTCCCTCGGTTCGCCAGTGCCAAAGCTCCGGGTATATTTTGAGGTGAATCGCGCACCTTATGCAGCGGGTCCGAGCTCCTTTCTCGGAGAGACACTTGAGCGTCTGGGGGTGCAAAACATCATTCCTCTCGAACAAGGGCCTTTCCCAAAAATCAATCCTGAATTTGTTGTGAATGCGAACCCAGACGTGATCTTCGTTGGAGATAAAAATTTTGCTGGCATGACAGATCGGCCAGGCTGGTCAGAGATTCGTGCAATCAAAGAAGGGCGAGTCTGTATTTTTAAAGAGCAGCAGGCAGACGTCATGGTCAGGCCTGGCCCCAGGATTGCTGAAGGTGCAAGGGCGATTGCTGAATGTTTGCGGGACAAGGGTTATGGCGCCCCAGTCAAGTTGGATCAGTAATGCGAGCAAATAAATTGATCTCTTCATATCGTCTTGTAGCAGGACTTCTAAGCTGTTTTTCAGTCGTGTTGATCCTGCTGGGGGTCACCGTCGGCAGTACAGGTTTTCATGCACTGACCAATATGCTTTCGGACGCTGTATCCAGTCAGATCATCTGGCAGATCAGATTGCCGCGTTCTTTGGGGGCATACCTTGCCGGAGCCTTGCTTGGGATGACCGGGGCCATTGCGCAAGGCCTGTTCAGAAACCCACTTGCTGATCCCTACCTGTTGGGTAGCGCTTCTGGCGCATCCTTTGCGGTTGCGTTGAGTCTGATGTTATTCGGTGGGAGTCCCTTTGCCAGCTATTGGGTCATCCGCCTTGGTTTAACGGGTGCAGCATTTGTCGGTGCTGTCATCGCAGTGTTATTGACGCTCTTGCTGGCACGAGGCGTTCAGAATACGTTGAGACTCTTATTGTCTGGCGTGATTGTTGGCGTGATCTTTGGTGCCTTGAGTGCCATTGTTGCGCTGATGTCTCCGGATATTTTGCAGGCCATGCAGGCTTTTTTGCTGGGCTCAACAGGCTTTGTCAGCTGGAACGCCTGCCTGATGATGTTTTTAGCGTGCATGATTAGCCTCGCGGTATCCATTCTTTTAAGCCGTGCCCTCGATAGTCTGACGCTTGGCGAGTCTACGGCCACGAGTCTGGGCTTGCGACTGAAGTCCATGCGCATCGCCCTGATCGCTGTGATTTCACTTGCGACTGGAGCTGCGGTGGCGCAAGTGGGGCTGGTTGCCTTTGTAGGACTGGTAGCGCCGCATGTTATTCGCTCTTTAGTACGGGTCAATCATGCCAGACTGATCTTGTTGTCGGCGATGATGGGCGGCGTGCTTTTGCTAGGGGCAGATATTCTGGCGCGCGGCATGGTCGCGCCACAAGAATTGCCGGTTGGTGTATTGACCGCGGTGCTTGGAGGAGGATATTTACTCTGGCTCATGTATCGTGGTCCTGAAAAAGGGGAGCGACAGTGACGTTGTTTCAACCTGACGCTGCGGCAGGTGTATTCGCCATCGAAATTCACGATGTCAGTATGCGTCTTGGGCAGGTACTAGCCTTAAATTCAGTCAGTGTAAACATTGCTCAAGGGCAATGGACTTCGATTGTTGGACCAAATGGTGCGGGCAAATCAACATTGCTGCGGGTGATGGCGGGGTTGACGGGTTTGAATCAAAAGGTCTTGCTTTCTGGTAACCGTCTCTCAGAGATCACTCCCAAACATCGTGCAAAGCGTATCGCCTGGCTGGGACAGAATGAGCTTGTGACTGGAGATATATCAGTCTATGCGCTTGTGATGCTGGGGAGGCTGCCTCATCAGCCATGGTTACAGGGACCCTCAGCCCTGGATCACCAGGTGGTGACGCACGCACTTGAAGTGGTTCACGCGCTAGACTGGAAAGATCGTTCAATCGCTGAACTGTCTGGAGGCGAGCAGCAAAGAGTATTCATTGCCCGAGCCCTGGCGGTCGAAGCCGACATCCTCCTGATGGATGAACCTTTGAGTCATCTTGATCCGCCTCATCAGTCTGATTGCTTGCATTTGATACGGGATCTGATTCGTGCTGGAAAAACTGTTGTGACGGTCTTGCATGAAATCGGTTTTGCTTTACATGCAGATCAGCTTATCGTCATGAACCAGGGATCCATGGTATATCAGGGGTCAAGTATGGATGACACGGCACACAGACAGGTCGAGCATGTCTTTGACAATCGGATCAAGATCTATCCTTTCATGGACAGGCTGATTGTGTTGCCCGTTTAACTCAGAATTCTATAGAAGACTACTTTATGCATATCGAACCGGTTCCAACTGAAAAACCATACGAAAAGTCCCAGGGTGAGCGCCGTGGGTTGATCATTGTGAACACTGGGGATGGCAAAGGCAAAAGTACAGCCGCTCTGGGTTTGTCGCTGCGGGCACATGGCCGGGGTAAACAGGTCAAGGTCTACCAGTTCATGAAAGTTCCCAGCGCAAGGTTTGGTGAACACCGTGCTTTTGAAATGTTAGGTATACCAATCGAAGGTCTGGGGGATGGCTTTAGTTGGGACAGCAAAGACCTTGAGCGATCAGGGCGACTGGCCAGAGAAGGGTGGGAAAAAGCCAAAGCATCGATCCTGTCCGGTGAGTATTTTCTGATCGTGCTCGATGAAATCACTTATCCGCTGATATATGGCTGGCTGCCTCTTGAAGATGTGCTCCAGACGCTGCGTACCCGCCCCAGAGGTGTGCATGTTTGCATCACTGGCAGGAACTGTCCGCAGGAAATCATCGATATTGCTGATACCGTCACTGAGATGAAAAAAATCAAACATGCCTTTGAAGCAGGTGTGCCAGCACAGCGCGGGATCGAGGACTGAGGCGCTATGGCAGCCAGATGTGTGATGGTACTGGGCACGACAAGCGGAGCGGGCAAGAGTCTGATCGCCACCGCGCTCTGCCGGTACTATGCAAATCAGGGTTATAAAGTGGCGCCATTCAAGGCTCAAAACATGAGCAATAATGCCCGTGTTGTTGATGCTGACGGCGCAGAAGGCGAGATGGGGTCTGCCCAGTATTACCAGGCGCTGGCAGCCAGAGTCGAACCCCATGTCAGGATGAATCCTGTGCTGCTCAAGCC
The DNA here is from genome assembly GCA_947379755.1 of Alcaligenaceae bacterium. Taxonomy (GTDB): domain Bacteria; phylum Pseudomonadota; class Gammaproteobacteria; order Burkholderiales; family Burkholderiaceae_B; genus Zwartia. The sequence goes on along the minus strand of CANCOC010000063.1, from coordinate 5,223 downwards.
TGAAGCGCAAGGAAAGTTGCAGGTCATCCTGCTGGGTCAAGTAGATCGCGAGCTGTCGACAATGCCCTGGCGCAACAGGAGCGAAACACTCTGGCCGCATATCCGGGAGTCCCTTGATCTGTTGATCCAAACAAATGATGTTGTGGTGATTGAGGGTGCAGGCTCACCTGCTGAAATTAATTTAATGACGAATGATATTGTGAATTTGCGGGTTGCTCGGCATGCAAATGCTAAATGCTTGCTTGTGACTGATATTGATCGCGGTGGCGCCTTTGCACATCTCTATGGAACCTGGGCGTTACTCGATGAGCAGGACAAGGGTCTGATCAGGGGTTTTGTCTTGAATAAATTCAGGGGAGATGCCGCGCTGCTTGCACCCGCACCCGAGATGCTGGAAAAAATGACTGGTATCCCAGTCGTTGCAACCATTCCCATGTTGCGTGCGCATGGTTTGCCTGAAGAAGACGGAGTCTTTGACGAGCGTGCGATCAGAAGCCAGGTTTGCACGATCAAGATTGCGATCATCGTTTATCCGGGAGTCAGTAATCTGGACGAGTTTCAGCCTTTAAAAAATACGGCTTCCGTACATCTGGTCTGGGCAAGAGAGGCCAGGGATCTTGTAGGCGCCGACTGGATTATTCTGCCGGGTTCCAAACAGACCAGTTCAGATCTGGACTGGCTCAGGGCTCAGGGGCTGGATGTGGTGATTAAAGAACACGCCAGGTGTAGAAAAAAAATACTGGGTATTTGCGGTGGTCTGCAGATGCTGGGGGCCGCAATGAGTGATCCCCATCAGATTGATGGGGCCAGAGATGGACTCAATCTATTGCCGCTCCAGACGATGTTCGCAAAAGACAAAACAGTCAGAAAGTCATCCGTGCAGTTTGGACATATGACAGGTGAGTGGGGATTTTTAAGTACGCTGAATATTACTGGCTATGAAATTCATCATGGCCTGACGTCCGAGTTAGTTGCACCTGTTGCACGAGCGCCTCTGGTGACTGTGATTCCTGATCTTGCCTGGACCAATGCACATGGCAATGTTCTAGGGATCTATGTGCATGGATTGTTTGAGGCAACAGCAGTCATGCAGGCCGCGTTTGGTATATCCTCGCGTTCACTAGATGCTGTATTTGATCAGCTAGCATCGCATTTTGAAGCGCATGCGACACCAGATATCTTGCAAGCCTTGGTCGTTTAAGTTCTTATTCTTGAAGTCCACTCAGAATATATTTGATCATGCGAATTCTGTACATCAGGGTGCGACAGGTTTCCACCCGGCGTCCGGTTCAAATGCAGACATCTTCTCACCAACGCTGGTGGAGTCTTCGCCCAAATCCTTTTCATACACTGTGCCATTCTGGTTGACGATGAAGGTCATGACGCCGCTGTCGCCATAGGCTTGAGGGTAAGCCACCATCGCAAAACCAGCGACCATGCGACCATTGATGACATAGTTATAGGCACCGCCGAGTGCACTTCGACCCTGACGCGACAGAATTCTGAAATGATAGCCCCGGTAGGCATCGCCCGCTATATGACCTTTAAGATAGGGTGCACTTTGGGCGATCAACGGTCCGAACGGACTTTGCTCTTCGCCTTTTTCTGTATCGGCCGGCCAATACAGACCGTTATGCTTGCCTGGTTCGCTAGACAGTTTTTGAGCGTACTGAACGACCCCATCATCATTACGATCGCGTGAGGCATAGGCACGCTGAGCTTCGACGTATGCGCGCAGGACCTCGATCGCACTGCGCTCGTTGGCGCCAATACGGCGATTGACAATCTCTTCAGCCCCCTCTTCACTGGCAAAGCGCCAACGACCGTCGGTGCGTACAAGAGGAATTGGTAGCGGCCAGGCTTCGTCACCAATGACCAGCACGCGTCGATCTTCTCCCGATGATTGCAATACGAGCATTGTCTGCATTGCAGCAAGTATCCTGGCGCGCGTGGCACTCGTTGCTGCGTGGTCTGGCTGTACAACGAGATCTTTATATTCGTCGCCGACCAGCGCAATCATGGCCGAGTCGCTATCAGTCTTGATTGCAGTCATCAGGGCCTCGACTGCAGCCTCTGGCGTCGCGAATGTTTCCTGGGCGGCAAGGGCTGCAGTAAATGGTGATGACAACGCGCTTACCAAAATCAGGCGTCGAAGCATTACAAAAAAATGACGGATGATGTTCATTGAAAATGCCCTGCATTCGATTAAAAAAATCAGTCCCGATAATGTGTGACAACTCATCGCCGGCCACCACCACCAGCACGTCCGCCTCCATGTCCGCCACCAGCATTACGTCCACCTCCACCGCTACCCACTGCACCGTTACGTGCACCAGCCTGCTTACCTGAGGCGCTTGGTAAGGTTCCGCGGCTTGCAGCGCCGCGCGAACTGTTTATCTGCGTTTGTCGTCCAGAACCATAATCACCAAAGGCATTGCTCTTTGGGGCTGGTCTGTTGCGACTGGCGTTGCCATTGACAGCGCCACCCGGGCGCGCTTCCCCTGGGCGTGCATCACCGACTCGAACCGCAGGGGAACGCTTACCAATAGAGCTGCTGACCTGACCAGGTTGTTTATTCGATTTCCAGACATTATTGGTATTCGATGAACGCAACGCTGTTGCGCTATTGCGATTCAGATTGACGTTCGAGATACGATTGACATTGATATTTGCATCGCCTCCATAGTGCGTGGAATAGTGTCCTCCGTTCCAGGCCCCACCTATAGCCGCTCCCCACACTACGCCCATGGCAAGTGCCGCACCAGGGGCGTAGGGATAGTAATAAGAGGGGTAGGGTGTTGGATAATAGCCATAGGCAGGCGCAGCGCCAGCGACCACGACCGTGCTTGGCACATACTGCGGCACATAGATCACTTGCGGATCGGCAGGGGTGATCGTGACAATCTCTTGTTCAACCTGCACGATCTGCTTACTATCGGTATTGAGGTTGCCAGCTGCTCTGGCCCGGCGACGAAAGCTCTGTATGCCATCCAGCACCGCAGCTTGATCAGTGATGACCGCCTCTCCAAGTTCACTAGTCCAGTCAAGTTCACGACTCATCATCTGAACAATACTGGGGTAATTCAGGAGTGATTTCACCGCATCGTCCCAATTTTCGTCAACAGGGAGTCCTGGCTCGTTCATGCGTTTTGTTAAAAACCTGTCTGCCTGAACAAGTTGTAGTGGATTAGTAGAGGCTGGCAGAATGACCGCGATCAAGTCATCCGGATACAAAGCAATGGGTCCGACTAGTGTATCCATCATGGACGTGGAGGAGGAGACAGTTTTGCTCGTTGACACGGTCGCTTGAGTTTGCGCTTTTGCATCATCACGCTGCAGCAATGCCGTCATCAGGATAACGGCCAGCAAGGCGCCTGGCGCAGAGCGTAGCAGGCATTGCCCTGCCTGGTGGATAATGAATCTCAGTGCCATGAAGTCAATCCGCCGTCTATTTTTATCTAAACTGGATTGATTCTTTCATAAACAATATTTCAGGTAAATATAGCCAGGGATATAGGTGTGCGGTTAACGCACCCTTGCATGTCTGGTGTCATGCCATTTGTAAAAGAAATGTTTGACGATCTGGACCAGCACCAGATACACGATCACCATCCCGGCGAGGATCAGATAAAAGTCCAACGGGGGAGGGACAAAGCCAAAGTAACTGCCAACAGGAGTGAAAGGCAATAAGACTGCAATGAGCACGATTGAGAGTGACGTTGCGGTGAGCAATGGGTGTGGTCGACTTTTAAAAGGGTTGCCACGGGTACGAATCACAAAAATGACGAGTACCTGCGTACACAGAGACTCGACAAACCAGCCGGTCTGAAAAAGTTTTTCATCTGCTTTGAGTACGACCAGCATGACGTAAAACGTTAAAAAATCGAATAGTGAACTGATCGGTCCGATCACCAGCATAAAGTTGCGGATGAAACTCAGATCAAGCGTGCGTGGACGGAGAACCTCCTGTTCATCAACCTTATCAAGCGGGATTGGGATTTCAGAGATGTCATACAGAATGTTGTTGAGTAAAATTTGTGTGGGTAGCATGGGTAGGAAAGGCAGAAAAAGTGCAGCCCCAGCCATGCTGAACATATTTCCAAAATTTGAACTTGTGCCCATCATGATGTATTTCATGATGTTGCCAAAGGTGCGTCGACCTTCGAGCACGCCCGCATGGAGCACGCGCAGATCCTGTTTAAGCAGAATCATATCTGCAGCTTCTTTTGCAACATCGACTGCCGAGTCAACAGACAATCCAATGTCGGCGGCATGTAATGAGGGCGCATCATTGATACCGTCGCCCAGATAGCCTACAACATGGCCTCGCGCGCGCAAGGCTCGGATGACACGTTCCTTTTGTGCGGGATTGACACGACAGAATAAATTGTTTGCTTCAACGCGTGCCTGCAGCGCGTGATCATCCAGCAGGGCAATTTCTTTGCCTGTTAAAACGCCCTGAACCGGAATGTTCAATTGCACGCAGACGTGTTTCGTCACCAGATCACTATCGCCGGTAACGATTTTGATCGATACGCCAAGAGCGCCAAGAGATGCCAGAGCAACTCCTGCACTTTCTTTTGGAGGATCCAGGAATGCTACAAACCCAGCAAATACGAGTTCGGTTTCGTCGTTGATGACCGCATGAGTCTGGGTGAGCGGAGTCTGTCGCCAGGCGACTCCCAGCACTCTGAGACCTTTCTCTTCAAGTCCGCAGCATTGTTGATGCATGCTGGCAAGTGCGACTTCATCCAGTGCGGCAGGTTCTGAGCCGTCGGACGGCTCGTATTGCGTGCACAGCTTCAAAATATCCTCAGGAGCGCCTTTTACGATTAACGTACTGCTCTGGAGTCGATGGACAAGCACTGAGACGCGGCGTCGTTCAAAATCAAAGGGGACCTCATCAATTTTGGTCCAGGTGGAGATCTCCAGAGGTTGATGTGCAAGGATCGCCTCATCGAGAGGACTTTTTACGCCGCTTTCAAAATGGCTGTTCAGATAGGCCAGTTCCAGCACTCGTTCACTGCTTTGACCCTGACCGTCGATATGCCGATCCAGACGGATAATCGCTTCTGTCAGGGTCCCGGTCTTGTCTGTACACAGTACATCCATGGATCCGAGGTCCTGAATGGCAGTCTGCCGTTTGACGATCATGTGCTGCCTGGCCATCCTGATCGCCCCACGCGACAACGTGACCGAGATGATCATGGGTAGCAGCTCTGG
>CANCOC010000062.1 GCA_947379755.1 Alcaligenaceae bacterium | reverse complement strand
CTGGGGCATGGTGTCTCGCGTCGTTCCCGCAGTGGACTTGCTGTCAACCGCACAGACACTCGCCCGTAAAATGGCGGTGAATTCAGCGCCTGCTGTGCGTATGACCAAGCGCTTGCTCAGAGAAGGGCAGCAGTCTTCTCTCGCAAACTTACTCGAGCTCTCCGCCGCATATCAGGCCATTGCGCACAAGACCCAAGAGCATGCAGATATCGTGAAAGACTTTATGGACAAAAAGGCTGCGCGACAGCTTGCTAAAAAATAAAGAATCGTTTCAGCAGTTCAGCTTTTTCCCTGTCAGGTGGATGAATGATTAATTGGTCGCTTCGGTGTTTTCTTTTTTCTGTATTGACGAGTATCGCGGCAAGTTCAGCTTGCGCGGCACCCACCGGAGCGCTCGAGACAATCAAACGGTCTGGCGTTCTGCAGGTCTGTATCTGGCCCGACTATTTTGGTATCAGTTATCACAACCCCCGCACAGGCCGATTTCAGGGTGTGGATATTGACCTCGCTCAGGCCTTTGCAAAAGATCTCGGAGTCAAACTTGCATATGTAGAGACTGATTTTGGGAGGTTTGTTGGTGATCTGCAGGCAGGCAAGTGCCAGATCGCCATGATGGGGGTTGCGGTGATCCCTGCGCGCGCGCAGCAAGTGGATTTTTCCCAGCCTTACTTGCGCGGTGATATCTATGCTGTGACCACATTCGACAACGCTTCGATCAAAAAATGGGCAGATCTTGATCAGCCAGGTCATGTCATTTCGGTCATGCGAGGCACATTTATGGAGCCACTCATGCGCAATGTGCTCAAGCACGCCACGCTGATTGTTTCAGATCAACCCGGGGAGCGCGAACGCGATGTAGAGTCTGGACGTGCAGATGCGTTTATTACTGATTACCCTTATAGCCAGCGTATGCTGGAGAATACGGACTGGGCGCGCGTGCTTGCCCCCGAGAAGACCATGCAGCTCACGGATTACGCCTATGCGGTGCCTAAAAATGATTTAGAATGGCTGGGGCGTGTCGATCAGTTCGTATCCGCTATCCAACAAGACGGAAGATTGAAAGATGCTGCAAAATCTAACAATCTGTTACCGATGCTCATTACTGAGTAGATTTTGACTACAACGCTTGCTCTCAAGGTTAAACCGAAACAATTTCGGTTTTTATTCCTTGGCATCCTTCTGCTTGGAAGCGCCCTGATCTGGGGGGCATACTTTTCAAGCATCACTTTTGCCCAGAAAAATGCCGAGCAAGCGCTCAAGGCGCGTGTGCAGGCACTTGTCCTCATCCTTGAGGATCATGTCTCCAGATCGCTGGACGCTGTCAATGCAAGGTTGAAGTCTGTTGCCGCAGTGACAACCTCCAGAATGAAGAGTGATGCTCGCCTTTCTCAGGCCTCGCTCTTGAGCATGATTTTCAATGACAATATTGTTCGCAGCATATCGCTTGTGGATGACCAGGGGCTGGTGGTTGCAAGTTCGTCGGCCAAAAATATCGGTGTTGTACTCCCTTCAAATATGCTGAATCCCCCGGGACCGACGAGTCTGGGTTCAGAAGTTCGCTTTGGTAGTGTCCTGCCGTATCGTGATCTCAATGAGATCGGTCGTTCGCCAGTCTCTAGCTCTGTGACCATCTGGCTGGCGAGCTTACCCGTGCAGATCGAGGGTAAGCGTTATCAATGGATTGCCGCGTTGAACCCAGGCGTATTTCATAACCTCTGGGCCAGGGTAGATCGGGACCAGGCGATTGGTACTCTGCTTGTGAATTACCAGGGGATGCCAATCGTGTCGCAAAACGGTGCGTGGTCGGACAAGTTGGCACTCACGGAAGAAATTACACGACACGTTTCAGAAAAAGATCGCGGTAGCTTCAATTTTTCTCACGCCGGCGATGTGCTCGAAATTGCTTATCGCGCAAGCAATACCCAGCCAGTCATTCTTGCCGTAGTGGGTGATATCGAAAAATCGTTTGCCCAGCTTTCCTCCCAGCTCCACTACTTTTTTATTGCCGCACTTACAGCTTTTCTTGCCTTGGTTGCCGTGGTTGGAATACTTTACCGCGGGTACTTGCGTTATGAAACATCCTTGATTGAAATGACCAATCAGGCCAAAGCCATTACCGCACATCTGATGGTCAGCGAGTCTACCCCCGAGGGGAAGATTATGAGTGTGAATCAGGCTTTTCAGGACATTTCAGGCTTCACATCGCAAGAGCTGATTGGCCAGCGCTATAACGTACTGTCCTCGCATTTTCATCCACCGGGTTTTTATAAAATGCTGTGGGACACTATTCGCGATGGAAAAATCTGGAAGGGCGTTTTCCGTAATCAAGATCGGGCAGGTCGCTATTTTTGGGTCAATGCAACAATCATCCCTTTTGCCGATGCCTGGGGCCGTAACACCAAATATGTTGCGTTTTACAGTGACATCACCCAGGCGATTCACTTTGCAGAAGCGCTCGATACTGAAAAGTCGTTGCGTCAAACACTGACAAAAGTGAATCAGCAATTGATCTCTGATGTGAATACCGATGCGTTGACACAGATTCCAAATCGGCGTGCATTCGACATTTTTATTCAGGAAGCGCTGATCAGTACCAAAAAATTCAATCAGAAAATTTCTTTACTGATGATCGATATTGATCATTTCAAGTCAATCAACGACACCTACGGGCATGCCACAGGTGATCTGGTGTTGCAAGAAGTTGCCTCTCGCTGGAGTGGGCTGCTGAGGGCCTCCGACATGGTGGCGCGGATCGGTGGCGAGGAGTTCTGTATCGTGCTGCCACAAACGTCAGAGCTGTCGGCCAGACGCATTGCAAACAAAGTGCTGAAACGCATATCAGAAACACCGGTAGATATTTCCAGGATTTCGGGTGCGGGGCCGCTCAACGTAACAGTCAGTATCGGGTTGATCAATATTGGTTTGGATAACGATCTGAGTATTCAGACCATTCTTGGTTTTGCTGATGAGGCGCTTTATGCAGCGAAGGGTCTTGGCAGGAATCGCATAACGGTCTATGAAAATTAGACGAACGACCCGGACGGTTTTGAAGGTGCCGGATCCGTCAGTACGCTAGCGAACAGAAAAAAAATAATCAGAAGCACACAATGAACACTCCAACGGTGCGTGGTAGCTAAAGTCATCGCGCAGCCCGAATAACCTGGAGTGTAAAAATGAAACACGTTCGCCAACAAATTTCCCAGTTCCAATCCACAATGATGGCCTCACTCATCGTTGTCACTGCATTGGCAGTTGCTCCGTTATCAGTTAGTGCTGCGGATCAGGATGATCATGCGGATCGCGCCGAGCAGCGGATTACCAGTATGCACAGCGGCCTCGGCATCACGTCTGCGCAAGAATCACAATGGAAGCTGGTTGCCAAGGTCATGCGTGACAATGCAAAAGAGATGGATCAGCTGACACAGCAACGTATTGATAAGGAGCGCGACATGACTGCTGTCGATGATCTGAAATCTTATGCCGTGATCACAGATGCGCATGCTGACGGCTTGAACAGATTGATTCCAGTATTCGCCACACTCTATACAGGCATGTCTGAGGTACAGAAAAAAAAGTCGGACAAACTTTTCAGGCATGGCGAGGATGAAAATGGCCGACCCGAAGCCCAAGGAAAGTGATCCATATCCAGGGCTAGCAAGGCCTGGACATATGCTCCCACGGGTGAGGGCTCATCATATTTTAGAAAGGTCAGTTCAACATGAAAACTTTTATATCGAAGTTCAGTAGCTTCGGACCTGCTGGCAAGAAAGTATTAATCGCGCTTGCCTGTGTGTCAGTGCTTGGGGTCGCTGCTCCGGCTTTTGCAGACAATGACAACGGCAATGGAAATGGCAATAACGGCAATAGAGGAAAGGGGAATCAGGGTCAGAACTGGCAGAAAGGTGATCGCCGTTATTACGACAACCGCAAGGATGATCGCTATTACAGACCGGATTACCGTCGGCCCTATTATTACTCGCAGCCTGTTTATGTTCCTCCACCGGTTGTTGTGTATCCACCGTACCCATCACCAGGAATTAATTTCTTTTTCCCGCTGGACCTCCGTTAAGCTTAACGCTGCGGCATATCTTTGACTGAATAACCCAGGCTCACTGTTGCGTCGGCTGGGATGGGTGGCATCGTTGCCTCCCAGGCTTCCCAGGTTTCGCGCATGTGTTTGAGCTTGTCGGAATGAATGGTTGCAAGATTGGCACGTTCGCGCGCATCGCCTGGGATGTTAAACAAGTAATCATTGCCATCCACGCGTAAATATTTCCAGTCCCCTTCACGCATGGCGCGTTGGCCACGGTGCTTCATGCGCCAGAACATCGGCCGAGAGAAAGTATCTGCAGGATTCTCCAGTACCGCAAGCAACGAGACGCCATCAAGCGGGTAGCGGGGGTCAGCCTGGACGCCAGCTGCCGCCAGGAGCGTTGCCGACCAGTCCATCGTCAGGCATGCCTGGGAACTGACTCCGCCAGCCGTGATTCTGGCGGGCCAGTGCGCAATCCATGGTACGCGGATTCCACCTTCGGTCAGATCCATCTTGCCGCCCACCAGTGGCCAGTTATCTGAAAAGCGTTCGCCACCGTTATCGCTTGTAAATACGACGAGTGTATTTTCTGACAGACTCAGGGCCTCGAGCGTATGCATGATTTTCCCGATGCCTTCATCCATCTGGTGAATCATGCGTTGATAGGTGTGAATATTGCCGCCGTGGAGATGAAAAAGATTGTGTTTGATTTCCTGTGCGAGTGCCTCGTCCTCACGTGTTTCCCATGGCCAGTGCGGTGCGGTGTAGTGCACACTGAGAAAGAACGGCTTGCCTGCGTGGGCATCTGCTGCCATGCGCTGGATATAGTCGACTGAGCGGTCAGAGATCAGATCTGTCAGGTAGCCTTCTTCGGCGCGCTCGGCTTCGCCAAACCAGAGATCATGGGTGCCATTGAAAGCGCAATGGGTAAAGTAATCAACGCCGCCCGACATGGGACCAAAGAATTCTTCGTAGCCTGAGCGCAAGGGTCCAAAAGCTGGGGGGTAACCCAGATGCCACTTTCCCATCAGGGCCGTGTGATACCCGTTGTCACGCAGGAGCGAAGGCAGGGTGGGGTGATCAGGTGGCAGTCCCAATGTTGTACTACCCCGGCTTTTGCTGTTGATTGGCTCTTCGGCAGCACCCCGCAGACGGTACTGATAGCGCGCTGTCATGAGCGCAAAGCGGGTGGGAGAGCACACCGGAGCATTGGAATATCCTTGTGTGAACTTCAGCCCCTTGGCCGCAAGCCCGTCGAGGACCGGTGATACTTCACCAAAGCCTGCTGGACGGCCTGCATAGCAGCCAAGGTCGGCAAAGCCCAGATCATCGGCCACGATAAAGACAATGTTGGGCTGGTTGCGCATAAAGATCCATTCGCTTTTAAAAGGGATAAGTCACAGCATATCAATAGTTCGTTCAGCGCCAAAGCCGGTATGATTCTTGAGTTAAAGATTGATCTTTAACTGACAGGAGTAAGTTCAACGATGAACCAGACAGGCTGGCGCAAATTTGCTGCACGCTTACGCGTCGAATTCGGGCACCTAATCGCACTGAACGCCAGTGACCGACGCTGGCAAATGCCATTTGCCGCAGCGCTCGCCTCGGGTCTGCCCCTATTGGTCGGAGCCTATTTTGATCGTATGGCCTATGGGTTGACCTCGACGCTGGGGGGACTTGTTTTTCTGTATCTCCCCAATACCCCGATGTATCACCGCATGGTCACATTGATGGCGTGTGCTTTTGGCCTGATCGCCTGTTATGCCCTGGGTCTCATCAGTCACTTTTTTTATCCTGCTGTCGTATTGATGCTGACTGTCATCTCCATTCTCGTTTCAATGGTGTGCAGGTTTTACCGTGTTGGCCCCCCCGGGAGTCTTTTTTTCGTGATGGCTGCCTCCATCGGGGCATATTCGCCAACCGAGTTGTTGCAGGTGCCGCTTCAGGTGGGGCTGCTCACGATGGGCAGCTTGCTCGGGTGTCTGATTGCCTTTGTTTATAGCTTGTATGTATTGCGCTTCAACACCCCTCAGCCTGTGATGCCGCTGCCTCAAGCGACTTTTGATTACGTCATCTTTGACTCCGTCGTGATTGGCCTGTCTGTCGGTCTGTCGCTTGTGCTGGCGCAATTGCTGGGCCTGGATCGTCCTTATTGGGTGCCTGTGAGTTGTCTGGCGGTGATTCAAGGCATGTCCTTGCGCGCAGTATGGAATAAACAGTTGCACCGGATAGTCGGTACAAGCGTGGGTCTCCTCCTGGCAGGGCTACTCTTTGCTCTGCCTTTTGAAAAGTGGAGCATCGGTTTGATGGTCATCGTGCTGACCTTTGTCATTGAGTCCCTGGTGGTCAGGCATTATGGGCTGGCAACAATCTTTATTACCCCATTGACTATTCTGCTGGCTGAGGCAACTACGCTCGGCCAGGGGTCAATCCTGGACGTGATCGAAGCCAGATTTTTTGATACCTTGCTGGGCTGTCTGGTCGGGATGCTGGGAGGGATTTGCATCCACAGCAAAGCTTTTCGGCAGGTGACCAGTCGCACACTCAGACGGCTGATCCCAGCGCGGCTCTCCATCACCGGGGGCGACGACAAGGTGTGAGGCTCACGCCAGTTTAAGTTTGACCACGCGCACCTGGAATCGGCCCGTATGCAGCCATGAAGACTGTTACGGCACGTTCAGTGACCTGTTCGATTTCCTTGCGTGAGATTTTTTCCTGCATTCTCAGGATGAATACTTCAAATATCTCGGACTCCAGCAAGCCAAGCAAGTGTCGTGCCGCAATATTTGGATTTGCTGCACGCAGCGTACCAGACTGCATGGCTGAACTCAGGAAGGCTGCAATGCTGTCTTCGGCTTTTTTGGGGCCACGTTCAAAACACTGGCGTCCGAGATCGGATCTGCCGGACTCTGCGATCATCAGTCGCCTGGCCGCTAAAACATCGGGTGTGTAAATCAGTTTGAGAAAATCCCTCCCAAAGCTGAGCAATGCTTCGCCAACATTGGGTGTTGCATGGTCAAGCAGGCGGATCACGGCCTCGAACTCTTTGTCGGTCAGATTGAACATGACCTCACAGAACAACGCTTGTTTTGAAGCGAAGTAGTTGTAAATTGTTGCTTTTGAACCACCTGCCCGCGTGCATATTTCGGACATGGAGGTGCCCTCAAAGCCCAGTTCCTGGAAGGCCTGCGTGGCAACGTTCAGAATAGTCTGGCGTTTCGCATCCGTTTTAACTCTCATGGACGATCCTTAATTGAACCAGTGAGTTCAGTTTAGCTTGACACGATAAAATCTCAAAATTAAACTGTACCACTTGGTACACTTAATGGATTCGATATGTCTATGACCCCACAGTCGCCCGTGCGTCGTGTGCGACAGGCTCTTGTGGCGGCCCTGGCTCTGCTGTTGGGCGCCTGTGCCCAGATTCCTCCAAACGAGCAGCAACTCTCCAGCTTGCGCGATAGCAGTAGTTATCAGACAGTTCGCAGTTTTACCGCACCTGAAGTCACCTGGCCTGATGCCCGCTGGTGGACGCAATATGGTGACGTCCAGCTCGATACTCTGATCGAGGAGGCGCTCACAACGTCACCCGATATGGCAATCGCTGTGGCGCGCGTGCGCCAGGCGCAGGCCATGGCGCAGGTTTCAGGCTCAAAGTTGCTCCCCCAGGTGGGAGTGTCGGCTGCGGCCAATGAGCAGCGACAGAGCTATAACTATCTGAGTCCGGTTGATTACACGCCCCAGGGATGGAACGACTACGGCGTGGCCATCGCAGATTTGAAATGGGAAATCGACTTCTGGGGGAAAAATCGGGCGGGGCTTGCTGCGGCAACTTCAGAGTTGCAAGCCAGGCGCGCCGATCAGGAGCAGGCAAGACTCGTAATCTCTACCGCAGTCGCCAGTAGTTACGCCGAACTGGCTCGCCTCTTTGCTGGCCGTGACACCTCTGAAAAAGCTGTTGTTGTCCGTCAAAAGACTGCAACTTTATTTGCAGAGCGTTATGCCAACGGCATGGAAAATCTGGGCGGTGTGCGCCAGGCCGAGGCTGGGCTCGCAGATGCGGAGCAGGCCCTGTTGCTCGTGGATGAGCAAATTGGCATTCAGCGCAACCAGTTGGCAGCGCTGCTGGGAGAAGGACCAGATCGCGGACTGAGTATTGAACGTCCGCATATCAGCCTGAATCGTAATTTTGGTTTGCCCGCAGCGCTCAGCGCCAATCTGCTGGGTCGGCGCCCAGATGTCGTCGCTGCGCGCCTGCAGGCGCAAGCTCAGGCGAGTCGGATTGACCAGAAAGAGGCTGAGTTTTACCCGAACGTCAATCTCGTAGCGTTCCTGGGCGTGCAATCCATGGGCCTCAGTGTCCTGACCCAGGGAGGCTCGACTGTTGGTAGTGTGGGGCCGGCGCTGTATCTGCCTGTTTTTACTGGTGGCAGACTGACTGGTGAATTGCGTGGGGCCAGGTCGCAGTATGAAGAGGCCGTAGGCAACTACAACCGTACCGTCACGCAGGCCTTGCAGGAAGTGGCTGACGCAGCTTTACGTAAAAAATCGCTGAATCCGCGGTTGCTCAAGAGCGAGGCGGCTGTCAGTGCCGCCACACAGGCCTATCGCGTGGCACGTAATCGTTACGAAGGCAGTCTCACCAGCTATCTTGAAGTCCTCACTGCTGAGGATGCCATGCTCAACAACTTGCGCATCCTGAGTGATCTGCAGTCCCGAGCCTTTGCCCTGGATGTCGCGTTAACGCGCGCCCTGGGTGGTGGTTACCAGGATAGCGAACGCTAATCCCATACGGAAATACATCATGTCTGAAACTCAAACACAATCCAGTACTACCCCTGTTGCCGATCAGTTCGCACAACAGCGTCGTAACAAACTTCTTCTTGGCCTGGCGGTAGTTGTCGCAATCAGTGCGGTCGGTATAGGTGCTTACTGGATGATTTACGGATCGCGTTATGTGTCAACCGATAACGCCTATGCAGCGGTCGAGATGGCACAGGTCACGCCCTCTGTCTCCGGTACCATTCAGGACGTACGCGTGACGGATACGCAGTCTGTCAAGAAAGGCGATATCCTGGTCGTGATTGATCCCAGCGACGCCACGCTTGCCTTGGCGCAGGCTCAGGCCGAACTCGGTCGCGCAACACGTCGCGTCAAGTCCTACGTTGCCAATGACAGTGGTCTGAATGCTCAGGTTGCAGCGCGCGATGCAGAAGAAAAAGGTGCTGTCGCGCAACTCAATGCTGCGGAAGCTGACTTTGAGCGCGCCAAGATCGATCTCAAGCGCAGAGAGGCGTTAAGTGCTTCTGGCTCCGTCTCGGGTGATGAGCTTAGTCGTGCAAAGAATGCATACGCATCATCCAAGGCCAACCTCAGTTCAGCCAAAGCGGCGATCACTCAGGCGCGTGCCAATCGTAATGCCACACTCGGTTCGAAAGAAGCCAATGCGGTTCTGATCGCAGGTGTCGACGAAGAGCATAATCCAGAAGTTGCGCTGGCTCGGGCCAGGCTCGAGCAAGCGGAGCTCGATCTCGCACGCACAATCATTCGTGCGCCCGTTGATGGCGTGGTAGCAAAGAGGCAGGTCCAGCTTGGTCAGCGCGTTCAGGCCGGCACACCGCTGATGGCCGTTGTGCCGATTCAGAATATGCACGTTGATGCGAACTTTAAAGAAGGTCAGCTCGAAAAGGTTCGTGCTGGTCAGTCCGTTACGCTGCATGCAGATATTTATGGCAATTCGGTAAGCTATCAGGGCAAAGTCGAAGGATTCTCCGGAGGTTCGGGCGCAGCGTTCTCTGCGATTCCTGCCCAGAATGCGACGGGGAACTGGATCAAGGTGGTTCAGCGCCTGCCTGTGCGTATCAGCCTGGATCCTGCCGAGCTTGAAAAGAATCCGTTGAAAGTGGGTCTGTCGATGTCAGTCAAAATCGATACCCGTAGCCATTGAAACAGGATGACGCTGTGAGCCAATCGACTCCATTGCCGAACGGTCAGGCTCACCTGACCGGGGGCATGCTCTGGGTTGCGGCCATGCTGTTGGCTGCTGCCAACTTTATCGCTGTGCTCGATATGACGATCGCCAACGTCTCGGTGCCAAATATTGCCGGTGGACTGGGTGCTACAACCAGCCAGGGTACCTGGGTGATTACTTCGTACGCGGTGGCCGAAGCCATCTCCGTTCCCTTGACAGGCTGGCTCGCCGCACGTTTTGGGGCGGTACGTGTTTTTGTCACCTCCATGGCTCTGTTTGGGCTGTTCTCCGTATTGTGTGGATTTTCCACTTCGCTTGGCATGCTGGTGTTTGCACGTATCTGTCAGGGACTGGCTGGCGGCCCCCTGATGCCCTTGTCGCAGACACTTCTGTTGCGTATCTTTCCACCCAGCAAGGCGCCAGCCGCCATTGGTTTGTGGGCCATGACCACTCTGGTGGCACCTGTGGTCGGCCCTATTCTGGGTGGCTACCTCTGTGATGAATATTCATGGCCGTGGATTTTTTATATCAATATGCCGATTGCCATTGCGTGTGCATTCTTTGCCTGGCAATTACTTAAACGCTATGAGAACACGCTTGCACAGGACCCGATTGACCGTGTGGGTCTGGTGCTGCTCATTATCTGGGTTGGCAGTCTGCAGCTTTTGCTCGATGAAGGCAAAGAGCTTGACTGGTTTGCGTCCACCCAGATTATTGGTCTGGCCATCATCGCGGTGATCGGATTTATTGCTTTCCTGATCTGGGAGTTGCATGCGGAGCATCCCGTGGTGGATTTGCGGATATTCCGGCACAGGGGATTCACGATCAGTGTGCTGACCATTAGTCTTGCATTTGCTGCATTCTTTGGTGCCAACGTTCTGACACCGCTCTGGTTGCAAGGTTTCATGGGGTACACCTCCACGCAGGCAGGCATGGCGACCGCCTGGACGGGCGTCCTGGCCATCTTGGTCGCTCCGCTTGCAGCCAGCCTGTCGAGCAAGGTTGATCCGCGCAAGCTGGTGTTTGCCGGCGTAATGTGGCTTGGCATTATCACGCTGTGGCGCACCGTGGCCTCAACAGAGATGACGTACTGGGATATCTCAATTCCGCTGCTGGTGATGGGGCTGGGCATGCCATTTTTCTTTGTCCCTACAACGGGTCTCGCATTGGCCAGCGTCGAGCCGCAAGAGACCGCCTCTGCGGCAGGGTTGATGAGTTTTCTGCGGACGCTCTCTGGCGCCTTTGCGACCTCGCTGGTGACTACATATTGGGAAGAACAGACAACCCATAACCGTGCCGAACTGGTTGGCCTGACCGATATTGATCAGAGTCTGCGCATGGCGCTCGAAAATTCAGGCATGAATAGTGACGCAGCCCTACAGACGATTGAGCAGTTGGTTACTACCCAGAGTGTCATGCTGGCCACAAACCAGATCATGCTGGTGGTTGGCATTGCATTCATTTTTGCCGCGCTGGTTATCTGGCTTGCACCCAAACCGATGCGCCAGGTCGATACTGCTGGTGGTGGACACTAGGCCTTTGACGATAGAGTATTTACTTTTACATGAGAGCTTTCAATTTGTATCGAGATTGTTACTATTGAGTTCTTATCTCAGTTTGAGATGAGGGTGTCGAATTTAAAGTGTAAAAAATGATCAAGGTCGTCCCCACCATCTTCACTGCAGCCGTGCTGGCTGCTCTGCTTTCGTCCTGCGCTCAGGTCAGTCCGGCCACGCAGACACTTGCACCTAACTCCATTCGTGTCACGTTCAAGAATACAACCACGGATGAGGTGTTAGCCCGTATCGGTAAAAAGTGCAGTCAGGTTGGGGGTGTTGTAAAAGAAGCGACTGCTGACTACCTCGTGTGCACCAGGCGCCTGAGCGATACCGATGCGGAGCTGGTCAATATTCCGGTGGCGACTGTCCACTCAGCTAAGCCTGAAAACCGGATGAAGTTCACCGCCAGTAAAGTGGATGCTAACGTCGTTGTCACTACACTCCAGTGGGCAGAGGTCAAGGGCAAGTCAGGTGATTGGACCCAGATCGAGATGGGACATGCCAAGCAAAAGGCGAATATGAAAAAGATCATGCTCTCAATTGGGGCGATTTGATCGGGGTGCTCACCTGACGTTCGGGTAAGTTCGTCGTCCCAGATTCTGGCAAGTAATTATTAATATATATAAAAAACTGATTTAATCCATCAGTTTTTTCTATTTTACTTGTCATTGAATTACAAAATATGATTGAAACTCAATAAATAACCTGAGTTCAAAACATGAGCGAAGAGCAGCAACACTCCCCCTGGCAGGAAGACATTTTTAATGTGCTTAAACAGGGAAAAATCCGCCAGGTTGCATATGTACCTGATGCTGGACACGCACATGTGATCCGTCGCGTGCATGCAGATCCGGAGATGCGTGGCATCGTCCTGACGACTGAAGAAGAGGGCGTAGCAATTGCCAGCGGTGCCTGGCTTGGTGGTGAGCGTGCGGCGCTCCTGATGCAAAGCAGCGGCGTGGGCAACTGCATCAACATGATGTCACTGCTCCAAAGCTGTCGCTTTCCATTCCTGACGTTGGTGACCATGCGTGGCGAGTATGCCGAATTCAATCCATGGCAGGTACCGATGAGCAGGGCAACCCAGGGTTCGATGGAGTTGATGGGCATCACGGTATTGCGTGCCGAGCGTGCCGATGAAGTCGAAGATGTTGTCAGCGCAGCGCTGGATGCCGTGTTCGAAGGCGGTGAGCAGGTGGCAGTGTTGCTGTCACAGAGTCTGATTGGCCGCAAGAAGTGGATCCGCAACTAAGGAATGAACATGACAACACGTGATACGACAACAGCGACCATTGACCGTCGTGATTTTGTAAAAGAATTGCTGGCACAGTGCCCGGACGCTCTGGTTGTGACCGGCCTGGGTTCACCCACCTACGATGTATTTGCAGCCGGAGATCGCAACAAGAATTTTTATCTCTGGGGAGCGATGGGTGGTGCCGCGCTGATTGGTCTGGGTTTAGCCCTGGCGCAGCCAGAAAAATCAGTGCTGGTCATCACGGGTGATGGCGAGCAACTCATGGGAATCGGTGGCCTGGCAACGATTAGCGCTCAGCAGCCTAAAAACCTGACAATCGTCGTGCTCGATAATGGTCATTTCGGCGAAACTGGTATGCAGCGCAGTCACACCAGTTTAGGAACCAACCTGTCCGCCGTGGCACGTGCTTGCGGGATTTCCAGTGCATATGAAGTGCACGATGCACACGCCGTGGCACAAGTCGTCCAGGGCATCCATCAGCGAGAAGCGGTGGTGCTTGCACAAGTGTTTGTAAAAGCAGATGATCTGCCTCGTGCATTGCCTTCACGCGATGGGGTTTATATTAAAAACCGCTTCAGGCAAGAGCTCGGCTTCGCTCCTTTGTAATGTTTTTGATACGTAAAGGGTCAGGTATCGAGCCACTTAGCTGCGAGCCAGTCGCCACGCTCAACAGAGTCTTTCATGCACGCAACAAGTGTCGTCACTACACAGTTCACGGAAGAACTTGTGTGACGGTTTGCAGGCAATGCCAGGACAATTTTTCGCGTTAATGAGGGTGTGATGAGTGGCGCAGCGGCCAGTATGCCCCGGGCGATGTCGTCGGTGACCGCGATGGCAGGCAGTATGGTCAGGCCATGCCCTGCGATCACCAGGCTTTTCTGGATACTCATGGCGTTGGTCTCCGCAACAACATTGAGTTGCATACCCATCAGTTTTGTCGCATTTGCAACCAGACTTCTTAGCCCATGCGGTGCGCTTGGCAGTACCAGTGGCTTGCCCGCGAGCTCTGCAAGTGGGACAGGCTGATCTGCACGCAGACCCGAGTCGGGTAAACCGACGATCCAGAGACCTTCTTCGAGTAATGGTCTGACTTGTATCGTAGGTGTGTGTTTGGGGTCATAGAGCAAGGCCACATCAACTTCACCATCTTCGAGCCAGCGCTGCAGGTGACCGGCATAACCCATTGAAATTCTCAGACGGATACCCGGATAATGCGCCGTGATCTCTGTGACGATTGCACTTGCAAGCAGATCACTCGTGCTGGGTAACAGTCCGACCGTTACGATACCGCCTACCGTACCTTTTGAGGGTCGGATCTCAGCGCGTGCCCGATCGATTTCATGCAATACCCGTCGTGCATATTCGACGAGCGTCGTCCCAGCTTCGGTTAACTCCATGCCTTGACGCCCTCTTGTGAACAGGGGCACCCCGACATCCTCCTCAAGCAAGTGCAACTGGCGAGAGACGGCGGGCTGAACAATATTGAGCAGCGCTGCGGCGCGTGTGACATTGCCGGTCTCTGCCACTGTGACGAGCGCACGAAGCTGTTTGAAATCCATAGGGCTGTTATCAATTCAAAGTGATGATCATTGCCATTGCGTGTTTGTATTGTAAGCAATCCGACCGGTTTATATCGGTTGTTATATTGCGCGACAACACACTCATCGTTAATCTGGATGCCTTCACGCCGGACGTGCATGCGTTATGATTTTTTGAGATAAAGATGGATAAGGCAAGTAAAAATGCTCAGGAAAAATTGCTTTCCCTCGAGCGGGATTTTGGAACGCTTCGTGATGGTTATCTCATCGTAAATAAACGGTATGTTGAAGCGTTGCAGTTATTTACGTCTCTGACAGTGAATGCATCCGAATCGGCACAGCGTGCTGCCAATGCTGCCCAGCTGGCATATAACGCAGCAAAAATGGCTGCGGTCGCTTCCAGGCAAGCAGTGTCCGACTTTTCTGTTGCTGCAGCAGACGCAGCCGCATCGGCTGCAGAGTTCTCTGCAGCGTCAGCATTGGCAGCATCAGAATCGGCCGCTTGTGCGGCAGCAGCAGCGGCTGCAGCACAAGCGGTTACCCATCAGCCAAGTGAGTTGGCGGTCAAGGCTTCGGCGCAGGCTGCCATTGCAACAAAAATCGCAGCTCAGGCAGCCCTTGATGCAGTAAAGATGTCAGGCGATGCTGCAAATGTAGCGAATGCTGCGAAAGCTGAAAAGCCACAAGATTGGCATTGAAGGTTGAGTGCCTCTATTGATCGCCTGAGAACTTTGTCTGAAGATCACGCAAGGTCAAAGCGATCAAGGTTCATCACCTTGGTCCAGGCGGCCACAAAGTCACGCACGAATGCAGCTTGTGAATCGTTGCAGGCATAGACTTCCGCAACAGCCCGCAGCTGGGCGTTCGAGCCGAAGACGAGATCCACGACTGTTCCAGTCCACCTGATCGCACCCCCTTGCCGATCATGTCCTTCCAGCACGTCTTCGGAGGCGACAGATTTTTGCCACTTTGTGCCCATGTCAAGGAGGTTCACAAAGAAATCAGTGGTCAATGTTTCTGGCCTCTTGGTGAATACACCATGAGCGGACTGACCAACGTTTGCATTCAGGACACGCATGCCACCGATCAGAACAGTCATCTCGGGAACGGTCAGCGTCAACAGGTTCGCACGGTCAACAAGCAATTCGGCCGCTAAACCTTCGTGCCCCTTGCGCAGGTAGTTGCGAAACCCGTCCGAGGTTGGTTCCAAGACCGCAAATGCGTCGACGTCAGTCTGTTCCTGCGATGCATCCATGCGACCTGGCGAAAAGGGAACTGATACATCCTGGCCAGCCTTCCTGGCGGCCTGTTCGACTGCTGCGCAGCCTCCCAGGACGATCAGGTCTGCAAGCGAGACCTTCTTGCCATCGGATTGCGCGGTGTTAAAGCCCTTCTGGATGGCTTGCAGCTGGGTCAGCACCTTCGCCAGTTCTGCCGGCTGGTTGACTTCCCAATCTTTTTGCGGAGCTAAGCAAATTCGAGCTCCGTTCGCTCCGCCGCGCTTATCGCTGCCACGGAATGTACTGGCTGATGCCCAGGCTGTTGTCACTAGTTGGGAAACCGACAGTCCCGAGGCGAGGATCTTTGCCTTCAGGGCAGCAATATCCTGTTCCCCGATCAGCGCATGATCCACTGCGGGAATGGGATCCTGCCACAGGAGCGGCTCAGCAGGTACGAGCGCGCCAAGATACCGCGTAACAGGTCCCATGTCGCGGTGCGTCAGCTTGTACCAGGCCCTGGCAAAGACATCTGCAAGTTCCTGTGGATTTTCGAGAAATCGCTTTGAAATCTTCTCGTAGACCGGATCCATTCTCAGGGACAGATCCGTTGTGAACATCATCGGAGCATGGCGCCTGGAGGGATCGTGCGCATCAGGCACCGTACCTGCCGCAGAGGCTTGCCTGGGTGTCCACTGATGAGCGCCGGCCGGGCTCTTGGTCAGCTCCCACTCGTAGCCAAACAGGTTTTCCAGGTAATTGTTGTCCCACTTCACTGGATTAGTCGTCCATGCGCCTTCCAGTCCGCTGGTGATGGTGTCCGCGCCATTGCCGCTGCCAAAGGTGTTCTTCCAGCCCAGGCCTTGCTCTTCGATGCCCGCAGCTTCGGGCTCAGGGCCGACATACTTGGCTGGATCCGCTGCGCCGTGGGCTTTGCCAAATGCGTGGCCACCTGCAATTAGTGCAACAGTTTCTTCGTCATTCATCGCCATGCGCGCAAACGTCTCCCGGATATCGCGTGCCGCTGCGACTGGATCCGGTTTGCCGTTGGGACCTTCGGGGTTGACATAGATCAGACCCATTTGCACTGCGGCCAGAGGGTTGTCGAGCTGACGGTCGCCGCTGTAGCGTTCGTCTTCGAGCCACTTGCCTTCAGGGCCCCAGTAAATTTCTTCTTCTGGTTCCCAGATGTCCTTGCGCCCGCCACCAAAACCGAAGGTCTTGAATCCCATCGACTCCAGTGCAACGTTGCCGGTAAGCATCAGCAAGTCTGCCCAGGAGATTTTCTTGCCGTATTTTTGCTTGATCGGCCAGAGCAACCGACGCGCCTTGTCTAGGTTGCCGTTATCTGGCCAGCTGTTCAGAGGGGCAAATCGCTGCGCGCCTGCTCCTGCACCGCCGCGACCATCGGCAATACGGTAGGTACCCGCACCATGCCAGGCCATGCGAATGAAGAACGGTCCGTAGTGGCCATAGTCTGCGGGCCACCAGTCCTGAGAATCGGTCATCAAGGCCTGGAGGTCTTTGGTGACGGCATCCAGATCCAGACTCTTGAACTCTTCTGCATAGTTGAACGCCTCACCCATTGGGTTGGACAGTGGGGAGTGCTGGTTCAAAATTTTCAGGTTGAGTCGATTGGGCCACCAGTCTGCGTTTGTGGGGCCGCCAGACACTGTGGGTTTGTTGGCGCTACCTGAGAAGGGGCATTTTGCTTCGTTTGACAAGGTGTTCTCCTTTGTCTATTAACTACTAAGACTAGTGTAGGGCTTGTGCACGAATCGATCCAATAGGATTTTGTAATGCGAGTCATAGTGAGGACAGCGAATGAGCCGGGTGGCTTGCCTTGGAAAAAAGATGGTCTAATTAAATGCAACCTTCCGGGAGTTTGAAATGAAAGGGAATACAAACATCATCAAAAGCCTGAATGATCTTCTTGCTGGTGAACTGACCGCGGTTGATCAATACCTTATCCACGGTGAGATGTATCAGGATATGGGATGCGTGCGCCTGGCTGAAAAGACCCTGCATGAGTCGGACCATGAGCGTCAGCACGCTAAAGCGATCATTCAGCGCATTCTGTTTTTGGAAGGAACGCCTGATTTATCAAGACGCGATGCCCTGAAAATTGGTCAAACCGTGCCTGAGATGCTTCAGTCCGATCTGGATGTCGAATACCAGGTTGCAGACCACCTGAAGTCAGTGATTGCAGCGTGTGAAGTCGCCTCAGATTTTGTGACGCGTGAAATGTTGCTGATCCAGCTTGAAGATACAGAAATGGACCATGCTTATTTTCTTGAAAAACAGTTGCGGTTGGTTAAGTTGACAGGTATTGAGAATTATCTCCAAAGCCAGGCGCATTCAGGCAATCAGAACTAAGGTTGAAGCGATGAAAACAGACAAAAAGATTAATGAAGCACTGAATAAAGTGCTCAAGAATCAGTTGACAGCGATCAATCAGTATTTTCTTCATGCCCGTATGTTTCGCAACTGGGGCTTGGAGAAGCTCAACGACTATCACTACAAGCAATCCATCCGAGTGATGAAAGAAGCTGACAAGGTGATTGAGCGGGTACTTTTTCTTGAGGGACTTCCAAACTTACAAAGCCTGGGAAAGCTCTCTATTGGTGAGCATGTGCTTGAGTGTTTGCAAGGAGACCTCAATTTTGAGCGTACCGTGCAACACCCCCAGATGCAGGCATCACTGGCGGTCTGTGAGGGCCTGAACGACTTCGTCTCTGGCCAGTTGCTGCGTGAATTACTTGAAGAATGTGAAGAGGCAATCGATTGGCTTGAGACCCAGATTAAATTGGTTGACCAGATCACGATAGAAAATTATCTTCAAAGTCA
>CANCOC010000061.1 GCA_947379755.1 Alcaligenaceae bacterium | reverse complement strand
CAAAGTGTGGATACAAACGCGGGGACAGCGATTTCGCCAGCACCATCCATAATGGACTCATAGAGTCCTTTACCCATATGCAAATGACGTTCGATGTTTTCAATCGTGACCGTCGCATCATCAACCAGAATCCCAACCGCCAGCGCGAGTCCACCGAGCGTCATGATGTTGATTGTTTCGCCTAACAGTTGCAAAACGATGAGTGAGGAAAAAATCGACAGCGGAATCGAGACAGCAATGATCGTGGTGGTGCGCCAGTTACCCAGGAACAGCAGCAGCATGATGCCTGTCAGCAGCGCCGCGATGAGCGCCTCGTGCACCACGCCGGCAATCGCTTCTTTTACAAAAACAGATTGGTCCGAGAGCAGTTTGACTTCAATGCCCTCTGGCAACAAAGGCAGCAGGGATGGCAGCTTTTCCTTGAGATTATTGACGACATCAAGTGTAGAGGCTCCGCCATTTTTAAGGGCAGTGAGCAGCAGTCCGCGCTGACCGTTTTGCCGGACAATGTTGATCTGCGGCGAAAAACCGTCGCGCACATGCGCCACCTCGCGCAGATAGGTGGTCGCTCCATTCAGGGTTTTGACAGGAATGTCGTTGAGCCCTTCAATGGTAGTGGGTGATGAGTTCAGGGAAATATTGAATTCAGTATCGCCAATTTTGCTGGTGCCGGAGGGGAGCGTCAGATTCTGGGTCGAAATGGCGTTAATGACATCGGAGGAAGTCATGCCCTTGGCAAGCAGGGCCTGGGGATCAATGTCGACAGAAACCGCACGCACCTTGCCACCATACGGAAAAGGCATGGCGATACCAGGGATCGTGACGATTTGCGGCCGCAAAATATTGAGCGCCGCGTCGAAGAGGTCTTTTTCTGAAATGGTGAGGCTCGATATTCCGAGCTGAATGACGGGAATCGCAGAGGCTGTGTATTTGATAACAAGTGGCGGTGTAATGCCTGGTGGCATTTGTCTCAGTGCTGATTGAGACACCGCGACAATCTGGGCGATTGCTGTCTGGATATTTACATTCGGCTGGAAGTAAATTTTGATGATCGCGATACCGGCGAGCGACTGGGATTCGATATGCTCGATATCATTGACGGTTGTCGTCAGAATCCGTTCATGGTTCTGGGTAATACGGTTGCCCATCTGCTCCGCAGACAAGCCGTTATAGCTCCAGATCACGCTCACGACAGGGATATTGATTTCTGGCAGCACATCCATGGGCGTGCGCATGATGGCCAGAGGCGTAGAGAGCAAAATGAGTATTGCCATCACGATAAACGTGTATGGCTTCTCTAGCGCTGTTCGAACAATCCACATCCCGAGTCTGACCCTACGTAAAGCTTGCGCTATGTTGCTGTGAAATGAATCGTGACTCTGGCTGGATGAACCCGCCGCCCATTGCCATTTGTGTTACCAATTTTTTACCAGTAATTGGTAAAAGTTTTGAGTATAGAGGAACAATCTCTCAATTGAACAGAAGGAAGTTAGAGTTAATTTATGTAAATCAGTTCTATCAAATTCATGATCTTGAAATAAATGTTTGTCTTCTTAAAAATGTATCGTTTCTATCAATAATTACGCCATAAATAAAGAAATACTTTATTTATGGCGAAATCCCTGCATTCAGGTACGTACGTGCTGAGTCTCCCTAGCGTTTGACCTGTGTCGATCCTGCAACTAAACGCAGATCAATCGCATCACCCATCGCGTGATAACCCGCACGATTTGGGTGCAGTTTGTCCCCCAGACCGCCAACTGTGCTGTCGGGAACATATTCAGGACGCATTTCACCAGTGGTCGGATCAAGTGTGATGACATCAAAGTCAATCACACCGACAAATAACTTTGAGTGACGAATAAAGTTGTTCAAGGCCTGACGCTTTTCATCCTGCTGGGGAAACCCATGTGCGGCACTCGTGCTGCCCAGGGCAGAGCCCACGGTTGCCCCGATCACCCGTATCCCGGCAGCATTCAGACGCTTGACCCCATTGCTCAGCTGGGTAATGACTGTTTCAGCACTTGCCTGACCATTTTTGCTGAAGTCATTGATCCCTTCGAGCCAGATCAGGGTGCTGACCCCCGAGAGACTGAGCACATCACGATCCAGTCGCATGAGTGAAGCGGGGCCACCAGCAAAGGGTGAGGAAGCTGAATATTCTGCGGGGCCAGCGATCTGATTGCCACCAATCCCCGCGTTGAGGACCACGACTTTGTTGCCATACTCATGACGCAGGCGACGTGCCAGCACATCGGGCCAGCGATCATCCCCATTCATGGTGGAGGCAGTGCCATCAGTGATCGAGTCACCAAAAGCCACGACAACTTTTGTGTCCGTGGGTGCTTTCATATCCACGGCATCCAGAAAGAACCAGGAGGCTGTGGTGTATGGGAAGTTGGTTTCACTCGCGTGCTGTGTCTGTGAGCCGGCTCCGGGCGCCGTAAGATAAGACGTCGTCAGCGCCTTGGCGTGCCAGGTCATCGGGCCGCTGGTTTCGGGGATATAAAAACTCACTGCCAGTTTGCGGCCATCAAGCAGTTTTTGATTGGCGGGTGTCACAAAGGCCAAATCGACTGGATCACTCCAGACAGATTCGCCGGCAGGGACGGTGACAGACTTTTTGCTTTTGAACGTGATGGCATGGTTCGTGTCTGGAACCAGTTCAGCACTCGCGAGTTGCAGGCCCACGTAGACATCGTTAAAGGTCACGGGTTGTGTGCCGAATGCGTTGGACAGGCGGATCCGTGTTTTTTTGCCCCATATGTCGGGCTTAACCATCAGTCTGAAGGACTGGTTGCTTGCACCAGTCTGGGGTGAGGGAAACACCACGCGCATATTCGGCTGTGCGGAGGGGTTGCCTGTTGGATAAGGACCTTGCACAGAAGCGATCCAGCTCGTAACCCATTTCTGGGGTTCAGCCAATGCGTTTTGCATATTCAGGGCCATGAGTGTCAGTAAGACTAAAAGAATGCGCACCAGGCTGCTCCGGGAAAAGATAGGTGATGTGTCATGAAGAAGGCGATCTGTCTTGCCGACTTTCATTTTTATCAATATTAGGGAGGCGCGCAAGTGCTGTCAATGCAATACTTTGCGGGTGTGGGCGTGAATTGACAGGCCCGTCGTCAGCTGTTTACCATCAGTTCACAATAATACGGAGACTTCCATGCGCCTGACCCAAGCTCAACTTGATACCTATGATCGTGACGGCTTTATCGTTCTTGACGGACTCTTTTCCCCTGAAGAGGTTGAGGCGATGAAAATCGAGCTGGCGCGTATTCAGCAAATCGACACTGATCATCTTGTCCGTGAAAAAGGCAGTGGAATTGCAAAGACACTTTATCGTGTCCATGAGGCGGATGGTCCGACTGCATCCCCGTTATTTCGTGCAGCCGCTCTTTCGCCCCGGATGCTTGGGCCCGCACAAAGTGTGTTGCGCGATGAGGCACTCTACATTCACCACACCAAATGTAATTTGAAAACAGCGATCGAGGGCTCGGTCTGGGCGTGGCACCAGGACTACGGAAGCTGGAAACTTGACGGCATGCCAGAGGCACGACCGAGCACCGCACTGCTCATGCTCGACGCGCCCACTGAAATGAATGGCTGCCTCTACTTCATTCCCGGCAGTCACAAGCTTGGTAGCCTTGAGCCACGATTTGACGATGCGACAGGCTACAAGTTTTATGTCGTGCCAAAAGAGAATTTAATCTCGATCATGGAAAGCAGCCCGGAGCCAGTGCCAATCACTGGTACGCCGGGTTCAGTGGTATTTTTTGATTGCAATCTCATCCACGGCTCCGGACATAATATGTCGCGTCATAACCGCTGGGCGCTCTATTTTGTTTACAACCCAGTATCGAATCAGTGCAGGGACGTACCGAACCCAAGGCCTGATTATGTGCGCTCAGTCAATACAACACCATTGGTGATGGGGTCAGACAAAATACTGGATTCGCTTGCATTACACTGATAAAAAATAACGCGCTCACGAGAGACAACCCTTTATGTCGAATCAAAAATTACTGACCTTTGTACAGGGTATGAGTCGGTTGCTGCAAGATCATCCAGCGCAAGATGTGACATTGAAAGCGGGTGGGGAATTGCTCGCCACACTGGTGGCAAAAGATGACTGGCTACCGGATATGTTCACCGTGCCTCACCCCCAGCACTATCAGCAGTTCCTCTTGTACGCGGATCCACTGGATCGTTTTTCCATGGTGAGCTTTGTCTGGGGCCCTGGTCAAAAAACGCCTGTGCATGATCACATGACCTGGGGCTTGATTGGAATGTTGCGTGGCAAGGAAATCGACACGCATTATTTCAAACAGGCCGATGGTAGTTATCGGCGCGCAGAAAGCCATATCTTGCAGCCGGGGCAGATCGGTTCGGTTTCCCCCGAGACGCATGACGTGCATGAGGTTGCCAACTTTCATCCGGATCAGACCTCCATCAGTATTCATGTCTATGGTGGAAATATCGGACGCATCAGGCGTCACGTATTTGATCCTGTTACTGGCACCTCAAAGGACTTTATCTCCGGCTACAGCAATGCTGTGGTGCCCAATCTCTGGAATTGAAATTCTTCTGCTGACGCAGATGAATGGATCAACCATTTCATGGAAATAATTTGTATATGACGCCTCAATCACAGCCCATCACGTTGTGCGGGTATTCTGACGTTCGCGCACGCCTGCTGGCCAAGCTTGAGGTCGCACTGCTCGATGTTCGTGAAGAAGATCCGCATGCTCAGAATCACCCCTTGTTTGCGGCGAATTTTCCACTATCCCGCCTGGAGCAGGATGCGCTCTCAAAACTACCCAGGCGTGATGTACCGATTGTGACCATTGATGCAGGCGATGCAGCAGACCTTTCATTGTCTGACGCCTATCTTGCCGCGCAACGATTGATCGCACTTGGTTTTACTCAGGTGTCTGTTTTCGCCGGAGGCGTCAAAGCCTGGGCAGAAGCGGGTGGAGAGTTGTTTATCGATGTCAATGTGCCCAGCAAGTCGTTTGGTGAGCTTGTTGAGTCTAGGGCGCATACTCCTTCGCTTTCTGCTGAGCAAGTGCAGACGCTGATCGATAATCGGGCGGACGTGGTGATTGTCGATGCCCGCCGTTACGATGAATACAACACAATGAGTATTCCCACAGCGATCAGTTGCCCGGGTGCGGAGCTGGTCTTGCGCATTGCCGAGCTTGCGCCCCATCCAGACACCAAAGTGATTGTGAATTGTGCAGGCCGCACGCGCAGCATTATTGGCACACAGTCACTGATTAACGCAGGTATTCCAAATTCAGTTTCTGCTTTGCGCAATGGCACGATTGGCTGGATTCTGGCTGGGCAGCAACTGGACAAGGGGCAAAGCAGAACGTTCACCGATGTCTCTGAGGCAACTACACTCAGCGCTGCTGAACGTGCACGCAGTGTGGCTGATCGCGCCGGAGTCAAACGTGCGCATTTTGCTGATGTGCAGGCCTGGCGTGCACAACACGAGCGTACGACGTATTTTTTTGATACGCGCACGCCACAGGAGTTTGCAGCTGGTCACCTGGAGGGATTTCGTTCTACGCCAGGTGGCCAGCTTGTACAGGAAACGGAAATGGTCGCACCTGTGCGTGGCGCCAGGATTGTGCTGATCGATAGCGATGGAGTACGCGCGAATATGACGGCCTCCTGGCTGGCGCAAATGGCGTGGGATGTCCATGTGCTGGATGGTGTGCCAAGGAGTGACTTTACTGTGCAGGGTTCATGGGCTGCTGAGCTGCCCGCAATGCCCGCAGTACCTTTGCTGACTGTGAATGCGTTCATTGCAGACATGCATGCAATGAACCTGCCGGAGCCGACTTCTGGTGAACAGACTGTTGTGATTGACCTGGCCAAGCATGCACAATATGTTCAGGGGCATATCCCGGGTGCATATTATGTGTTGCGCTCACAGTTCAGGCAATCACTTGAAAAACTACCGGTTGCGAAACGCTATGTATTGACTTGCCCGGATGGTGTGCAGGCACGCTTTGCCCGCGCAGAAATTTTGGCTATGTTGCAGGCATCGGCTTTATATGCGCAGTCGGCGCTTTACGTGCTTGACGGTGGGACGCAGGCATTCATGCAGGCTGGCCATGCTCTCGAAACAGGACCCACCCGGCTCGCATCGCCGCCGCTAGACCGTTACAAGAGGCCGTACGAAGGAACGGATAACGGCCCTGCAGCCATGCAGGCCTACCTTGACTGGGAGTTTGGGCTGGTTTCACAATTAGGCAAGGACGGGACCCATCATTTCTGGGTGCTTTGAATACTCGCCTGACGAAGGACCGCGCTGGCCTGGGCTTTGCTGATCAGAGCCTGCGCATCCTCGGGTAATAAAAAGCCTGCTTTGACTGCGCGTTCAGTCGCACGGGTCACTGCTTTCACATAGCCTTCATGATTGACATAGCGCTCTTCGAGCGATTGTCTTGGATCTTTGTTTGCCTGACGTTCAGCAGCGGTGCGTGCAAAGGGAATCATCCCGCCGACATAATCGCAAATCTGATCCTGATGAAAGGGTTTGTCGCCACCCGCAGTGATATTCCATCCAAGGTAGGTACCCAGTGGCGCATCGAGCAGCACGACAGGCACGCCACCGAGCTCATTGCCATCCTGATCAACTTTTGGTGCATACATCTTCAGTACTTGTTTGATCGGCGGTGGCGCGTGGGTCGGGATGCCCGAGGCATCCATGGCGTTAAAGGTTGATCCCCAGTCGTAGTCCAGTACCGGCATGATGAAATCTGCTTCCGGCACGGTTGGGCGCAGGCCAGGCAGTGTAGGAAAACCAATGGCCTCCTTGTTAGCAAGTGCCAGCGTATTGCCAGACGCGCCGGGTTGCACTGCAAGTGTCGGATAGCGGCTGGCAGGGGGCTCAGTGCCTCGCAGGATCCAGTCGCGGAAATGCACGCGAATCGCATTGACCGTCTCGGTATGCGGGACAGGATTGGCCGGCAGAATACCTACTCCAAAATTATTGCCTGGGCATATCGCGCCAGTTGCTGGCAGTGCCGCACCCGCAATACTCGTGTCAAAGCCTCCCGCACCACCACCATGATTGCTGCTGGCGATGTAGTAACGCCTGACAGAGTCTGGCAGTGGTAAGTCAGTCTGTGCATCGGTACCAATCCATTCGGGCGTGAGCTTGAGTGCCCAGACTTCAGCTGAACCAAAATGTTCAATAATTTTTGGGCAGGTTTGTGTGGAAGTGCAGCGGTCCAGTATGCCGGCGGCGGGCAAGCCACGCACGGGATCTGCGTGTGGCAGCCACCATTGTGGTCCTTCGCTGCCGGCTTGATACAACTCAAGCACACCGTCTGGCTGTGCCCAGCGAAAATTCAGTGCAATGCGGCGACCCGCGATAATCGGCCAGATCCCATCGTGCACGATGCCACCTTGTTCGGCCTGGTTAAAGCCCAGGTGTAGCCAGCCGCGTAAGAAATTACCCGATTGAGATACGCCGCGCCCGATACTTTTATTGACGACACCTGCGATCGGATTGACTGTGCCGTGACTGTCTTGTGCCGCTGATTTAAAAAAGAGTCCGACATCTCTCCAGGCCGCCAGCCCAATGCCTAATACATAGGGATTTTGGGCGGTGAAGACAACTTGATAGAGCCGTTTGGCATCAAAACCATTCTTTAGGCAGATTTCTGTTGGATCAGGCGTGCCGGGAAAAGGATGTGCTGCATCACATTTCGCCCAGGCCCAGTCAGTTGGGGCAACGGTGCGCGCGTCGAGTACTTCACCGCGTGTGGTCTCACCACCTCTGGAAGTCAGTGTAGCTTTTTCAGTATCCAGCGAAGCAGGCTGGTACGGCAAAGGATTGGTTTGTACTAGCAACGGTTGAGAGTCCGGACCAGAACGGTTCACAATCCGTCCAAAAACCTCACCCGTGACGGCAGTGCCGTTCGCCTGTCTTGCGACGGGTACATCGAGGAACTGCATGCCAGTGACCGAGGCGGTGGGGCGTACAGTTGTCGCGCCACTATTGTCACCCTGCCAGGCGCTGGCCAGCATGATGTCGCCAAAGGCCTGTTCCTGCATTGCGTAAGGAAAGACGCGACCACGATTGGGGACTTCGTGCCACATGAGACCACTGGCCTGTTTTAAATCAACAGGTTTGTAGAGGAGAAAGGATGCGACATAGCGCACTTTGCCATCAGTCTCTTTCGCGAGTTCAATATCCTGGATGAGGGCGTTCTGTGGGAGTGCAGGATCGAGCTCACCAAACGCGCGGCCTGCAACCATTTCGTAGGCAATGCCAGATGCTGGCGTGGCCTGAGGCACGGGAGGTACACCATTGGTTGTCAGCATCGGCCTGGTTTCGTCAATGATGATTTTTGTCACGCGTGCCTGGCTGTTGTTGCACGTCAGCAAGCTACATACGACCAGGCCAAACAGAAAAGATGATTTTTTAAAATTGAATGAGGCACGCATCGGTTGTCTCCGCCGCTTTTTTTATGGGGATGGCACTGTGTTGAGGAAACTGGCGAGATCGCTGCTCCACCATTTCGCCTGACCGGTCGTACCATGTCCGGCGGTTTGCGTGCTGGCTGGGATCAGTAACAGTCTGGCATGACGGATTCTTTTGAAAGCGGCCTCCATCAGACCGAGTTCTGGTGGATTGCGTTCATCATCGGCTGAGTTGATGACGAGCACCTCGGCCGATATTTTTTCAAGATCAGCTGACGGATCGTAATCGCGTGACGCGTCCCATTGATACAGATAGTCGTTAGCGTCACCACTGAATTTCGCATTCAGTTTTTGATTCAGTAACGTGTCCGCCATTTCTCGGGTGGGCGCAGCGTTCTGAAGTGCCAGGTTGCCGCCGCTGGTGCCGATAGAAAAAAATGTCGAAGCAAACTGCAGGCTGGGCGGCTGAGTTGTGTAATTGCCTTGCATCCAGGCAGGGTCGTTGCGAATCGAATCAATAATGAGCCTGCGCATCAGCCAGTTCCGGCCGGACATCTGTGCAGGGGTTGACGCCATGGGGACCAAGGCATCCATGAATGCTGGGTGCGCAATCCCCCATAGCCAGACTTGCATTCCTCCCATCGAGTTGCCAAGCACCAGGCGCAGATGACTGATACCGAGTCCCTCAGTGACGAGCCGGTATTGAGCCTGCACCATGTCGTCATAGTTGTAGCGAGGGAATGTTGTGCGTAAACCGTCGGAAGGCTTGGAAGAGCGCCCCATGCCAATAGAGTCTGGCAGGATGATGAAGTATTTCGTGGCATCCAGTGCCTGGCCGGGGCCAAATAGCTCTCCAGCAAAACCAGCATTCAGCATGCCTGTACCAGTGCCTGTCGTTCCATGCAGGATCAGT
The DNA here is from genome assembly GCA_947379755.1 of Alcaligenaceae bacterium. GTDB lineage: Bacteria > Pseudomonadota > Gammaproteobacteria > Burkholderiales > Burkholderiaceae_B > Zwartia. Next base: position 9,246 of record CANCOC010000061.1, on the reverse strand, counting down.
ACAGGAATACCAGTCGGATTGCCGACTGTTGTATAGCCAATCTTGAGTTCGGGAAATGTTTCGCCAGTATGGAAACGGAAGTCCTTTGCCGTCCAGATTGCAGCCTGCGGGGTAGCGTAGTTTTCAGCCATTGTGTAAAACGATGCAAAAGTAAGGAGCACCAGGCCAATGGTCCTGATAAGTGGCGCCAGTATTTGCATCATGTCTCCGGATGATTATTTTTGCTAGTGTACGTCCGGTCCGAATCGCGCACCAATGGCGGCAGCTGCTGATCTGGTCTCCACACCGAGTTTGTCGAAAATATGTTCCAGATGCTTGTTGACTGTACGGGGACTCATACCAAGGATTTCCGCTATGTCACGATTGGTCTTGCCCTTTGCCAGCCAGGACAGCACTTCACTTTCACGATGGGTCAGGGCCGCTTGCTGCAGCCGGGCGGATTCCCCGTTGCGTGGATTGTCCTGAGCGAGCAACAGCATCGTTTCACCCAGGCCCACCTGCCCAAGGTTTCTGACGGAAATATCGGGATGACCGGGTAACCTCACCTGTTCTTGTGCCATATCCAGCATTGACGATAAATCCATTTTTGAGACGTCCTGGTTCAACAGCAGGCGTGCCTGGGGAGACTGCCAGGCGACGCGACCCTGGGTATCAATCAGCACGACACCAAAGCCCGCGATATCAATTGCTTCGCGGGCGAGGCGCGCCACGCGGGCATTGCGAATGTGCGCCTGCAGGCGCGCGAGGACTTCGTCAACCTTGACGGGCTTGACGACATAATCCACGCCACCGCTATCAAAAGCGGAAACGATATATTCGGTGTCTGCCAGCCCCGTCATGAAAATGACAGGCAAATGTGCAAGGGTTGGATTGGCTTTGATCAGTTTGCAGGTTTCAAAGCCGGTTAACCCTGGCATGACTGCGTCAAGCAGAACGGCATCGACCAGCACCATCTCGAGTCGCTCAAGCGCTGACTGACCATCCAGTGCAACTACTACGCTGTAGCCGGCACTTTCGAGGGACTGGTAGAGATGACCCAGACTGCTCGGTGCATCATCAACGAGCAGTACAACGGGTCTGATAACTTGAGGGGCTTGAGTCATGTCTACAGTTCTTCTCTGTCGTTAACAGGTTCTTTTGTCAGTTGCAGCAGGGTTTCAAAATCAAATTTCACGACCAGACGGCGCAACTGTTTAATCATTCGCTTATGTGAGGGTTCATGCTGAGCATGCTGATCGAGTACGTCGAGCAAGCCTTGCACATGACCGATCCTGATCAGTGGTGCCATTTTTTCACGTAGCGCTGATGGAATCGACTCCTGGATATGATCGGCTTCTTTATTGAACAGATCAGGCACCTCAGCGCCGCTCAGGCCTGCCGGTATCCATTCCAGCCCCAGGAAGCGACCAAGCACGCCCACCAGTTCTGACTCCAGGACAGGCTTTCCAACAAAGGCCTGGCACTGCGCCGCCTGAATTTTATGCGCCTGATTGTCGAACAGGTTGGCTGAAACCAGAATGATTGGCAGATCCGTGTAGCCGCGGGCACGGATGGCTTTGGCGGTTTGCCAGCCGTCCATTTCATCCATGGTGAGATCAAGCAGGATGGCGTCTGGCACTTCATGTTCCAGGCTATCCAGGCATTCGCTGCCGCTGGCGGCCTCGCGCATGATGAAACCAAGCGGATTCAGCAAGGCTGCAAGCATCTGTCTCTGATCGGGCTGATCGTCGACCGCCAGCAGTGTGCGCCGTTTGCCGGTATAGCCAGAGACGGGTCCAAGCGTTTGAATCAATATGCCCGGGTCGGGAGCCTGGGGCAGGTATAGCCTGACACAAAAAGTACTGCCAGCCCCTGCAGTACTCGATAGTGAGAGATCGCCGCCCATCATGGATACCAGTAATCCAGTGATGGTCAGTCCCAGTCCTGTGCCTGGCTCGCCACGTCGTCGCGCTGCACCGCCTCGCTCAAAGGGCAGGAAAATACGCTGCTGATCTTGCGAGGCAATGCCTACTCCCGTGTCCTCGACTTTAAATTGCAGGACCTGTGCGCGTGCATCGACTCGCAGGGTGACACTGCCTGCGTCAGTGAATTTAATGGCATTGCCTAGAAGATTGATCAACACCTGCGTGAGGCGTTTGGCATCGCCTTTTACCCATTCTGGTAATTCGCCGTGAACGATATATTCAAACTTCAGATCTCTGGATACCGCCTGAGGGCGAATCATTTTGACCAGTTCATCCAGTAGCAGGCGCAAAGGCATCGGTGCGGTCTCGAGTCTGAGGCGACCGGATTCAATGTGTGCCAGATCGAGCATGTCGTCAACCAGTCCGGCCATGTGCACACCACTGGTTTGAACGGTTTGCAGGGCTTCGCGCTGTTTGATATTGAGTGTGTCTTCTTTCAGCAAGATCTGCAAATAGCCCAGAATGCTGTTCAGGGGGGTACGCAACTCGTGCGTCATTCCCGCGACATAACGGGTCTTTGCGTGGTTGGCACGCTCGGCCTCATCTTTGGCCGATTGCAGTGCTGTTTCGGTCAGGCGCAAGGTTTCGACTTCGCGCTGCAGCAAGCGACTTTGAGCATTCGATTCTTCTTGTGCAAGCTTTCTGCTTTCACTGATCAGAACCACCCACCAGCTACATACGGCCACTACAAACATCAGCATGAGATAAATATTGGCGAACAAACTTGTCCGGACAGCATCAGGATCTGTGCCGGTCATGCCTTCCTGTGTCAGTGCAATGCCCATGACGGTGGAGAGCACCAGTGATAGAGACACGAATACCAGTAAAAATCGTCCTGCCCGGGCTTTGAAACGTTCTGAAAGTGCATGAGGCAAGATGAGCTTCATCCATCCGGTGACTTGCTCGTCGAGTCGTGAACCTTGTTTGCAGGAATCCTGGCAGCGCGAATCCAGTGTGCAGCACAAGGAGCAAATCGGCGCACCGTAGGCGGGACAGTGCGCCATATCTGGCGCTTCAAACTCATTCTCGCATACGCTGCACTGAATGATTGTGCCAGGACTGGCCATGGGCGGTGCCCGTCTGGCGATATACCAGCGTCCATGCGTCACCCATGCAATGACGGGCGATAGAATGATGGAGGCGGTCAAGGCAATAAAGGGGGCGAAGGCCTTGGCAGTTTCGCCTAATAATCCACTAAAGGCGATGAGGGCCAGCAGGGCTGCAATCAGTGTGGCACCTAGCCCGACGGGGTTGATGTCATAGAGATATGCCCGTTTGAATTCAATCCCCTTGGGTGACAGGCCGAGTGGTTTGTTGATGACAAGGTCTGCAACGATGGCGCCGATCCATGCGATCGCGACATTGCTATAGAGGCCAAGCACCTGTTCAAGTGCGCGAAAGACGCCGAGTGTCATCAGCAGGGTGGCAATCAGCACGTTGAACACGAGCCAGACCACCCGGCCAGGGTGGCTGTGTGTCAGGCGTGCAAAAAAGTTTGACCAGGCCAGAGAACCGGCATAGGCGTTTGTGACATTGATCTTGACCTGCGACAGCACCACAAACAGTGCAGTCACTGCGATCACCCATACCGGATCGTCAAAGACATAGGCAAACCCGGCCGTGTACATGCGGGTGGGTTCACTGGCCTGGACGGGAGAGAGCTCCTGGTGGAGCACCAGAAAGGCGAGGAACGCACCGCCGAGCATTTTGGCCATGCCCGGAAGAATCCAGCCCGGACCCGCAATGATGACGGCTCCCCACCAGCGCCATCGATTCTGATCCGTTTTTTCAGGCAAAAACCTCAGGTAATCGACTTGCTCACCAATCTGGACCACCAGCGAACAGGCCACAGTGAAGGCGGCACCAAACATGAGCCAGCTGAAATCACTGCTGCCGGAAATGATCCCGCTGAGCCCCAGGAACTCAGTGAAGGCTCCTGGATTCTTGATGGCAATGGCGATATAGGGGCAGACGAGTAGTACCAGCCAGATACCCTGGGTCCAGAGCTGAAGTTTGGAGATCAGGGTGATCCCGCGCAGGACGAGCGGAATAATCACCAGGGCACTGATGATGTAGCACCAGACGATCGACCAGTCCAGATAGAGCTTGAGTGCCAGCGCCATGATGGCGGCTTCAAGCGCAAAAAAGATAAAGGTGAAGGCTGCGTAGATCAGCGAGGTAATGGTCGATCCGACATAGCCAAAGCCAGCTCCGCGCGTCAGCAGGTCAATATCCACGCCATAGCGCGCAGCATAGTAACTAATTGGCAAACCCGTCAAAAAAGCCACCAGTGACACGGCAATGATGGCCCAAAGCGCGTTTGAAAACCCGTAGTTCAGTGCCATGACTGCACCAATTGCTTCGAGCGCCAGAAAGGAAATGCCACCCAGTGCGGTATTGGCAACCTTCCACTCAGACCATTTGCGAAAAGTCTGGGGCGTATAGCGCAACGCGTAGTCTTCGAGGGACTCGTCGGCCACCCAGGCGTTGTATTCACGCCGGATGCGGATGATTTTCTGGTTCGCAGGTGTGGTCACGGGTGACTTTTAGCCGGGGACATGGGGATTGCGCATTTTCGCATACGTCAATTGACGTATTGGGACTACGTAGCAAAACACGCAGAATGACTTCACAGAGTTTATTGGTCGTTAACCCTAGGAGCACACTCCATGAAAAAGCCTGAGTTTGAATTCACCCCCAGTGCCGATCGTCGGCAAGTCTTACAAGGTATCGTCGGCATGGCCCTGGCTGCTGCCACCATGCGCGCAGGTGCACAGAAGTTACCTACTTCACAGGTCAATACGACCAAACTGGCAGTTACAGACACAGAAGTGACCGTTGGTCAGTTGCATTCGTCAACCGGCACGATGGCTATTTCTGAAACTGGCTCCATCCAGGCTGAGCAACTTGCGATCGATCAGATCAACGCAATGGGCGGTGTATTGGGTCGTCAGATCAAAGTTATCAAGGAAGATGGCGCTTCGGACTGGCCAACATTTGCTGAAAAAGCTAAGAAACTCCTGGTCAACGACCACGTCGCAACAGTATTCGGTTGCTGGACCTCAGCTTCACGCAAGGCCGTATTGCCAATTTTCGAAAAAGAAAACGGCATGCTGTATTACCCAACCTTCTACGAAGGTCTGGAGCAAAGCAAAAACGTCATTTACACCGGTCAGGAAGCGACCCAGCAGATTCTGTGGGGTCTGGATTGGGCCGCAAAAGAAAAAGGCACCAAGAGCTACTTCCTCGTGGGTTCGGATTACATCTGGCCACGTACTTCAATGAAAATTGCACGCAAACACATTGAAGGCGTACTGAAGCAGAAAGTTGTGGGCGAAGAATATTACCCACTCGGCAACACCAACTTCAACTCTTTGATCAACAAGATCAAAGCTGCCAAGCCTGATCTGATTTATGCAGCGGTTGTGGGCGGCAGTAACGTTGCGTTTTACAAACAGCTCAAAGCTGCCGGTATTACTGCCGACAAGCAGAAACTGCTGACGATTTCGGTCACGGAAGATGAGTTGCTCGGAATTGGCGGTGAGAACACAGCAGGTTTCTACTCTTGCATGAAGTATTTCCAGTCCCTGGACAACGAAAACAACAAGAAATTTGTTGCTGCGTTTAAAGAGAAATATGGTCCTAAGTCAGTGATCGGCGATGTCACACAAGCTGGTTACCTGGGCCCATGGCTCTGGAAATTCACAGTCGAAAAAGCAGGCAGCTTCGATGTGGACAAGATTGCAGCAGCATCCGATGGCATTGAGTTCAAAGGTGCCCCAGAAGGTTACGTCAAGATCGCTGACAACCATCACCTCTGGAGCAAGGCCCGTATTGGCGAAATGTTGCCAGATGGCCAGTTCAAAGTCGTTGCAGAGTCTCCTGAACTGATTAAACCCGATCCATTCCCAAAGGGTTATCAGTAAGCAGTGATTGGTTAACGTTTGCGTCAAGGAATCAAGATGGAACTGTCTGAAGTGCTCAATATTGCCCTGATGCAGGGCTTCGCAGGTCTGAGCCTGTTTGCTGTGCTGCTCCTGATGGGGCTTGGACTGGCAATCATTTTTGGTCAGATGGGTGTGATCAATATGGCTCACGGTGAGTTCATGGCGATTGGTGCCTATACCGTCTATCTTGGTTCGACGTTAACCGAAAGGTATGCCCCGGCGTTAATGCCGGTCTACTTTCCGTTTGCGATCCTGACCGCCTTTGCTTTTGCATTTATTGGAGGCTGGATTGCAGAATGGGCGTTAATTCGTCATTTGTACAAGCGTCCGCTGGATACCCTGTTGGCGACCTGGGGCTTGAGCCTCGGGATGCAACAGGCGTTCCGTACGTTTATCAGTGCCAAGGAAGTCAGCCCCACTTTGCCAGATTGGCTGATGGGCTCCTGGGCACCACATGAAGGTCTCGACATCCCGATCAACGGTATGTTTGTGATGGGTCTGACCTTGCTGGTGACGTCCCTGGTGATGCTCGCCCTATATAAAAGCCGCTGGGGCCTGCGGGTCCGGGCGACAGTGAGCAATCGGCCAATGGCCAATGCCACCGGCATCAATACAAAGAAAACAGATCAATTGACTTTTGCAATCGGCTGCGGCATCGCAGGGATTGCAGGCGCCGCCTTTACGACGATTGGCTCCACCGGACCGACCTCTGGTTCACTCTACATTGTGGACGCATTTCTGGTGGTGACTTTTGGTGGTGCGGCCAGCTTGTTGGGTACCGCTGCTTCGGCTTTCCTGATTGCCCAGACGCAATCCATCAGTGAGTTCTTCATGACTGGATCGATGGCCAAGGTCTTTACGCTCTCGTGCATCGTCATCATTTTGATGGTTCGTCCTCAGGGCCTGTTTGCCTCGAAGATCCGGCGCTAATCATCATTTCGTTTTAGGGAGCCCACAATCATGCATTCGATCAAGAACTTTCTCAAGCAACCAGGTGTGCTCAGTATCGCAATACTTGCAGTCGTGTTGCTTGTCGTATTCCCGGCACTTCTGGATAACTTTCGCCTGAACCTCGTTGGTAAATATTTGACCTATGCTTTTGTTGCAATCGGCCTGGTCGTGTTGTGGGGCTGGGGTGGAGTGCTGAGCCTGGGTCAGGGCGTATTTTTTGGACTGGGTGGCTATTGCATGGCCATGTTCCTCAAGCTCGAGGCTTCAGATCCTATCACTACCAAGATTCAGTCCACACCTGGTATCCCGGACTTTATGGACTGGAACCAGATCACAGAGTTGCCCATCTGGTGGCTGCCCTTCAAGAGCCTGACCTTTACCCTGATTGCTGTGATTGCAATCCCTTCTATCCTGGCCTTCCTGGTGAGCTACGCGATGTTCAAACGACGCGTCGGCGGTGTGTACTTCGCCATTATCACCCAGGCGGTTGCACTAATTCTGACGACCTTGATTATTGGTTTGCAGGGTTTCACAGGTGGTGTCAACGGCATGACCGATCTCAAGACCATGAATGGCTGGGATACGCGTACCGATGAAGCAAAGATCATTCTGTATTACGCCTGCTGTCTGTCGCTGCTGTTGTGCGTGATCATTGGCACCTGGATTCAGCGCAGCAAATTCGGCACTTTGCTACTGGCCATGCGTGACAAAGAAGATCGGGTGCGTTTTTCTGGATATGACGTGTCGATGTTCAAGGTTGCAGCATTTTGCATGGCTGCAGGAGTGTCTGGAATTGGTGGTGCGTTCTTTGCCTTGCAAGTGGGCTTTATGTCTCCTTCCTTTGTCGGAATCGTACCTTCGATTGAACTGATTATTCTCTGCGCAGTAGGTGGTCGTCTGAGTCTGGTGGGTGCGGTCTACGGCGCACTCCTTGTCAACGCAAGCAAAACACTCTTTTCTGAGAGCTTTCCTGATCTCTGGTTATTCCTGATGGCGGCCCTGTTCATTGGCGTCACGATGGCTTTCCCATTCGGACTGGCTGGCCTGTTTGAATCCAACGTCAAGCCCTGGTGGAATCGCCGCATGGCAGAGCGCCGGATGATCAGGCAGCGCCTGATCGAACTCGATCTCATTGCGGACGAGCAGGCGGCATTGGCAGTACAGGGCGACTCAGCGTCAGCGCTTGCGGTGCAATCCGCTGATAACGCTGCCGAGTTAGTCATCAGAAGGAGCGCTCCATGAGTAGCAGCACAGACTTTGTTCTCGCGATCGAAGATTTGACGGTCTCGTTCGATGGCTTTAAGGCGATTGATAACCTGAATTTGTATGTAGATAAAAACGAATTGCGCGTCATCATCGGCCCCAATGGTGCAGGCAAGACCACGCTCCTGGACATGATCTGTGGCAAGACGCGTGCAAGCGCCGGCAGCATCAAGTTCAAGAATGAAGAAATGACTACCTTGCCAGAATATGCACGCGTGCGTAAAGGCATTGGCCGTAAATTCCAGACTCCTTCGATTTACGAAAACCTGTCAGTTTTTCAGAACCTGGAAGTATCTTTTCCCAAGGGACGATCAGTCATCGGCGCCATCTTTTTCAAGTGCACGGATGAAGTGCTTGCAAAGGTCGACTCCGTTGCAAAGGAAATCGGTTTGCTCGAAACCCTGCATACCGAGGCGGGACTGTTGTCGCACGGGCAGAAGCAATGGCTTGAAATTGGCATGTTGCTGATGCAGGAACCTGAATTGCTGATGCTTGATGAGCCAATTGCAGGCATGAGTACGCGCGAGCGCGACTTGACTGCCGAGTTGCTCAAGAGAATTTCTAATAATCGCTCTGTGATCGTGATTGAACACGATATGGAGTTTGTCAAAAAGATTGCCCATAAGGTGACAGTCATGCACCAGGGCAAGATTCTCGCTGAAGGATCAATGGACAAAGTCCAGAATGATCCAGCAGTGATTGACGTGTACCTCGGACACTAGGAGACCTGAAATGCTGAGCGTCAAAGATCTCTTCGTAGCTTACGGACAAAGCGAAGCGCTGCATGGCATCAACCTTGAAGCGGGTAAGCAGGAAACGATTGCCATCATGGGTCGCAATGGTATGGGTAAAACAACTTTCTTCAAAAGTCTGATTGGTTTACTCCCTACCAAGAGCGGCTCGATCAGCGTCGATGGGCAGGATGTCACGCGCGATGAAAGCTATCGCCGCGTAGCAAAAGGTATTGCCTATGTCCCGCAAGGGCGGATGATATTTCCTACGCTGACTGTTGAAGAAAATATTCAGACAGGTCTGGAAAATGATAAAGACAAGGTCATTCCAGATGAAATCTATGCCTTGTTCCCCGTGTTGTGGGACATGCGCAGGCGCAAAGGCGGCAA
>CANCOC010000060.1 GCA_947379755.1 Alcaligenaceae bacterium | reverse complement strand
AAATGCGGGACTTTTGCCTTCCAATCCGGTGCACCGGGCGCACTGCCGATCCATCTGTGGCGAGATGCATTCAGGGTTTTCAGCGCTGCGATCCGCACTTCCGATGAATATCAAGGCTCGCATCAGTGGCTTTAAAGTCTGGTCAAAAGCACAGATGGATATTGACCGGATCGTGGTGATCTGGCGAGAGTGTCTGCAAGCGTACAAAGGTCCTTATCTGTTTGGGGATACCCTGACGGTAGCGGATGCGATGTTTGCGCCGGTTGTGACGCGTTTCCTGACATATGGCATTGAGCTTGATCCACTTTGTCAGGCCTATTGCGACCAGATTCTGGACTTACCGGAGATGAAGGCGTGGGCCGAACAGGCGATTCTGGAGCCCGAGGATATAGAAGAGTTGGTCGTGGAGTTTTGATGAAGATATTCGGTAACTTAAGGAGCTGATCTTGAATAAACCAGTTGATATCCCAAGTGACACCACTTTTTCGCATGTGAAACCGCAGGACACGCAATATCTTAAGAACGGGTTGCGTGATTTCTTTCTATACCGCGATCTTGGTGTCGCTCAAGCGACCAATGGCAAGGTGATTGCGCATCTGGTCAAAGCAAACCTGCCCCCCACTGACGGAACGGGCTGGCATTATCACGTGGCCGAATTTCAGATCGTCATGATGATGAAGGGTTGGGCGCGCTTCATGTATGAAGACAAGGTCACGCTTGTGTCGGCGGGTGATTGTGTGCATCAGCGGCCGGGCATTGTCCATTATCTGTTTGATTATTCGCCGGACATGGAATATCTGGAAATTGTCGGTCCGGCTGATTTTGGTTCCGTACCGGTGGCGCAGGGGCCCTGTGCAATTCCCCCTGTCACGCCCTGGCCTGCAGCCTAGGGATCGTCAGCCCTTCAAAGGAGGGCTGACTTTAAAGGCTGAGTCAATCAGGCTTTCGATCGGGACGCACGACTTTGGTCGCGAGTCCCATTTTTTCGAGTATCCAGACAGAGGTGTAGGTCAGATCCAGTTCAAACCAGCGATGGCCGTGTTTGGCGGAGCGTGGCTGGGCATGATGGTTATTGTGCCAGCCTTCACCTGCCGCAATAATCGCGACCAGCCAGTTGTTGCGGCTTTTGTCTCCCGTGGGATAGTTTTGGTAGCCCCAGAGATGCGCGACGGAATTCACCGACCAGGTAATGTGCCAGACCAGCACGGTACGCACAAATACGCCCCAGACCAGAATGCTTGCGCCGAATTGCAAGGCTTGCGATGTGGTATCCCCTGTGGCGAGTGCAAAGCCCGCGCCAGCCAGGAAAAATACCACCCAGGAGCCGAACAGGATCACTGGGAATAACCAGCCTTCCAGTGCTTTATAAAAAGAGTCTCGCAATATGTCTTTGGCATAGCGTGAGTAGATTTCAAGCCGGCTGATGTCGCGGTTTTCGAAAATCATCCAGCCCACGTGCCCCCAGGCAAAACTGACTAGTGGGCTATGCGGATCCTCTTGTTCATCGGAATGTGCGTGGTGCAGGCGATGAATCGCTACCCAGTGCGCGGGTGTGTCCTGCATGCAGCACACACCTAGTATCGTTAGGCAGTATTCAAACCACTTGGGGCAGACCAGGCCTCGATGCGTCAGCAGGCGGTGAAAACAGAGATTGATGCCCAGTGTGCCAAAGACATATAGCCCAGCGACCATGATGGCAACGCCTGCCCAGCTAAAGAACGCTGGTACAAAGGCAAGCAGGGCAAGGAGGTGATATAGCAGCAGGGTAATTGCGTAGGGCCATACGATACTGCGCTTGTCGATGCCCTGAGGGAGCAACAAAGGGGCCGTACTGACTGAATCAAGCATTCAACGTGTCACTTTAGGTGTGAGCGGCCAAAAAATAGTGACAGCTGTTAAGCCTGTGACATTAACATTGATTCTCTGCGCAAAGTTAAACTTATTGAGTTTATTGAGCGTTGAAAGTTTGAAGGCTGCACCGCCGTCAACCAATAAACGTTGCATCAGCCCATTGTCCGCTGTCACATAGCTCTTCAATCAACCTGATGGTGATGGCATTGACTGAGGCCGCAGCGGTAGACATCGGTATGTGACGGGATCGGCAAAGCGCCACAACGCGCGAAACGGTCGGAGTGTTGATTGACGCACTCCTGAGTGCGCCGCTGTCTATTTCTGCTTTCATGGGCATGATGGGTAATATCGTTTGACCCAGACCGGCGAGCAGGGAGCTGCGCAAGATGCTGATTGAACTGATATCGGCCACGACGTTGGGTGAAGGCAGCCCGGCTCTGGCTGCAATTTGTTCGATAATTGGCCTGACTCCATGCGGTTGTGCCGGCAAGATCAAGGGTTTGAGCAGTGCCTCCCGAAGTGTCATGGATGATTTTCCATCTGACTGACCTGGACGGAAAATCAACGACATCCGTTCAGAGACGAGCGGCTCAAACAGAAAATCATTTAAATGCCCGTCATCAAAAAGAATTGCCATGTGCAGTGCACCTGCGTTGAGCTGACGCGTCAGATTGCCCGTGAGCTCTTCAGTCAGTTCCAGGTTTACTTTTGGCAGCGCGTCTCTGATCGCCTGGATCAGGGGGAGGGCTAATGTGTTGGAAATGCTGTGAGGAATGCCAAAAATGACTTTTCCGGCTGGTTCGGCCGTCATGCTGGTGACGCTTGCCCGCGCATCTTCAACCTGTCTGAGAATAGACAGTGCGTAAGCATGAAAAACCTCACCGCCCTCTGTCAGCTCAACACCACGGCGCGATCGATGAAAGAGCGGCGTGCCCAGTTCGCTTTCAAGCTGTGCGATCTGATGACTGAGTGCCGACTGGGCAATATAGACCTTGCTGGCTGCTTTTGAAAAAGAGCCATGCTCAGCGATCGCGAGAAAGTAACGTAGTTGTTTAAATTCCATGGCCTGTATATATCTATAAAACAGATGGCAATAGCTGAATTAAATATTATACAGATGGGTTAGCTTGCGTTTTAATGCATACATACGCTGTTAACAGACCACTTCCGCTACCCATGGAAGTCTGCGAATGATTCAAGTAGTTGGTCTGTTAAAGCCGATTCTTCTTACCCGGAGATGGTAAAGGTGATCAGTCGATCCGCGATCGGCTGATCACCTGGTACGTTCAGTGTGACCTTGCACATCATTCAAACACCAGCGTCCAGCGTGCTCGCTGACGCGGGCTTCATTTCTTAATTTATGCAGATGGGCTAGCAGCGAACGTGCTGCCAGGGCGTGCCGTTGTGCGGGCGTATCCTGATAGACATCCGTGACAAGCTCTTCTGCAGAGCGTGGTTCGCCTGCGAGGCGCAGTGCTGCAACGACTTTGTTTTCTCGGTCCTGCCGGTGCAGCAACAAACGCTCAAGAGCCTCTAGCGGGTTGCCGATTAAAAAGCCGTGACCGGGAGCAAAGTAATCAATGGGCTCGGACATCAGCATGCGCAGGGAATCGAGGTACACAGACATGTCACCATCTGGCGGGTTGATCACAACCGTCGAGCCTTGCATGACATGGTCGCCAGTGAAGAGTATTTTTTCTGATTCATGCAGGTAGCAGAGGTGATTCGAGGCATGCCCAGGGGTATGGATGGCTCGCAAAGTCACACCGGCAATCTGCAGTCTCTGATTGTGCGTGGGGATGAGCGCTGGCACAAAATCCTGATCCTGATTCGAGTACGGCGGGGGCGGCATGCCAATGAGTTGTGCGCCGGTGAGCGCCTGGAGTTGCCTGGCTGCGGGCGAATGATCGCGATGGGTATGCGTGCAAAGAATCCATTTAATCGGACCTGCTGCGCATTGCACGATGGCGTTGACATGTTCCGTCAGCTCAGGGCCAGGGTCGATCACTGCCACGCCGGTCTGTGCGGATCCAATCAGATACGTGTTAGTGCCCGGGCCTGTCATGACGCCAGGGTTGGCGGCCGTGATGCGCCACACTTGTGGCGCAATATTGACGGGATGACCAGGGTCGATATCGGATTTGGCAATGCCCTGGTTTGAGGGGTCGAGCTTTCGGATCTCGGCGTGAGCGTAGTCGCCTTGAATCAGTGTGCGGATGGAGCCGTCACGTGCCGTCGATAGATGTGGTGACATCATGGAGGTGGGCGGTTTGGTGCGTGCAAACGCCATCAGATCTTTCACGTTGCCAAATCTGGTCAGGCTCTCGAGTGTTTTGATCGTGGGGAACATCAGATTCAATTCGCCACGCTGACTCAATTCAAGCGCCTGAGCGGGACGCACCCAGAGGTGTGCGACGGTTTCAGAGTTGTCGTGCATCGCAATCTGGTCGGCAGGTGCAGGGGCGACAAAAAAACGCGTGTCGTAGCGACGGGGGCGGCCGGGTTGCGTGACCCAGTGGCTGTAATACACAAGCTGGTCAGTGGCTGCGCGTAATTGGGCACCCAGGAGTAACTCGGCAAATGATTGCTTTTTTTCAGCGAGATGGCTGCGCAGCATGGCCAGGCGAGGTGCATCGGAGGCATCCAGAGGACGCTGCCCGATTGCATCACGGTACCCAATCAGCAGGCCAGCTTCTTCAAAACACTCACGAATCGCGGCGACCCAATAGGCCAGGCCACCTTGTTCGACTCCGAGCGTCGAGCTTGCATGTTCATCATCAATACCCGCACACAATGCTGTCATTTCCTGGGCGTAGTCCGCGCTGTCGAGCCCTCCACCGGGAAAGACATGCATCCCTTTGGCAAACACAACTTCGGTGGTGCGCTTCATCATGAATACTTCAACCCCATGATCAGAGTCACGGGCCAGTATCACGGTCGCAGCAGGGCGTGGAGGAACAGTCGTTTGTTGCACAGGTCGCTCAATGTTGTGAGTTTAGGATAGCATTGTCGAAGTGAAAACAAAACTAATCATATTTTCACGTGCTGGAGCCGTTTAAAAAGATCCCTCATCCAGAGCAGGACAGTCGGTTCACAATAGGAGACATGCGATGCCGAGACTATTATTCATTGCCTTGCTTTGCCTTTCGGCAGGCTCTCAGGCTGTTGCCCAGAATGTTCAGCAGGCGGCGTGGCCGAGCCATGCCATCAAAATGATCATTCCGTTTGGTGCCGGCGGTGGCACCGATGTCATTGGTCGTCTGCTTGCCCAAAAACTGACAGAGCGTCTCGGTCAGACTGTCGTCGTTGAGAATCGCCCCGGAGCTGGCGGCAGTCTAGGGAGCGCTGAGGTCGCGCGTGCCGCTGCGGATGGCTATACGCTCTTGCTGGGGTCAAGCTCGACCCACGGCATCAATCCAGGTATGTATGCCAGTCTGCCTTATGATCCTGTCAGGGATTTTGCGCCAATCAGTCTGATCGCAACCAATCTGTTTGTCATGTCTGTCCCTAAAGACTCACCCGTCAAGACGGTTGCGGATCTCGTCAGCATGTCACAGGCGGCCCCTGGCAAGTATGACTATGCCTCTTCTGGCAACGGCACGACCAGTCATCTGGCCGCAGCCCTGTTCGTGTCCATGTCGGGAGCCAAGCTGACACATATTCCCTACAAAAGTAATGTGCCGGGACTGACGGATCTGGTGGCAGGACGCGTCGCAATGATGTTTGACAACATCACTGCCATGCAGGCGCAGATCAATGCAGGTAGTATTCGTGCGATTGCCACGACTGGGCTGACACGTTCGTCGGTACTGAAGGACGTGCCGACCTTGAGTGAGTCGGGTGTCAAAGGGTTTGAGATAAAGGGGTGGTTCTGCATGCTGGCGCCTGCGGGAACGCCAGTTGAGATTGTCAACATACTCAATCGCGCGCTGGTACAGATTGTGGCACTGCCTGATGTCCAGGAAAAACTGGTGGCAATTGGCGCAGATCCTGAAACAGGTTCGCCAGATGATCTCCAAAAACTGATTGCTTCTGAAATCATCAAGTACAAAAAAATTATTGAGATTGCAGGAGCAAAGCTCGAATAATACAAAGGCGAGTCAGATCCAGACAAGACGTAAAAAAAGCTGCACAACCCGAGGGAGGTGCAGCTTTTTTTTGGACTGGAGAAGGCATGCAGGCTCCAGCCCTCAGGGTCAGGCACCCCAGGGAGTGATTGCCTCTTTAAGTTTTTTGTAACCGTCGAGGTAGCGTGGACGCTCGTCGCCAGCGTAAATCTTGTCAAAGATGGCGAGTTGTTTGTCCAGCCAGTCAGCGAGTTCTTTGTTGCCTGGGTTGGCTGCTTTGTAGGCCTCGTTGATCAGCACGAAGTGAATGCGTGGGTCGTAAGGTTGCTTTTCGCCGCCAACGGTCTCGTCGCCGTCAAGCAAACGCAGCAACATGGCATCGGCTGAACCCAGCGTCTGCTCATAGATTGGGGCGCCATGCAAGCGATACATCACGCTAGTCATGTCTTTGCCGTTGGTCATGGTGAAACCCATTTCGACCCAGAGTTTCTTCATGTCGACTTTGGCACCAACCTGATCAATGATGATCTGGCCCCAGTCGCGCAAGACGTCCGGTGCGTCAGCCATCAGGTCTGTCAGGCGATCGCCGTCCAGATCGGTTGCGTACACGATGCACTTGCGGTGACGGATCATGTCATGCAGCAGCAGACCGAAGTTTGTATCGGAGATGTGCTCATAGATATCGCCACTCCAGTTTTCCATTCCGGCTTTGAAGTCTTTTGGCAACAGCGCGACGATTGCATCGACGTTTGCACGCTGCTCTTCGTAGGCATCAACCGTGTATTTACGCTTGAGGGTGAATTTGGTGTCCTGCAACAACCAGCGCATGATGCCAGCGTTGATTGCGTCTTCCTGAGCCTGTGTTGGCTTGGTGGCGACACGGCCGATCTGGCCGGTTTCGTTCACCATTTGCAGGAACAGGCGTGCGGCGTAAGCCATACGAACACCGGGGGTGTTCATTTCTGAGTGGATATTACCAGTGGCAGGATCAACCGAGAATTTTTTCTTGTCCTGTGAGTAAGGCAGGCCTGGCATAAAGCGGATGCTGGTGATGCCGCCATATGGGCGAACGTTACAGTACACGCCTGCTGCCGTGCGCAATGGCGCATTGGCTGATTTGCCATTCACGACGACTTTTTTGCCGCCATCGTTGACCATGAAGTCGCCAGCCGTTGACCATTTCAGGGCGGTGTAGTCCAGTTTGCCGAACCATTCGAGTGACTTCAGCTTTGAGTCATGGCGAAATTGCGCCATCATTGGAACGCCCAGGAAAGGCAGGCCCAGAACATCCAGCGCCATCAGGGTGCCGTTCAGTGCAAACATGTCAGTAAACGCATGCGCGACGGGTTTGACGCCGCCAGCAGCATTGCCGCCTTCCCAGATGATTGCGTCGGGGCAATCAACAGGTTTGACTGCAGAGCGCTTGTAGGTGCTATCAAGCAGTTTGAAGAGATCGCCGTTTTGCTCTTCTTGGGCGATTTTCAGCAAATCTAGAAGTTGTGACATGTTTGGAAAGCCTCAGTTAGGGTGATCTTCGATTATCGCACTTCTACGGGTTCCTACCAACCCCATGCCCTACAAGGGAAAGTACGGACGTTGAATCACTGTCCTGCGTGTTGTCGCACCGCTATACTCGGCGCATAAAGTGAAATAAAAAAATATACATATCCTTTCAGGAGACAAATATGAATAAAACAATACTTAGTTCATTGTTGTGTGCGGCTGTTCTTGGTTTCGCCGGGACTGCAATTGCTGCGGATGATGTCAAGATCGGTGCAACATTCCCACTTTCAGGTAACTCTGGCAACGCCGGCAAGTCGGCGATGGCCGCAATTGAGATTGCAGCCGATATTATTAACAATCCGCATCCCGGCTTTGAGTCGCTGCCTCTGGGCGCAGGCAAAGGACTGCCAGGTCTGGGCGGTGCAAAGATCAAAGTGATCGCGGCCGATCACCAGGGCAACCCCAGTGAAGGCCAGAGTCAGACGCTGCGTCTGATCACACAGGAAAAAGTGGCTGGCATTGTCGGCAGCTATCAGTCGGCTGTCGCTGTAACTTCGACCGCTACGGCCGAGCGCTATGGTGTGCCATTTATTGTTGGCGATTCAGTGGCTGCCAACATTACAACGCGTGGTTTTAAATGGACGTTTCGCACGACGCCCGTTGCCAGCGATTTTGCCAATCTGTACATGGTGTTCCTGAACGAGCTCAAAGCTGCGGGCCAGGATATCAATACGATTGGTGTGGTGTTTGAAAACACTGACTATGGTGTGTCTGTGGCAAGTACGGTGCGCGAGGCGGCCAAGCAAAAGGGTTTTAATGTTGTGGCAGATATTGCCTACAACGCCAACGGTGCAGACGTATCGGCCCAGGTGTTGCAGCTCAAGGACAAAAAGCCAGATGCAGTGATTTTCATCTCCTACACCTCTGATGCCATTCTTTACATGAAGACCTTCAAGAGTCTGGATTACATGCCAAAGTTTGTCATTGGTGACAATTCGGGATTTTCAGATCCGGCGTTTATCAAGGCTGTGGGTGAGCTTGCGCAGGGCGCCTTTAATCGCAGTGCCTGGACGGTTGGTCCAAAAGACTCGGTCTCGTGGCGTATCAATGAAATGTACAAAGCCAAGACCGGTCAGGACATGGACGACACCTCCGGTCGCGACATGCAGGCGTTCTGGGTACTGGCCGACGCGATTAATCGTGCCGGTTCTACCAAGCCGGATGCTGTGCAGGCCGCCTTGCAAAAGACAGACCTGAAGGCTGATCAGCTGATGATGGGCTACAAGGGCGTGAAGTTTGACCAGACCGGTCAGAATACGCTGGCCTCAGCTTATATGATTCAGCTGATTGGTGACAAATACATCCCTGTATGGCCAGAAAGCGCTGCCCAGGCCAAGCCAATGTTTCCGTTCAAAGGCTGGAAATAAGCGTTTGACGCTTCATGCGTCAAACGTTCCTCTCTCCCTAACGGAAATCTTCGCGAAATGGTTCTCATACAAGTCATCGTCGCGGGCCTGCTGATCGGCTCCGTGTACGCGCTTTTTTCATCCGGGCTGACGCTGGTCTGGGGCATGATGAACGTGATCAACTTCGCCCATGGTGAGTTTGTCATGCTCGGCATGTACGTGAGCTTCTGGGCATTTACCCTGCTGCACTTCGGTGTGGCAAGTTTTAGCCTCGCTGCTGCGGTCATGCTGTTCATTCTGGGCATTCTGGTTTACCTGTGCCTGATCAAGCATGTGATGCGAGGCCCGATGCTCGCACAAATTCTCTCAACGTTTGGCCTGCTGCTGGTACTGCGCTATTCGGCCTTCTGGGCCTTTGGTTCAACCTTTGTCAGCCTGCCAGAAAATATTCTTGGCCCCAGCTTGAACATTGGCGGCATTCTCCTGAGCGCACCTAAAGTTGTCGCTGGTCTGGCAGCACTTGCGATCACGATTGGCATGCATCTGCTGCTGACGCGCACTATGTTGGGTAGTCAGATTCTGGCTGTTGCTGAAAATCGCAATGCAGCCATGCTGATGGGGATCAAACCCGATCGCATGCAGGCGATTGCCTGGGGATTATCCGGTGCGAGTGCTGGAATTGCTGGCGCGTTGATTGCGACCTTCTTTCCTATCTCGGCCACCGTTGGCGAGTCCTTGAGTCTGATTGCTTTTGTCGTAGTGACGTTTGGCGGGTTTGGCAGCGTGCCGGGCGCCATGATTGCCGGCCTGTTGATCGGTCTGATTGAATCGCTGTCAGCGTTCTATTTCGGACCTGTTTATCAGGATGTGTTTGTGTATGCATTGTTTGTACTTGTACTGTGGATTCGTCCTCGTGGACTGATGGGGAAAGCTTAATGAAACGTACAGGTTGGATTGCGCTGGCCCTGGCGCTGATGTTGTTCCCGCTGAGTTTTGATAATCCGTATTACGAGCAACTGGGTTCGCTTGTGTTGCTGGCTGCAATCTCTGCCTCCGCCTGGAATCTGATTGGAGGCTATGCCGGTCAGGTTTCAGTGGGGAACGCAATTTTTTTTGGTGCCGGCGCCTACATGCCTCTGCTGTTTTACAAGCTCTGGGAAGTCAGCCCGCTGTTTGGCTTTCCGGCAGGTATTGTGGTGAGTATTGTCATTGCCGTGATCATCGGGATACCAACCTTCAGGCTGAGTGGTCACTATTTCAGCATGGCTACCATCGCTGTGGCTGAACTGATTCGTATTGTTGTCAGTAACTGGGATTTCCTGGGAGCCTCGATTGGTCTGACAGGGCCCGCCGTGCCGCGTGACTGGTCGGATCTGATCTTTCGCAGCTCCATTCCTTATTACTACATGTTCTTGTCGGTGCTTGTGTTGCTGCTGTTCATCACCTACTGCATTGAACGCAGTCGCTTTGGCTATTATTTGCGTGCGATCCGCTCTGGTGAACGTGCCGCGCGCAGTCTGGGTGTACCGGTCAGTCGCTGCAAGCTGTACATTTTCATGCTGAGTGCAACCTTTACCTCGCTTGCAGGTTCGCTCTACGTGGTCAAATTCGGCTTCGTCGATCCTGCGAGCGGCTTTGGCATTCTGGTCTCCGTCAATATGGTGATCATTGCCGCCTTTGGCGGGGCAGGCAGATTGCTTGGCCCATTGCTGGGTGCCGTGATTCTGATTCCTCTGCAATCAGAAGCCAACTCCTTCTTTGGTGGAGGAGGCACTGGGCTGACATACATTATTTACGGTGCCATCATCATGTTAATTGCACGCTACGAACCAGGCGGCCTGCTTGAAATGTGGGATCGCTTTCTTGAGCGTCGGGTCTCCAGGCGCGCCAAGGCGCAGTCACAGGCGGATGCCAGCAAAGCTTCACTGACTCAAGCGGCAGACTCTCATGTTGCTTAAAGCTGAAAATGTCACCATGCAGTTTGGCGGTTTTCGTGCCGTGTCGGGTGCCTCGCTTAGCGTTGAACAGGGCGAGATCATTGGCCTGATTGGACCGAACGGTGCAGGCAAGTCTACTTTTTTCAATTGTCTGGTGGGTGACTTGCGTCCCACGCAAGGCGAGGTCTGGTTTGATGGTCACGACGTCACGCATGCCTCTCCCGAGGAACATGCCAAACTTGGGATCGGTCGCACCTTCCAGTTACCGGCAACCTTTGAAGACCTTTCCATTCTGGATAATGTGATGATCGGTGCCTTTTTGCGCCATCCACGCGTCAAGGATGCGCTCGATGCTGCGCATCGCGTGCTTGAGTTGACGGGTCTGTCCGAGTTGGCACAACAAAAGGCTAAAACGCTTGGTACGCCAGGGCGCAAGCGCCTTGAAATTGCGAGGGTACTGGCCACCGAGCCTAAACTGATGCTGCTTGATGAGGCGCTCGCAGGGCTGACGCCTGTTGAGGTGCATAAAGCCATCGAGCTGGTTCGGAAAATCCATCAGTCAGGTGTCACGCTTGTGATCGTAGAACACATTATGGAGGTCATTCTTTCCCTCACTGACCGTGTGCTCGTGTTCAATCAGGGCAAAGTGATTGCCAGTGGTAAACCTTCGGATGTTGTCAATGATCCTGCGGTCGTTGAAGCGTATCTGGGCCGTTCCCTCTCCCGTCAGAAAGGTCGTGCAGCATGAGTATTGTCTCAAAGCATCTGCTGGTCGAGCATCTTGAAGTCCATTATGGCGATCTGGTGGGCATCTCTGACGTCTCGATAGAAGTCAAAATGGGATCTGTTGTTGCGCTGCTCGGATCCAATGGTTCAGGCAAAACGACGACCTTAAACGCCATTGCGGGTCTGGTGCCCTCCAGCCGTGGATCCATCCAGTGGCACGAAGAAAATATTGCCTCCCAGCCCGCCTATGCGATTGTGCGTAAAGGGATTGCACTGGCACCAGAGGGCTGGCATCTTTTCACCCAGCAAACAGTTGAACAGAATCTGATGCTGGGTACCACCTCGCTCGCAGATAAAAAGCGGATTCCTGATCTGCTTGAACGTGTGTTTACATATTTTCCGCGGCTCAAAGAACGTCGGCGCCAGCGAGCGGGTACGCTCTCAGGTGGGGAGCGTCAGATGCTGGCGGTCGGACGCGCGCTGATGAGTGAACCCCAAATCCTGTTACTCGACGAGCCCAGCCTGGGTCTGGCTCCTGCCATCGTGGAGACGATGTACGAGACCCTGAGTGAACTGCATGCTGCTGGTCTGACCCTTTTGATCGCAGAGCAATCTGTCCAGCTGGCACTCGAAGTCGCGGATTATGCCTATGTATTGCAGACCGGCCGGACGGTCTTGCAGGGAACGGCTCAAGCACTCTTGGATGATCCCCAGGTCCGGCAGATCTATATGGGAATCGCGGATACAGCACTGGCCTGAGTATTAGGGTGTTTTGACCTGCTGGTCTGCCGCGACAGCGGATGGTTGATGCCGGGCAAATAAAATGGCCAGTTGGACCATCGCACCTGCCGCGATCACGCAGGCCATGATTTGTATGGCGAGCGAGTCCCAAACGACCAACCCGTAGGTCACGACGATCAGGCTGATAAAAAACAAGTGTCCGTAGATGAATATCCGATTGCGCAACAAGCGTAAAAAAGGAAGTGTCGGGGTCTTGTGAGTGTGAATCACTGTGGCATATAACATCATGGGCACAATGCTTGTCGCGATTGAAGACCCTAAGATACCGCCGACAGATAAAAACGCAGAGACATTGGCCTTGTCTTCTTCTATGAGAACGGCCACCAGCAGCAACGCGACAATTGTGGGGATCGTTTGAATCACGCGCCTGCGAATGAGGTGTGTGCCCAGAGACGGAGAAGACCAGATGCGATCAACCAGACCAAGCATTTGTCCGCTCAACAGGCCGGCGCTGCGGATGCCCGCAAGACCGGGGAGGATTAAGATCAGGATTGCACCAAGAGCCTTGATAAATGGATTGGTGACCTTGCCTAACTCAACAAATACCGTTCCGTGCAGACCGATCAGCTGGCCTGGCATCACTGCGATATCTACGGCCAACACCCATAAAATCATCGTTGCCGCCTGGAAAATCAGGCCATAGATACTGCCGCGTATGAACAGATCTGCCTGGGGATTGCGAGGCAGCACATGAGCGGCGCAAGGGACAAGCAGGATCGGTCCGATGAACGAAAGAATCATGATCCCCAGAAAGCCAGACCATAGCTCTGGTGCAAGTCCCCGGCCTTGCATGAAAGGGATCTGAATATAAAGCAGTCGCTCAAAATCGATGTAAGGAAAGAGGGCGAAGATCACGGTCATAATTAATATGACTGCCACGCCTCCCGCCACAAGC
The DNA here is from genome assembly GCA_947379755.1 of Alcaligenaceae bacterium. Lineage (GTDB taxonomy): Bacteria > Pseudomonadota > Gammaproteobacteria > Burkholderiales > Burkholderiaceae_B > Zwartia. The sequence continues at coordinate 5,524 of CANCOC010000060.1, read as the reverse complement.
GAAAGACTGTGGGCAATCGATCCCACTGTGATCACGATCAGGATGACGATCGCAAAGATGAGCAACCAGAGTAGTTCGGACATGCCGGTGAAGGCGCTGAGTGCTGTAGTGATTGCGATTGCGCAAGCGACAAGAACGACAAAGAAAATAAGTGCAACTGCGATGGCAGTGACGTTTGCCACTGTCGGCCCCAGATACACCCGCACCAGGCCATCAAGTGTTTGAGGTCTGCAGTGATCCGGGAGTAAAACAATGGCTTCGGCAATTGCACAGGTGCTTAAAATCATCACAAGCGTAATGACGATGATGATGCCGATGGCTGGCAAAGGCCCTATGGCTGCCGCGGTAATGGGTAATGCAACGAATGACATGGGCAGGCTGACGAGCGCCATAAAAGCGAATGACAACCAGAATGGATGCAGGTTGAACACTCGATTAATGCCGGCATGTTTGATGACAGATTTCTTCTTCTCTGTCATTGAGACTATTTAATCCCCGTAATCGATGCGACCATTGCCCGAGGATCGCGCATGGGCCAGCGGCCACTGCTCGCGTGCGTGATGAACGCCTGTACGATCCGGTTGAATTCGCCAGTCGCTTCGAGGTTCATGGTGTGTCCGCAGTTTGGAATAATGGCCAGCGCGGCAGATGGGATTGTTTCTTTCAGCATCAGCCCGGGCTTGAGGCATGGCCAGTCTTCGTCGCCATTCAGAATCAGGGTGGGTACAGTCAGCGTTGAGAGTTGCTCAGTCAGGTTGTAGAGTGAGGGCCGTTCGCGTTGCACGCCAAGTTGCGTATTGGCTGACCCGAGTGCCGAGTGTGCCGCAAACTGTTCTTTGAATTCTGCAAAGCCGCGCGGATCGGATTTTTCAAACGGAACGCGGGTTGGACCGTGTGCATAAGTGTCGACAAACGCTTGCATGCCTTTTGTGAGTAAAAGATCGGCACTGGCCTGGCCTTCTGCCCGGAACTGATCACGCTGATTGAGTTCTGCACCATAGCCACATCCCGCCACGCACAGCGACAGCGCACGCTCAGGATGTTGCAGACCAAAGTGCAAGGTTGCAAAGCCTCCCATGGACAAACCCACAATATGCGCGCGCGCAATGTCCAGGTGATCCATGACCGTGAGAATATCGGCGACCGCACGGTTTTGCGAGTAGGAGGAGGCGAGGGGTGGCACCGTAGAGGGCGGATAGCCCCGTGCGTTAAAGGTGATCACCTGGTGCTGGCGTGAAAAATGTCTGACCTGTGGCTCCCAGCTGTGCATGGTGGCTGCAAATTCGTGGACGAACACGATAGGCTCCCCAGAGCCGGTTGTTTCATAACAAAGTTCAACGCCGTCATTGGTGGTTGCAAAGGGCATATGTTTTCCTGAAGGATATGGGGGATGTAAAAATTCAGTTGTGTTTTTTGAAGAATCCGGCAAACGCGGCCTGTGCCTCTTCAGACTTTAATCTCTGGGTAAATAAGCCCAGCTCATAATCAAAAGCATCGTGAATCTGCGCACGATGCGCGTGCTTGAGCATGCGTTTGGAGAGTTGCAAGGCCTGAGGAGGCAAGGCAGCGAGTTCGGCTGCAATAGTCTGTGCATGCGCAAGCGTCGTTCCTGCAGGTAAGACACTACTGAGGAAGTTTGCCTCAAGCGCTTCGGCGGCAGAAAATGCCCGACCTCGCAACAACCAGTCTGAGGCACGCCTTGGACCGACAATTTTTGCAAGCAGCAAGCTTGATGCACCCTCTGGACATAATCCGAGCGGGACAAATGGAATACGAAAGCTGGCATTGTCTGCGGCGTAGACAAAGTCGCAATGTTGCAGCATCGTGACTCCAATCCCGATGGCACTGCCTTCAATCGCAGCCAGGATGGGTATGTCGCAATCTACCAGGCTGCGCAAGAACCTTAACCCCGCACTGTCGCCGGGTGCGCGAGGCGTTTGAAAGTCTTTCAGGTCATTGCCGGCGGTGAAGTAATTGTCGGCACCTGTCAGAACGATTGCGCGCACATCCCCTTGATCCTGAGCACTGCTGACATGCCCGGCCAGTAATAAATAGGTTGCAATATCCAGCGCATTGCGCCGCTCGGGCCGATTGATCGTCAGCGTCAATACGCCGTTATTTTTTTGCACAAGAACGGATGGGCTCACCCGGATCACTCCTTTCAATCAAAGCACGGACGTGGCCGGCTTTGTCATACATTGCATGATTTTCAACGATGGCTGAGCTTATCAAAAAAAAGCCCACCTTGAGTGAAGGTGGGCTCTCTTTGCTAGCTGAATAAACCTTAGGTGGCGATTACTCTCTGTTACCGCCGAAGATTCCAAGAATGGCCAGCAAGTTTGAGAATACGTTATACACGTCAAGGTAGATGGCGAGGGTCGCTGAAACGTAGTTGGTTTCGCCGCCATTCACGACACGCTGCAGATCAATCAGCATGAACGCTGAGAAGATGACAATCGCTACAAGAGAAATAGTCAGCATCAATGCGGGTAATTGCAGGAAAATATTGGCCAGGCTAGCAAGAATCAGGATGACCACGCCGATGAACATGAACTTGGCCATGCCGGACAGGTCGCGCTTGACAGTGCTGGCAAGCGTTGCCATCGTGCCAAACACAGCTGCAGTTCCGCCAAAAGCAAACATCACGAGCTGAGTGCCATTACTCATGCCAAGCACAAATCCCAGCATGCGCGAGAGCATCAGCCCCATGAAGAACGTAAAGAGCAACAGCAGGCCAACGCCCAAAGAGCTCTCTTTGTTCTTTTCGATAGCAAACATCAGGCCAAACGCACCAATCAGAAAGAAAATGGCGGTCATGCCAGGGCTGGTTGCCATGACCTGGTTCAGGCCGCTCGTCATTCCGACGGCTGCGCCCAGAACGGTCGGGATCAAAGAGATCGCCAGTAGCCAGTAGGTATTGCGCAAAACCCGATTGCGCACAACCTCTCCGGCGGTGCCGTAGGGGCTGCGTGAAAGAGTGGGGCGAAATTCGCTCATGAAGTGCTCCTGTCAGATAAGTGAACGTAAGCTTTATTACAACGACTTAAGTCTATGACCGAAAGCATACCTGACAGTTCCCTGAATGGCTAGGCTCGCATGAAATAAATCAGGAAATAGGGACCCGATTGCCCTGAACTGTACTGTTTCCTGTATGCGCGTCTTGGTCAAGGCACCCAATTCACGAGCCTATCGGAAGTTTGCCCGACAGGAGCAAGTGCCTGAGGGTTGTTATTCGAGCCGGTGTGAACGCAAGTCGTGTCCTGCCGACTGATAACTTCGCCAGCGTGCGCGGGCACCGGCTTTGTCCTCATCCTCGTCAGAAACAATTTCGAGTATGCGTGTGATGTTTCCGGTATCAGGAGGACACTGGTCATCGAGGTTGAGTAGCCAGGTCCCGTGCGGTGCATGTTCGAGCACCTGAGCCAGATTTTCAGAGGCCAGGATCACAGGTGTGTGCGGGGCCATCGGATCATCAGCCATGACATGCGGAACAAACGCCGCATCATCGATTGCCCAGAGTTTCTGGTCAAAGGATTTTAATCGTGGCAAATCGCTGCAAAACACGACCAGCGTCTGACCGGCCAGATACTGGCGAAGCGTGGTCTGACAAGCTTGCGATAGCTTGTCAGCGGCACCAAAGGCGAAGTCAACGCGAGCCATGAGCGTACGCCATCAGGCCTGATTCAATAAAAACTGAAACAGCAGGGGAACAGGTCTGCCTGTCGAACCTTTGTTTGCTCCACCTTTCCAGGCGGTGCCAGCGATGTCCAGATGTGCCCAGCGGTAGGCTTTCGCGTAGCGCGACAAGAAGCAGGCTGCAGTCACGGCGCCCGCTGGCTGACCGCCAATATTCGCCATGTCGGCAAAATTCGATTTCAGCTGTTCCTGATAGGCGTCATCGAGCGGCATGCGCCAGGCGGGGTCGCCAGACTGTTTGCCTGCTTTAAGCAGAGATTCGGCCAGCGCATCGTCTTTTGAAAACAGGCCAGAATTCACCGCACCCAGCGCCACGACGCAGGCACCAGTCAATGTTGCGATATCCACTACGGCTGAAGGTTTGAACCGCTCGGCATAAGTCAGCGCATCGCACAGAATTAACCGGCCCTCGGCATCAGTGTTGAGAATCTCAATGGTCTGGCCTGACATGCTGGTGACCACGTCTCCAGGCTTGTTGGCGCTGCCATTGATCAGGTTTTCACATGTAGGAATCAGACCCACGACTTCGGCTGAAAGTTCGAGCTGGGCAATCGCATGGAAGGTGCCCAGCACGCTGGCAGCACCACACATATCAAATTTCATTTCGTCCATCGTCGCAGCAGGCTTGATGGATACACCGCCGGAGTCAAACGTGATGCCTTTGCCAACCAGCACAATCGGACCAGCGGCCGCTTTGGCCGCAGCCTTGGCAGGTGCTTTGCCTTTGTAGTGCATCACGATAAAGCGTGGAGGCTGGTCTGAGCCTTTTGATACAGACAGGAATGAGCCCATTCCCAGTGCTTCGATCTGTTTGCGATCGAGCACGCTGACCTTGATGCTCTTGAATTGCCTGCCGAGTTTTTTAGCTGTTTCGCCGAGATAGGTTGGCGTGCAGATGTTGCCAGGCAGATTACCCAGTGTGCGCGCCAGCGACATGCCCTGACCAAGCGCGGCGCCCTGTTTGAGTCCCAGTTCTGCAGCGGGCTGGTCGGCACGACCAACCAGGAGTGTGAATTTTTTGAGTTTGGGGCGGGCATCTGCATCTGGTTTGCCAAAGCTCGCATCATAGAAATAGACTGCATCGCTTGCAGAAGAGGCTGCGGCACGGGCACGATCCGTGACTGTCGTGTCCGGACATGCAATCGAGACGAGAGTAGAAGTGGCTTCGGTGAGACGCATCTGGACGCAAGATGTGGCGAACGCCTGCTCTGCCTTGGCGTGCACGCGCGCCGAATACTCGGCCTGTTTGCCCAGTCCGACAAGCACCACGCGGGTGGCGGCGACGCCGGCCAGTGCACGCAGGACGAGCGTGCTGTTGGCCTTGCCTGTAAATTCTGATTTCATCACGGCCCGGATGGCACCGTTGCTGGCACGATCAATGACATCGGCAGCCGGACTAAGGACACCGTCGGTAAAAATGCCGACAGACAGTGCTGCGGTTTTGACCTGGTGGATGGAGACCGAGGTGTGTGTGCTAAATTCCATGAGGCTGCCTATGTGCGTCGAGAGATATTCCTGATTATCACGCATTTTTTTCCTACATGTCTCTATTTAAACGATCTGTCGTCTCCGAAATTGCCAATCACACCAGTGTGGTGTTCTCTACACTGATCGTGGTGTGGCTCAGCGTTGTCCTGGTCCGGCTCCTTGGCGAGGCTGCTGCCGGGCGAATCGGTGCTGACGTCGTGGTGGGGCTGGCGGCATTTACGACGATCGCAGCGCTGCCCACCATCATGGCAGTGGCTATTTTTATTGGCGTGCTCACCACGGTGACACGTAATTATCGCGAATCCGAGATGGTGGTCTGGTTTTCCAGTGGATTGTCGTT
>CANCOC010000059.1 GCA_947379755.1 Alcaligenaceae bacterium | reverse complement strand
TTGCTATTAATCTTATCTGTAATAAAGTAATGTCTGCAGCTATACGGAACAATATCTCGTGTATTCAAGTTCTTTATTTCAGCTTTATTTAATAAAACTTTGAAATGATGGTCAATTGCACGAACTGTTATTGGTGCATAACCGTTAGTGCTAAAAATTAACGCATCAGTTAGTTTATTAGGTTTTTCTTTACTTGCTTCTTGTGCATCGAATTTAGGCTTGAATAACTTTAGTAATCTATCAAAATAATCTAAATCCTTAACCATAAAGACACGAGTTTTATCAACCTTACTCGTTTCAGCACGTACAGTTATTTTAACTAATTCGTGTTCTTCACCGTCATATGTGTGTGTCTCATGTCGTATATCTTGCCAACGTAATTGTAATTGCTCACCACGTCTTAATCCCGTCATGATTGCAATTGCTATATGAAAACATACTAGTGCTTTTACATAATTTTTATCATCGTCTGTATCTTTCAGTGCTTCTTCTAAATATTCATTTAGTGCTTTCCAGTAGTCATTCATTTCTTCAGTTGTAAAGATACTGCGTCTTAACTTATCATCTCCCTTATCTAACTTCTTCAGTTTCTTAAACTCAAAACCGTCAATGTCAGTTAGCTTATTTTTATAAAGCCAACTCATCATTGCATTAATTGTGCTCTGTTCGTTAAGTACAGTTGTTTGGCTAACAGCAATGCTTTTTTTTGTTTTAGTACGATTGCTTGAATAGTTATAGCAATCCATTCGCTCTAACTCTTTCAGCTTTGTATCTTTCTTAATGAAGTTTAGCCAATGCTCTAAGTGCGTTTTAATTGTAGACAAACGACCTTTTACAATAATGCCGTCATCAACATCAATTTGCCGTTGCTTAACGTAACGATCAACACCCTCTTTTGTTGTTATTGAAAAGTAAGGTTTGTTGTTAGCTTCTAATACTTTTAATTCGTAATAGTATTTTTCAGCTTTATCTATTGCTGTTTGTCTATTTCTTACTTTAAGACTGAAACGTGCGTACTTGTGTTCTTTTACAAGCCACATCCTAAAGTGCCAAAACTCGCCGCGTTTATATAAGAGTACGTTGTCAAACAACGCAATCTCGTCTTCGCTAAATTCTTTTTTCTTAAGTGTCATTGTTTAATGTAACTACGGTTTACAACAAAGACTGCGATGTGCAAGTATTTGTGTAACTGTAAATTAAATTAACAATAAAAACAACGACTTATTGATGCTGTGTGAAACTAGTGTGTAAGTACATAACCTATATAAATCATGTACTTACACTCCTGTTTTCACTCCCACTCAATAGTTGCCGGGGGTTTTGAGGAGACATCATAAACAACGCGATTGATCCCGCGCACTTCATTGATGATTCTGGAGGAAACCTTTGCCAGCAAGGGATAAGGCAATGGCGCCCAGTCGGCAGTCATGAAGTCCAGGGTTTGGACGGCGCGCAACGCGACAACGTATTCGTAGGTCCTGCCATCACCCATGACACCCACTGATTTAACTGGCAGAAATACTGCAAAGGCCTGGGATGTCAGGTCATACCAGCTTAAATTTGATTTTGGATCTATAAAGTTATGCAGCTCTTCGATAAAGATTGCATCAGCACGTCGCAACAGATCCGCATACTCAGTTTTGACTTCACCCAGGATACGCACGCCCAGGCCAGGCCCCGGGAAAGGATGGCGATACACCATACCGCGCGGCAGACCAAGCTCGACACCTAACTTACGGACTTCGTCTTTAAACAGTTCGCGTAATGGCTCGAGCAGTTTAAGATTCAGAGTGTCTGGCAGACCTCCCACATTGTGATGGGATTTGATTGAAACGGCCTTACCGGTTTTGGCTCCGGCAGACTCAATGACGTCCGGATAGATTGTGCCTTGTGCCAGCCATTTTGCATTTTTAAGTTTGCCAGATTCCGTCTGGAAGACCTCGACAAACTCGCGTCCGATAATTTTACGCTTGGCCTCAGGGTCGCTGACGCCGGCCAGCATTCCCATGAATTGTTCTGTTGCGTTGACATGAATAATTTTTACGCCCATGTTCAAGGCAAAGGTTTCCATGACTTGCTTGCCTTCATCCAGACGCAACAAACCATGATCCACAAATACGCAGGTCAGCCGATCACCAATCGCTTTATGGATCAGTGCTGCAGCAACGGAGGAATCCACACCGCCCGACAAACCCAGAATGACTTCATCCTCACCCACTTGTTCGCGAATACGGGCGACTGCTTCTTCGACATAGCTAGGCATATTCCAGTCACCCTGGCAGCCACAAATATCGTTGACAAAACGGCTCAGCATCGCCTGACCCTGAACCGTATGCGTGACCTCTGGATGGAACTGTACCGCGTAGAATTTGCGTGCCTCATCCGCCATGCCAGCGATGGGACATGAGTCCGTCGAGGCCATGACTTTGAAACCCTCAGGCAAACGGGTCACCTGATCGCCATGACTCATCCACACTTTGAGCATGCCGTGCCCTTCTGGCGTGGTGAAGTCAGCAATGTCTTTAAGAAAGCTGGTATGCCCACGGGCACGAACTTCTGCATAGCCAAACTCTCTGTGGTCGGCGTAGCTGACCTCTCCGCCCAGTTGCTGGGCCATGGCCTGCATGCCATAACAGATACCCAGAACAGGCACACCGAGCTCAAACACCGCAGAAGGGACCTTGAGCGAAGCCTCGTCATATGCGGACGCATGGCTGCCTGACAGAATAATCCCTTGCAAACCAAGCTTTTGCTGTTCACGTAAAAAGTCTGAGGTCACGTCACCTGGATGCAGCTCGCAATAGACACCTGCTTCGCGTACGCGACGTGCAATCAGTTGGGTAACTTGTGAACCATAATCGAGAACAATGATGCGCTGATGCATAAAAGCCTGGCCTGTTTAAAGTAAAGACACCGGCCAAGGGGCCGGTGCAGAGTTAAAGGAACAATCAGTAATTATTCAGCCCGGTAATTTGGGGCTTCTTTGGTGATTTGAACATCATGGACATGCGACTCACGGAAACCCGCCGCCGTGATCTGCACAAATTCTGGCTTACTACGCATTTCTTCAATTGTGGCGCATCCACAATAGCCCATGGAAGCACGCACGCCACCCACCAGCTGGAAAATAATAGCAAGTACAGAACCTTTGTAAGGAACACGGCCTTCGATGCCTTCGGGAACCAGCTTATCTGCGTTATTGGCAGGATCCTGAAAGTACCGGTCAGCAGAACCATCGGTCATTGCACCCAGGCTGCCCATGCCGCGATATGACTTATATGAGCGCCCCTGATAGAGAACGACTTCACCCGGAGCTTCATCGGTGCCGGCAAACATCCCACCCATCATGACCGTCGAGGCACCAGCAGCAATGGCTTTGGACACATCACCAGAAAAACGGATACCGCCATCAGCAATCAGAGGAACGCCAGTACCTTCAAGCGCACGTGATACATCTGAAATTGCGGTAATTTGCGGCACACCCACACCAGCGACAACGCGTGTGGTGCAGATCGAACCAGGGCCAATTCCAACTTTAACGGCATCAGCACCGGCATTAAGCAGTGCGCGTGCAGCATCAGCTGTCGCGATGTTGCCACCAATGACTTCAATTTTTGGATAATGCGTTTTGACCCAGCGTACACGTTCAATCACGCCGGCAGAATGGCCATGCGCGGTATCGACAACGATGACATCCACACCGGCAGCGACAAGCTTTTCGACGCGCTCTTCTGTGTCACCACCCACACCGACTGCAGCACCGACACGCAACTGTCCGTGAATGTCTTTACAGGCCGCTGGATGCTCGGTGTTTTTGAGAATATCCTTAACAGTCGCCAAACCACGTAACTGAAACGCATCATTGACAATCAGCACGCGCTCAAGGCGATGCTGATGCATCAGAGTCTGGGCCTCAGAAAGCGTGGTGCCCTCTTTCATTGTGATCAGGCGATCCTGGGGTGTCATGATATTACGAATGGACTCATCCAGTCGATCTTCAAAACGTAAGTCGCGGTTGGTCACAATGCCAACAAGCTTGCCGCCCTGTACGACAGGCAAGCCGGAGATCCCGTGCTGGCGTTGCAAGGCAATTGCATCACGCACTTTCATGTCTGGGGTGACAGTAATCGGATCGATCACGATCCCGAATTCATGGCGCTTGACGCGGGCAACTTCACGTGCCTGCTCATCAGGAGTCAGGTTTTTGTGAATAATTCCGATTCCGCCTTCCTGAGCCATGGCAATCGCCAGTCGGGCTTCGGTCACGGTGTCCATTGCAGCGGACACCAGGGGGATATTCAAAGAAATATTGCGGGTCAGGCGTGTGGTGAGCGAAGCATCGCGCGGCAACACCTGAGAGAAAGCAGGCACCAGCAACACGTCGTCGAAGGTGAGCGCGGTTTGAATTAAACGCATAAAAAGCTCCAGTCGCAAAGAGAGATTATACGATGACTCAACAGGTCTTTTTAGTCACAAACGGCTCAAAAAACCCTAAAATGCGACAGCTTTTTTTCCTGTACCACCTGCTGCATCTAATCTTGACACATAAAAATTAAGTTTTTCTTTGCTTTTGTGTGAATTTTGACTGCACAAAGTGACATGCGCGGGTATAGATCCTTAAAACTGTTCAATGACTGACACAATAAAAAATATGACACAAGAAAACATGCTGGCAACCTGGATCGCCGAAGAAGAAAAACTTCTCGCCGCGATGCCAAACGCAAGACCGGCAGGTTCACTGAATCACGCTGCAGTTGCAAACCTCAGCGGACTTGAACTGATGCAGGGAATCATCCGTGGCGAACTGCCTAATGGAAACATGCCCAGTACTATGAATTACATGATCATGGAAGCCTCACCCGGGCACGCTGTGGTGCAGGGAAATCCAACGGATAGCGTTCTCAACGTTCAGGGATTTGTGCATGGGGGCTGGTTCGCGACCATGATGGATGCAGCGGTCGGGAATTCAATTCACACGATGCTGCCGGCTGGCAAGGGTTACACCACGCTGGATCTAAGCGTCAAAATGACCCGTGCCCTATTGCCAACTGTCGGACGGGTACGTGCAATTGGTCGCGTCATTCAGGTCGGCCGAACAATCGCACTGGCTGAAGGCAGACTGATCGGACCCGATGGAAAGCTGCACGCAACTGCGACCACCACATGCATGGTGGTCGATACCCAAAAGTAGATTTAACCCAGTGACACTCTGGCGTTCTGAAAAAAACGCATCCAAGGCGAGTATGCACCGCCAGAGTCTGCCTGCCCCCAGCGCTCTGGAGACCAGGACATCATCACGTTACGTGTGACGCGTTCCGGATGCGGCATGAGGACTGTAAAACGCCCATCTGCTGTAGTCACTGAGGTCATTCCGTTCGGACTGCCATTCGGATTAAAAGGATAGGCCTCAGTCGCATGCCCCCTGTTGTCGATGAACTGCATGGCACTGATCACTTGCGCGGTATTGCCCTGCCGTGCAAAGTTAGCAAAGCCTTCACCGTGCGCGACGGCAACCGGAATCCTGCTACCCGCCATGCCCTTAAAAAACAATGAAGGCGACTCGAGCACCTCGACCATTGAGTAACGCGCCTCGTATTTTTCGGACTGGTTGCGGGTAAAACGTGGCCAGTGCTCAGCACCAGGAATCATCTTGGCCAGTGCGGCCATCATCTGGCATCCGTTGCACACGCCCAGGCCAAAGGTATCCGGGCGCGCAAAATACTGGGCAAACTGATCTGACAACTGCGAGTTAAAGAGGATGCTACGGGCCCAACCTTCGCCAGCACCCAGCACATCACCGTAACTAAATCCGCCCACGGCGACCAAGCCCTGAAACAGAGACAAATCAACATAACCCGTCTGCAGGTCCGTCATGTGAACATCCCAGGCTTCAAACCCTGCTTTGTCAAATGCCCAGGCCATCTCAACCTGGCTGTTACAGCCCTGTTCACGCAAAATTGCAACGCGCGGACGTGCTCCGAGGTTGATAAAGGGCGCAGCAATATTCTGTTGCGGATCAAAAGTAACAACTGGCGACATGCCTGGGTCAGCTACATCACTCCACATATCGAACTCAGCCTGCGCACATGCAGGATTATCGCGAAGCGAAGCAATGCGATAACTGACATCGCTCCAAATCAGACCCAGTTCCGCGCGAGGGCGGCCCCAGATTTTTTTACCATCGCGATAGAACTCGACTTCATCCGAAGGATTTAAGCTACCAATAACGTGTGAATGTCTGGACAGTCCCGCTGCACGCAATACTTGCAATACGGCATCACGCTCTGAGGCAGGCACCTGGATAACGGCACCGGCTTCTTCGTTGAACAAGGCTTTAAGCGTAAGTTCGTTGCGCTGTACCGCAACCTGTTCGGGACGAATCTTGAAGTCACCCCAGTCCGCCGCATATGCATCAATGGTCAGCATATCAAGATTGACTGACACACCCGTATGTCCGGCAAAAGCCATTTCGCAAACTGTTGCAAACAAGCCGCCATCTGACCGATCGTGATAAGCCAGCACGACTCCTGAATCTGCAAGTGCACGAATGGTGACAAAGAACGCACGCAATGACTCTGCGTCATCCATGTCTGGAGTTTCCTGACCCAGCTGATTACAGACCTGCGACAAAATCGACGCACCCATGCGCTGGCGTCCACTACCCAGGTCGATCATGATCAGGCATGTCGCACCAACATTGGTTTTAAGTTCAGGCGTCAGCGTCTTGCGAACATCCTGCACCGGAGCAAAAGCAGTCACGATCAGCGATACCGGTGAGACAACCTTACGATTTTCGCCCGCTTCTTGCCAGGCTGTCTGCATCGACAAGGAGTCCTTGCCCACCGGAATGGATAACCCAACCTGCTGGCAGAGAACGCTGACAGCAGAAACCGTGTCATACAGCGCTGCATCCTGACCGGGTGCACCGCATGCAGCCATCCAGTTGGCGGAGAGTTTGATGTCTTCGATTCTGGCTACATCTGCTGCGACAAGGTTGGTGAGTGCTTCTGCAACCGCCATGCGCCCAGAGGCTGCGGCATCAATCACAGCCAACGGCGTGCGTTCGCCCATTGCCATCGCCTCACCGCGTGTGCCATCATGGTCAGCAAGCGTGACAGCACAATCCGATACCGGCACTTGCCAGGGGCCAACCATCTGATCACGATGGGACAAACCACCCACGGTGCGGTCACCAATCGTAATGAGAAAAGTTTTGTTAGCAACAGTTGGATGCTGCAAGACACGGGTCGCAGCATCATCAAGCGTGATCAAGGTCAGATCCAGCGGTTCGCTCTCGCCCGGCAAACGCTTGACGTCACGCGTCATACGGGGTGGCTTGCCAAGGATGACATCAATTGGCACATCGACAGGTCGTGTTGCCGTACCTGGCACCACAGAATCAATACCGGGCAGACCTTCACCATTCAATACGCGCAACTGACGCTCTTCGGTCGCCACGCCAATCACAGCAAAAGGGCAACGCTCACGGTCAGCAAGTTCTTTGAAATGCTCGAGATCTTTTGGCAAGATCGACAGTACATAACGCTCCTGTGATTCATTGCTCCAGATTTCAGCAGGAGACATGCCTGATTCCTCGAGCGGCACACGCCTGAGTTCAAAAGTTGCACCGCGCCCTGCATCATTGACCAATTCGGGGAATGCATTGGACAAGCCCCCTGCTCCCACATCATGTATTGCAATAATTGGATTGTTTACCCCCTGCTGCCAGCAGCGGTCGATCACCTCTTGCGCACGGCGTTCAATTTCTGGATTGCCACGCTGTACAGAATCAAAATCGAGCGCTGCCGTATTGGTGCCGACCGCCATACTTGAGGCAGCACTCCCACCCATTCCGATACGTAACCCGGGGCCACCTAACTGAATCAGTAAGGCGCCAGGCGGGATGATGTCTTTGTGTGTGAGCTCGGCATCAATACTACCCAGTCCTCCGGCGATCATGATTGGCTTGTGATAGCCCCAGCGCGTCCCACCGGCAGTTTGCTCATACGAACGAAAATAACCCAGCAAATTCGGGCGGCCAAACTCGTTATTGAATGCAGCAGCACCCAGAGGACCGTCAATCATGATGGAAAGAGGGTTTGCGATGCGCTCAGGGCTCCCGTGATGATCCGATTCCCAGGGGCGTGCAGCATCGCCCAGACGCAGATGGGAGACTGTAAAGCCTGCTAGTCCCGCTTTGGGCTTTGAGCCGCGCCCGGTTGCACCCTCATCGCGGATCTCGCCACCCGCACCCGTTGCAGCACCTTCAAAAGGTGCGATGGCGGTAGGATGGTTGTGTGTTTCAACCTTCATGATGGTATGCACCAACTGCGAATGCGCCGCATAGATCGGGGCAACATCGTTGGTTGGATTGGCTGCCTGGAAGCGCAAAGCCTGACCGCCTTCCATAATGGCAGAGTTATCCGAATAGGCGACAACCGTGCCAAGCGGCTGAGCGGCATGGGTCTCGCGGATCATGCCAAACAGGGTTTTAGGGGTAGACACGCCATCTATCACCCACTGAGCATTAAAAATTTTGTGCCGGCAGTGCTCGCTGTTAGCCTGTGCAAACATCATCAGCTCAACGTCCGTCGGATCACGCCCCAGACTGGTAAACGATTGTGTCAGGTAATCAATCTCGTCATCAGATAGTGCGAGTCCAAGTGCGGTATTGGCCTCAAGCAGTGCTGCTTTACCCTGCTCGACAACGGGAACCGTCTGCATGGGCTTGCCTGGCAACGAATCAAACAACGCCTGTGGATCAAAACGATGATCGACTACAGTCTCTGTCATGCGATCGTGCAGACAGCTGGCTGCCTGAGCGAGCATTTCGGGATTCAGTTTTTGGGTTTTAAGCCAATTGCGTTCGGGAATCAGAATGTACTGGACGCCTCTCTCCATCCGGCGAACGGTAAAAAAACCGCAATTGTGCGCAATATCAGTCGATTTACTGGCCCAGGCAGAAATCGTACCTAGCCGTGGAATGACATTGAGCACCACACCCAAAGATTCATCAGGATGGGCAACATATGGATTGCCATAGTCCAGCAGCTGAGTCAGTCGATCGAGGGTCTGCGCATCGGGCGCTTCGTCACACGAAACAAAGTGCTCGAATCGCGCCTGAACAGCCGCGATGGGAAGATCGAGTGCCTTGAGGCGGGCTAACAGGCGCTCTTGACGAAAAGCGGACAAAACAGACGAGCCGGGGATGTGCAGAATATGGGACACAGTGATGATCGCGTGGCAAGTGATAGGGGAAAACAAGCATTTTACCGCTCATATGACAAAAGCCGCACTGAGGCGGCTTTTGTCATATTGCATATCAAAAAGTTAGAAAAATACTCATTGAATTACTTTTTACGGACAGGTGGTAAATCGGTGCAATGTCCTTCTGCTGCTTCTGCAGCCAGACCAACCGACTCGCCCAAAGTCGGATGCGGATGAATTGTTTTACCAATATCAACCATGTCCGCGCCCATCTCAATGGCAAGTGCCACCTCACTGATCAGGTCGCCAGCATGGGTACCAACAATGCCCCCGCCCAGAATTTTGTGAGTGGCCGCATCAAACAGGAGCTTGGTAAAGCCCTCATCCCGGCCATTGGCAATTGCACGGCCTGAGGCTGCCCAGGGAAACATGCCTCTGGTGATCTGAATACCCTGTTTTTTGGCATCGTCCTCAGTCAGACCCACCCAGGCTACTTCAGGATCGGTGTAGGCAACAGAAGGGATCACGCGGGCATCAAAGTAGCTTTTCTGACCTGCTGCGACCTCGGCTGCGACATGACCTTCATGGACAGCTTTGTGAGCAAGCATCGGCTGACCAATGATGTCACCGATCGCAAAGATATTTGCTACGTTGGTGCGCATCTGACGATCGACTTCAATAAAGCCACGATCGGTCACACTTACACCGGCTTTGTCGGCAGCTATTTTTTTACCGTTTGGTGTACGTCCGACAGCCTGCAAGACAAGATCGTAACGCTGGGGTTCTTTGGGTGCACCCTCGCCTTCAAAGGTGACGTAAATACCATCCTTCTTGGCTTGCGCTGCAACGGTTTTTGTCTTGAGCATCAAATTGTCAAAGCGCGGCGCGTTCATCTTTTGCCAAACCTTGACCAGATCGCGATCGGCCCCCTGCATCAGGCCGTCCTGCATCTCGACGACATCCAGACGGGCACCAAGTGCTGAGTAGACAGTTCCCATCTCCAAACCAATAATTCCGCCACCGATAATCAGCATTTTTTTAGGGATGCTGCGCAAGAGTAAAGCGCCGGTAGAGTCAACCACACGTTCATCTTCAGGCATGAAAGGCAATTTGACTGATTGACTACCGGCCGCGATGATGGCCTGACCGAATTCGATTGTTTGTGTCCCTGATTCGGATGTGACAGTCACATGATTGGCGCTTGCGAATTCACCTACTCCCTGCACAACCGTCACTTTCCGTGCGCGCGCCATGCCAGCCAGGCCACCGGTCAGCTTGCCAATGACGCCGTCTTTGAAGGCACGTAATTTATCCAGATCAATCTTTGGCTTGCCAAAGCTGATGCCATGATCTGCCAGTGCCTGAGCCTCTTCCATCACGGCTGCCGTGTGCAGGAGAGCCTTGGAAGGAATACAACCCACATTCAGGCATACGCCGCCAAGTGTTGCATAACGTTCGACCAGCACAACATTCATACCCAGATCAGCGGCGCGAAACGCTGCCGAATAGCCACCAGGACCAGCGCCCAGCACTAGCAAATCGCACTTGCTGTCCACCTTGCCTGCAAAAGCAGCGATGGCCGCAGCGGGTTTTGCCAGGGCAGATGAGGGAGCCGGCGCTGTGGGAGCTACAGTTTGCGCTAAGGGAGCGGCGACTACTGGAGTATCAGTCTGAGCTGGGGAGGCAGCGTTCTGAGCAGTCGCCTCGATTTGCATGATGACTGATCCTTGCTTGACCTTGTCACCGATCTTGACTGACAAGGACTTCACCACTCCAGCATGAGAAGAAGGGATCTCCATTGATGACTTGTCAGACTCAACAGTAATCAGACTCTGCTCCGCCTTGACCGTATCACCAACAGCAACCAGCACTTCAATCACATCAACCGTATCAAAGTCACCAATGTCAGGGATCTTAATATCAACAATATTGCTCATGGATATCCCTTACAGTGCGATGCGACGGAAATCCGCCAGCAAGCTGCCAAGATAGGCGTTAAAGCGTGCGGCCGATGCACCATCAATGACACGGTGATCATATGACAATGACAAGGGTAATGTCAGTTGCGGTACAAATTGTTGACCGTCCCAGACCGGCTTCATGTATGACCGTGATACGCCCAAAATAGCGAGCTCAGGTGCATTGATGATTGGTGTGAAGTGTGTGCCGCCAATGCCACCAAGCGAAGAGATCGAAAAACATCCCCCTTGCATTTCTGCAGGGGCAAGTTTGCCATCCCGAGCTTTTTTGGCCAACTCACTACTCTCGCGGGCCAGATCCATGATGCCCTTTTTGTCGGCATCACGAATCACAGGCACCACCAGGCCATTTGGCGTATCCGCAGCAAAACCAATATTGAAATACTGCTTGAGGATCAGGTTATCACCATCAAGGGAGGCATTGAATTCAGGGAATTTTTTGAGACCCGCAACCACCGCCTTAATCAGAAATGCGAGCATGGTGACTTTGACACCAGATTTCTCATTTTCTTTATTCAGCGTGACGCGCAGTTCTTCAAGACCCGTAATATCAGCTTCATCATTATTCGTGACATGAGGAATCATGACCCAGTTGCGGTGCAGATTGGCTCCGGATATCTTTTTGATCCGCGAAAGTGGCTGGGGTGTCACCGTACCAAACTTAGCGAAATCAACTTTTGGCCATGGCAGCAGATCAATGCCACCACCGAGCGACGATCCCGAAGCTGTGCCTGATGCGCCAGCACCACTGGCAAGTGCCTGCTTAACAAAGTTCTGGATATCTTCCTGAACAATGCGGCTCTTGGCGCCCGTACCAGAAACTTTGGCAAGATCTACACCGAGTTCGCGTGCAAACTTACGCACGGACGGCGAAGCATGGGGCATCCCTGCTGTCGAGGCAGGCATTTCAAGTTTGCCGGCAGTCGGTGCAGGCGCTGAGGCAACAGCTGAAACGGGTTCAGCGCGTGCAGCCGGGGCCGGCGTTGCAACCGCTGCGGCCTCGGCCGGAGCAGGTGCTGGCTCAGCAGCAGATACAGCAACCGGAGCGGCCACAGGTGCCGCAGCAGCCTCAACATGCAGCACGACGCTGCCTTGTTTGACCTTGTCTCCGACTTTAACTTCGATCGATTTCACGACCCCGCCTTGCGAGGCGGGAATTTCCATCGAGGCCTTATCAGACTCAACTGTGATCAGACTTTGTTCAGCTTTGACGGTGTCACCGATTTTTACCAGGACTTCAATGACTTCTACAAACTCAAAGTCACCTATATCTGGAACTTGGATCGCAATAACGTTGCTCATGTTTAGTCTCTTTCTCAAGCGTACTGAGGATTGGCTTTATTTGGATCAATGCCATACTTTTTGATGGCTTCTGCAACTTTGCTTACTGGCACACTCCCCTCGTCCGCAAGCGCGCGCAAGGTAGCCAGCACAACAAAGTGACGATCGACTTCAAAGTGTTCACGCAGTTTTGCGCGGAAATCAGAGCGACCAAAACCGTCTGTTCCAAGCACCTTAAAATCACGACCTTTAGGCATAAACGGACGAATCTGATCTGAAAACAGTTTCATATAGTCGGTTGAAGCAATAATCGGGCCTTCCGTTTTAGCCAGCAATGCCGTGACATATGGAGTCTGGGCAGGTTGGGTCGGGTTGAGCAGATTATGGCGTTCGCAATCCAGGCCATCACGACGTAACTCGGTAAAGCTGGTGACGCTCCAGATATCTGCAGAGATACCCCAGTCTTTTTCGAGTAACTCAGCACCTGCCATCACTTCGCGCAAAATCGTGCCAGAGCCCATCAACTGCGCACGCAGCTTGGACTTACCGCCCTTCTTCAGGCGATACATTCCTTTGATAATGCCAGCTTCGTCGCCCTTGGTCAGGCCTGGTTGTGCGTAATTCTCATTCATGACTGTCAGGTAATAGAACACGTTTTCCTGGTCTTCAACCATGCGCTTGAGACCATGCTGGATAATGACAGCAAGCTCATGGGCAAAGGTTGGATCATACGAAACACAATTCGGTATCACTGAAGAGAAAATATGGCTGTGACCATCTTCGTGTTGCAGACCTTCTCCGTTCAGGGTCGTACGGCCAGCGGTACCACCAAGAAGAAAACCGCGTGCCTGCATATCGCCGGCAGCCCAGGCCAGATCGCCCACACGCTGGAAACCAAACATGGAGTAGTAGATGAAAAACGGAATCATGATGCGGTTGTTCGTCGAGTAAGACGTTGCCGCAGCAATCCAGGAGCTGAATGCACCTGCTTCGTTAATGCCTTCCTGAAGCAACTGGCCATCAGCCACTTCGCGGTAGTACATGACCTGGTCTTTATCAACCGGCACGTACTTTTGTCCTTCTGGTGCATAAATACCAATCTGACGGAACAAGCCTTCCATGCCAAAGGTACGGGATTCATCGGCCAGAATCGGCACAACACGTGGACCGATATCCTTATCGCGTAGGACCTGATTCAACACACGCACGAAAGCCTGAGTCGTTGAAATCTCGCGGCCCTCTGCGGTGGGCTCCAGCACAGGGCGCAGGACTTCAAGCGCGGGCACTTTGAGCTTTTCATCTGCACGCATGCGACGCTTGGGCAAATAACCACCGAGCGCTTTGCGACGCTCGTGCAGGTACATCATTTCTGGAGTGTCCTCTGCAGGCTTGACGTAAGGGAGCTCTTCAAGCTTGCTATCGGGCACAGGAATGTTGTAGCGGTCACGGAACTCGCGAATCGTGTCGATGTCGAGTTTCTTTTGCTGATGCGAAGGATTTTTAGCCTGTGCGACGTGACCGAGTCCATACCCTTTAATGGTCTTGGCGAGAATGACCGTTGGCTGGCCTTTATGCTCAGTCGCTGAGGCAAAGGCTGCATAGACTTTATATGGATCGTGTCCACCGCGGTTCAGGCGCCAGACATCATCATCGCTCATGCGTGAAACCATCTCGAGCAGCTTTGGATGCTTGCCAAAGAAATTGTCACGCACAAACTTGCCATCGTTGGCTTTGTAAGCCTGATACTCGCCATCGACGGTTTCTTCCATGACTTTGCGAAGGATCCCTTCTTTATCACTTGCAAGCAACGGATCCCAGTAGCCGCCCCAGATCAGTTTCAGCACGTTCCAGCCGCTGCCACGGAAGTCACCTTCGAGTTCCTGAATGATCTTGCCATTGCCGCGCACGGGTCCATCCAGACGCTGCAGGTTGCAATTGATAACGAAAATCAGATTGTCCAGTTTTTCGCGGGCGGCCAGACTGATTGCACCCAGTGACTCAGGCTCGTCCATCTCGCCATCACCACAAAATACCCAGACCTTACGCTGGCTTGTATCGGCAATTCCGCGTGCATGCAGATACTTCAAAAATCTTGCCTGGTAAATCGCCATCAGTGGGCCAAGACCCATCGAAACCGTTGGGAACTGCCAGAACTCAGGCATCAGTTTTGGATGCGGATAGGATGACAGCCCCTTGCCACCGACTTCCTGACGGAAATGATTGAGCTGGTCTTCGGTTAGCCGACCTTCGAGGTATGCACGGCCATACACACCTGGTGAGGAGTGTCCCTGAAAATAAACCAGATCTCCACCGCGCTCGGGAGTATCCGCGTGCCAGAAGTGATTTTGACCGCAGCCAATCATTGTTGCCAATGAAGCGAACGAAGCAATGTGACCACCCAGATCACCACCATCTGGTGGGTTGTGCTTGTTGGCACGCACCACCATCGCCATTGCGTTCCAGCGAATGTAGTGACGGATGCGTGCTTCGAGCTCCTGGTTACCGGGATGCGCAGCTTCGAGACCCGCAGGAATCGTGTTCAGGTACGCGGTGTTTGGTGAAAAAGGAATGATTGCACCGGATCGGCGAGCAAGTTCAATGAGTCGCTCCAGCAGATAGTGCGCACGTTCGGGACCTTCGCGATCCAGCACTGCAGACAGTGCATCCAGCCACTCCTGAGTTTCTAATGTGTCCTCGTCGTTGGCGGCATTTAGTGCGGCAGCTTGTGGTGCCATATCTATCTCCAGAGTCATAGGCTTGTTTATACGTAAGCCTAACTGTTTTTCGGTATTTTCCGCATTCTATTTACATATGGAAAACCCGGCAAGTAAAATTTCACGCTACGGTATTGAATTTCACATTGTGAAATATCTATATTCATAGAAGACGTTTAAAATGCATTTATCTATGGATACTCTGAATGTCATCACCGCCTAAATCGGTCATCGCTACCCCGTTTCATGATCATGCCCGTTTGCGTCGCCGCAGATGGTACTGGCTGACGCCTATGCTGATCCTGGTTTTGTATGCGTGCGTCATGGGAGTGTTCTTTTGGTTGCAACGGCTACATGACGGCAGCATCATGTTTGTCACTATTGATCAGGAGCTCAGGCAGCATCGCCTGATCGGTGTGGTGGTCGCTCTTTCAGTAGTAATTGTGATCGCCCTCCTGATCCTCTGGCGCTATACACGATATCGTTCCGAGGCAGAGGCCGCGCTGGTTGCCGAGACGGGGTTCAGGCGCGCCATGGAAAACTCCATGTCAACAGGCATGCGGGTACTCGACCTTGAGGGACGAATCGCATATGTCAATCCAGCATTTTGCCGGATGATTGGCTGGAACGAAGCAGATCTGATTGGCCGTTTGCCGCCCTTTCCTTACTGGGTACCTGGACGCCACGAGTCTCACCAGCAAACACTGGACAACGTACTGACTGGCAAGACACCAAGCAGTGGCCTTGAACTCGAGGCGCAGCGCCGGGATGGCTCACGCTTTAATGCCCGCATGTATGTATCGCCCTTGCGTGACCCAAATGGCACCCAGATTGGCTGGATGACCTCAATGACAGACATTACCGAACCTAAGCGCATCCGTGAAGCGCTGACTGCTGCACACGAACGATTTATGACAGTGTTAGAGGGGCTGGATGACGCGATTTCTGTCACGGCCGATACTAATGACGGTTTGGAACTCTTGTTTGCCAACCGGACTTATCGCCGATTTTTTGGTTCACAGACCAACGGCCACGATGAATTACTCGCAGGACGCCGGGGGCGCTACACGGATGAGTCAGTCGAGATTTTTTCGACCTCTGTGCAACGCTGGTTCGAAGTCCAGCACAGGATGCTTGCCTGGACCGATGGAAGACGTGTGCGCCTGCAGGTCGCACGCGACATCACAGAGCGCCGTCACCACGAGGAAACCTCACGCATACAGCAGGAAAAAATCCAGATTACCAGCCGCCTGACAACCATGGGCGAAATGGCGTCTTCGCTGGCACACGAACTCAATCAACCCCTGACGGCCATCACAAACTACAGCATGGGTGCGGTTGCGATGGTCAAGGCTGGACATACCGACATGAACATGTTGCTTCCAGCCCTCGAAAAAGCAGCATCGCAAGCCCAGCGAGCAGGCAAGATCATCAGCAGAATTCGCGATTTCGTTAAACGTAGTGAACCACGTCGCCAGTCCATCCAGATTGATACTGTCATCGAAAACGCCATTAGCCTGGCTGAAATCCACGCACGCAAACGCCAGATCGTGATTGAGCGTCAGATTCCAGAGTCCTTGCCTGATGTCATGGCTGATCCAATTTTGATCGAACAGGTACTGCTCAACCTCCTTAAAAACGGTCTGGAATCCATGGATCAGAGCGAAGTTGGCAATCTGATCGTTAGCGTGACACAACATGACGATCAGATAGAAGTCTGTGTCATGGATCGTGGACATGGCCTGACTGACCCGGAGCGACTATTCGAGCCTTTTTTCAGTACAAAAACTGAAGGACTTGGAATGGGGCTTAATATCTGTCGCACCATTATTGAATCCCATCACGGTCGCCTTTGGGCCGCGAGCAATCCGGAAGGCGGTACGATCTTCCGGTTTACACTGCCTTGTGCCGACGCTCGTGCGGCACAACAGCACATTCAGTCCGAGGAGTTACCAGCTTGAACACACCCCAGATCGCCAGTACCGTTTATATTGTGGATGACGACGAAGCCGTTCGCGACTCGCTGCGTTGGCTCCTCGAAGCCAATGGCTATCGTGTGCGCGCATATCCCAGCGGCGAAAGCTTTCTGGGAGAGTATGACGAACAACATCCGGGCGTTCTGATTGTGGATGTGCGCATGCCTGGCATGAGCGGACTCGAGCTGCAAGAACAATTGATTGTTCGCAAATCAACCATGCCCATTGTATTCATCACAGGTCATGGTGATGTGCCGATGGCAGTCACGACGATGAAAAAAGGCGCAATCGATTTTCTCGAAAAGCCTTTTAATGAAACAGATTTGCGTGAAATTGTTACACGCATGTTTGAGCAAGCAAACCAGCGCCTCACCCAGGCGCAGGCTCAGCGTTCACATGACGCCATGCTGGCTCGCCTGACGTCGCGCGAACAACAAGTCCTCGAACGCATCGTGGCCGGACGCCTGAACAAACAGATCGCAGACGATCTCGGTATCAGCATCAAAACCGTCGAAGCGCATCGCGCCAACATTATGGAAAAGCTTCAGGTCACAACGGTCGCCGACTTGATGAAAGTCGCACTGGCCAAATCCGAGGTGAATGCATGACGGCACGTATCATCGACGGCGTTGCACTGGCTGCAAAAATTCGTGAGGATGTTGCTCTGCGCGCAGCAGCGCTGAGCGCCAAAGGTATTCAGCCTGGCCTAGCCGTCATTGTTGTTGGCAGTGACCCGGCATCGCAAGTCTACGTGCGCAACAAGGTTGCGGCCTGCCAGAAGGCAGGTTTGCATTCGGTACTCGAATCCTATCCTGAAACCATGACCCAGGAAGCCTTACTTGACCGCATCAAGACGCTCAATGCAGATTCGAAGATTCACGGCATACTTGTTCAGCTCCCCCTGCCTGCACATATCGACGCACATCTAGTCATCGAAACGATTGCCGCAGCGAAGGATGTGGATGGCTTTCACATCAGCAACGCCGGTCTGCTCATGACGGGTAAACCACTCTTCAGGCCATGTACACCATACGGTGTAATGAAAATGCTTGAAGCAGAAAAAATACCTGTACGCGGCGCAGTCGCAGTCATAGTCGGGGCCAGCAATATCGTCGGCAAACCCATGGCCATGCTATTGCAAAGTGCCGGTGCAACGGTCACAATCTGCAATTCAAAAACGCGTGACTTGGCCTGGCATACCCGTCACGCTGACATCGTAGTGGTTGCTACGGGCAAGCCCCGTACAGTCAACGGCAGCATGCTCAAACCTGGCGCAGTGGTCATTGATGTCGGGATTAACCGCACTCCAGAAGGCAAGCTATGTGGCGATGTGGATTTTGAGAGTGCCCGCGAGGTTGCCTCTGCCATTACGCCCGTACCCGGCGGTGTCGGGCCGATGACCATTGCAATGCTGCTTGTCAACACGATAGAAGCAGCCGAGCGTGTGCAACAGGCATCTATCTAGCATTTTAAGTCTGTTGGGTTTTTTGCTTGTCAAACATTAACATTGCAACCGGAAGGGTTGCAATCCTGGCGACAGCAGCCATCTAGTTAAAAGTACGCTGTCAATGTTTTCAGCCTCGAAACATTGATCTGATGCTGGCCTGTGCCAGCCCCAAAGGAATACCATGCCGGAATACGCAAACCCCCTGCTCGCACCAATGGATCAACTGGTTGATTATGCTGCGATCACGCCTGAACATATCGCTCCTGCTATTGAGAAGTTGATGCAGCATGCACGCCTTGCCGTTGATGCAGCAGCAAACCCGGAATTGCCGGCTACGTGGGAAGCCGTTGTTACACCGCTTGATGCTGCCTGCGAGCCCCTGTGGCGGGCCTGGTCCATCGCAGGCAACCTGAATGCTGTTGTGAACACTCAGGCTTTGCGTGATGCCTACAATGCGATGCTTGGCCCGATCAGTGAGTTTTCAACCTGGATTGGTTTGCATGAAGGCTTATACAAGCAATACCAGCGCTTAAAAAACACCTCGGCGTTTGAAAGCTGGTCACCCACACGTAAACGCATTGTTGACCTCGCCTTGCGAAATTTTCGACTAAGTGGCGTGGAACTGATGGGAGAAGATCGTACACGTTATGCGGCACTGTCTGAAAAACAGTCACAGGTTTCGCAAAAGTTTTCAGAAAACGTACTGGATGCCGTAGACAGCTGGTCACTTGTGATTGACGATGTCAAGCGCCTGGATGGCGTACCAGAAGATGTGTTGAGCGCCATTCAAGTTGCTGGCGGCAATCAGTGGAAATTATCACTGAAAATGCCGTGTTACCTGCCGGTCATGCAATATGCTCACGACAGGGATCTGCGTCACACACTTTATCGTGCCTACGCAACCGTTGCATCAGAACATGGTGATGAGAATTTTGATAACTCGAGTTTGATCGAACAAGCCCTCTCTCTGCGCGCCGAAGAATCACAACTCCTCGGCTTTGAACACTTTGCCGCCATGCGTCTCGAAACACGTATGGCTGATAGTTCAGAAGAAGTCGTCAGTTTTTTGCGTCAGCTTGCAGCGCGCGCCAAACCCTTTGCTGAACGCGATCTCGCTGAACTCAAAGCTTTTGCAAAAGATGAACTGGGCATCATTGATTTACAGCCCTGGGATGTCGCCTACTGCGGTGAAAAACTGCGCGAGGCTCGCTATGCTTACTCAGAAGACGAAGTCAAACAGTACTTTACCGAACCTCGCGTCCTGAGTGGCTTATTTGCAGTCATAAAAACCCTGTTCAACGTGACACTCGAAGCCTGCGAGGTGCGTGGCTGGCATACGGACGTTCGTGCCTTTAAAGTGGTCAGTGCAACGGGTCAGGCTCTGGGCCATCTCATGATGGATCTCTATTCACGCGAAGGCAAGCAAGGCGGAGCATGGGTCGATAGTGAACGCAGTCGGCGTCATCTGGGGGAGCAAGGCATTCAGACTCCGGTTATTTATCTGACCTGCAACTTTGCCCGCCCTCAGGGTGCCCGGCCTGCACTGCTGACTCACGACGATGTCATCACGCTCTTTCACGAAAGTGGTCATGCCCTGCACGGCCTTCTTTCCGAAGTCGACGAACCAGGCGCAGCGGCCTTTGCAGCTGTCGAATGGGATGCTATTGAGCTACCTTCGCAGTTTATGGAAAATTTTTGCTGGGAGTGGTCTGTCCTTCAGCAACTCACCGCACACGTTGATACGGGTGAACCTTTGCCACGTGATTTGTATGACCGGATGACAGCTGCGCGTAATTTCCAGAGCGGCATGCAAACAGTACGTCAGATCGAGTTTTCGCTGTTTGACATCCTGCTGCACAGCCGTGACAAAGGTTTGTCAATAGCCGAAGTCTTAACGCAACTCGATCAGGTTCGTGATGAAGTCGCTGTGATGCGTCCACCTTCATGGCATCGCTTTCCGCATAGTTTTTCGCACTTGTTTGCGGGTGGCTATGGTGCTGGTTACTACAGTTACAAATGGGCT
>CANCOC010000058.1 GCA_947379755.1 Alcaligenaceae bacterium | reverse complement strand
CTCGCGCTGGCGGTTGGGATTCTGGTTGATGATGCGACGGTCACGATTGAAAACATCGAACGTCATTTGCATATGGGTAAAGGACTCTATGAGTCCATTATGGATGGTGCTGGCGAAATCGCTGTCCCCGCGTTTGTATCCACACTTTGTATCTGTATTGTGTTTGTGCCGATGTTCTTCCTTGGTGGAGTTGCACGCTACTTGTTTGTGCCGTTGGCCGAAGCCGTGATTTTTGCCATGCTGGCCTCTTATGTGCTGTCGCGCACGCTCGTTCCCACCATGGCCTTGTTGCTGCTCAAGAATCCTGGTGAACCCGGGCGCGTGACCAAATGGATTTTCAATGTCCACGAACGGTTCAACCACCACTTTGAAAAATTCCGGACCCATTATGTGCTGTTGCTCAGTTACTTACTGAC
This sequence comes from Alcaligenaceae bacterium, assembly GCA_947379755.1. GTDB lineage: Bacteria > Pseudomonadota > Gammaproteobacteria > Burkholderiales > Burkholderiaceae_B > Zwartia. The sequence continues at coordinate 20,479 of CANCOC010000058.1, read as the reverse complement.
ACATCGAAAACAATTTGTGGCGGGATTTCTCACTTTTTGTATCTTGTCCTGCGGCATATTCTTTCTGCTGGGCCGCGACCTGTTTCCAAGCGTAGACACAGGCCAGATCAAACTACATATGCGTGCGCCGAGCGGCACCCGTGTCGAAAAAACGGCAGTGATTGCCGATGAAGTCGAGGATCTGATCCGTAAAGTGATTCCTGAAAAAGACCTCGGCGACATCCTGGATAACGTGGGCCTGCCAAACAGTGGCATCAACCTGTCCTACAGCAGTTCGGGAACCATTGGCTCATTTGATACGGATATTCTGATTTCGCTCAAGCACGGCCACAGGCCTAGCGAAGAATATATCGAGGCACTCACTCCGGAACTGCGCAAGAACTTCCCTGGAGTCGAATTCTTTTTCCAGCCTGCCGATATCGTGACGCAAATTCTGAACTTCGGCATTCCTTCTGCCATTGATGTACAGATCGTAGGTGCCAACTATCCTGCCAATCAGCAACTGGCCGGCAAGCTTGTCACACGGATTGCTGCCATCCAGGGTGCCGCAGACGTACATATTCACCAGCGTTTGGACACGCCCTCGATCGCAATGAAAATGGATCGTACCCGCATGCAGGGCATCGGCCTGACACCGCAAGACCTGGCGCAAAACGTATTGCTGCCGCTCTCAGGCAGCGCACAGACCTCGCCCTCCTTCTGGCTCAACCCTGCCAACAGTATCAACTACACGATCCAGGTGCAGGCGCCTCAGTCAAAGATTGACTCGCTCGATGACCTGTTGCGTTTACCTGTCGGCCCCGCAAATGCCGCAGCGTCCGCAGCCTCAGCAGCGGTCAACGCGACAACCGGCAAGGGCCCGCAATTGCTCGGCAACCTCATCACGGCTTCGCCAACGGTGGAGTACGCCATCCTGACGCGCTACAACATCCAGCCTTCGATCGACATTTACGCCAACGTACGGGGTCGCGACCTGGCCTCCGTCGCAAAAGATATCCAGGTTGTGATGGATGCTGCAAAAAGTGAATTACCGCGCGGCAGCCGGATCGTCATGCGCGGTCAGGTCGAGACCATGCAAAACTCCTATATCGGACTGGGTATCGGTCTGATTGGCGCGATCATTCTTGTCTATCTGCTCATTGTGGTGAACTTCCAGTCATGGCTGGATCCCTTCATCATTGTGGCGGCGCTGATCGCAGCACTGGCCGGGATTGCCTGGATGCTGATTCTCACCGGCACCAACCTGAGCGTGCCAGCACTGACGGGAGCCATCATGACCATGGGGGTTGCCACCGCAAACAGCGTGCTGGTGGTTTCCTTCGCCAGGCAGCGTCTCAAGGATGGATTACCACCTCTCTCGGCCGCACTCGAGGCGGGCTCAACACGTCTGCGACCAGTGCTGATGACCGCGTTAGCGATGATCATCGGCATGATCCCGATGGCAATCGGCATTGGTGAGGGCTCTGAGCAAAACGCACCGCTTGGTCGCGCCGTGATTGGTGGCCTGCTCTTTGCAACCATTTCGACCGTTCTATTTGTACCAGTTGTCTTTGCATCGTTCCATCGATGGCTCGCAATACGCAGTGCACACAGGGAAGCTTCAACATGACCGAACAACGCCACGCTCATCAGGGCAATCCTGAGTTTCACCTGCATGGTCCGGACAACGATCAGAGCCGCTCAAAGGTCGTGCGTATGACGCGCAACATTGTTCTTGTGCTGCTGCTCCTGATGCTGTTTGGTCTGGGTAAAACATTATTCACCCGCTGGTCTTATGGCGATGTGCTAGCCGCGCGCGCAGAAAAAAATGTCATGCTCCATGTGCTCGTCACCAGCCCCACCATGGCGAGCAAAACCCCTAATGCGGGCAAACTGGTGCTGCCAGGCACAATGCTCGGCATCAATGAAGCTCAGATTTACTCACGCGTGAACGGCTACGTGAAACAATGGTTCAAGGATATCGGCGACACCGCAAAAAAAGGTGAAACACTTGCAATCCTGGACATCCCCGAAGTCAGTAAACAGGTCGAAGAGGCGAGTGCAAACTTTGAACTTGCCAAAACCGTATACCAGCGCTGGACACGACTGCGCGCAGAAGATGCCGTCTCCCAGCAGGAACTCGATGAAAAAACCGGTATATACAGACAAATTGAGGCCATCCTTAAGCGATTGCGTGATCAGCTGAGTTTTGGAACCATCGTTGCGCCCTTTGATGGCACAGTGACACGGCGCAATATCAACGTCGGGGACCTGGTCAACTCGGGCAACACAGGTACGGCACAAACACTGTTTTCGATGGCTCGCACGGATAAATTACACGTGTATGTCTATGTGCCCCAGGACCGGGCCGCACAAGTCCGCGTGGGACAAGATGTCGAACTGTTCGAGAACAGCGCACCGGACAAGCCATATAAAGGGCGCATTGCCCGAACAGCAGGTGCAATCGACACCAACACTCGTACGCTTCAAGTCGATATTGAAGTACCGAATCCCAATAACAAATTGATGCCTGGCACCTACATCGAAGCGGCATTGAAAATTGACGTAAGCAAGTCACTGCTCCTGCCAACTAACACTCTTATCTTTGGTGCAGGTGGCCCCTACGTCGCTGCGGTCGTGGATGGAAAAGTCGTCAAGAACAAGGTCACCCTTGGCATTGACTATGGCACCATGGTCGAGGTCCGCAGTGGTGTCACAGAAAATGACCAGATTATCCTGAATCCACCTGATTCCGTTGCAGCCGGCCAACCCGTCGTGATCGAAACCCCAGCGGCTCCAGCAGCCAAGCGTGGCTCATGAAAAGCAAGCTTGCCTTTTGCCTGATTGCACTTGCCTGTGCGGGCTGCACGCCCATTGGCCCGGATTATGAACGCCCAGCATTCGATATGCCAGAAAACTGGAAAACGACACCTGGTGCAGATCCCGCGCTCTGGAAGCCTGCGTTACCTGCTGATGAGGCACCAAAGGATCAATGGTGGACAGCCTTTGGCGATCCGACGCTTGATGATCTGGTTGCAAAAACTCTGGATGGCAACTTTACCCTTCAATCATCCATTGCCAGGCTCGATCAGGCCATTGCGCAGAGTGAAGCACGTGGTGCGGCATTGTTACCCACCATTTCCGCAGGAGTGGCCGGCACGCGCTCACTGACCTCTGCAAACAGACCAGGCACGACTTACGACACCATTAACTCGCAGACAGTACAAAACGAGTTCCGGCCTATTGCCACGATGACCTATGAAATCGACTGGCTTGGAAAAGTACGACGTGATGTAGAAGCTGCACGCAGCTCTGCGGAACAAGCTGCCGCCGACACGCAAAACGTCCGGCTCCTGCTCAGCGCACAAGTTGCTTCGGCTTACTTCTTGCTACGGCAATATGACGAAGAAATTCGCGTGCTCAACATTGTCGTTGGTTTGCAGGAAAAGCTTCGTGGTCTCTTTCAGATACGCTACACAGAAGGTGCAGCAGGCCGTACAGAACTTTCACAGCAAACCGCACTGACTGAAACCAGCGGCGCACAACTTGAAATTCTGAAAGCACAGCGTAATGCGCAGGAGAATCTGCTGGCCACGCTGACTGGCGTTCCTGCTGCAAACTTCAGTATTGCACCCGGTCGCCTGCCTGCAGCACTACCCGCCTTCCCGGTCGCTCTGCCCTCAGAGTTACTCCAGCGCCGCCCGGATGTGGCTGCAGCTGAGCGTGCAATGATGGCGGCGAATGCGCAGATTGGTGTTGCCAAGGCAGCTTTTTTTCCATCCTTGCTGGTTGCCCCTGCGTTTTTTGGTTCTGACTCGACAGGTGTGACCACCTTGTTCAATACCCCATCGCTCATCTGGGCGATCGGGCTGACCGCCACTCAAACTGTTTTTGATGCCGGACGCACCAGTGCAAACTATCGTTTTGCGAAGGCTGGTTATGCCGGCACTGTTGCAAACTATAAGCAGTCGATTCTGGTAGCGATTCAGGAAACGCAGGATGCCATGAGCAACCTGCAACAATACGAACGTGCCCGCATCAAGCAGGATAATGGTGTGCTGAACTATGGCAAGGCTCTGAAGATCAGTTTTATACGCTATCGCGAAGGTCTGGATAATGCCCAGACTCTGGCACTGATCCAACAGACTCAACTAACCGCTTTACGCACAAAGTGGCAGCTTCATGGCAGCCAGTTTCTTGCCAACGTTGCCCTGGTCAAAGCACTCGGTGGAGGTTGGGAGGGCTTTAAGAAGCCTGAACTTCCCCCAATGCCCTCCGATGAAGAAATTTTTGGCGTGCCACGTGGTGGTGAATAACACTCGCGTCGCATAGCATCTCAGGCATTTTTTTCGTGTAGATGCCTGAGGTTCAGATTGCGTAGCTGAGGGGCTGCTATCCAGCAGACAATGACCACCAGCAGGGTCATCCCCCCGCCAAAAACAATCGACGCACTCAGACCCATCAGGCTGGCTGCCAGACCCGACTCCAAGGCACCAATCTCGTTGGATGAACCAATAAAAATACCATTGATCGCCGAGATGCGACCCCGCATATGATCGGGCGTGATCAACTGAAAGATGGTCGAACGCAACACCACAGAGATGCCATCAAACACGCCTGAAAGCAATAAACAGGCTGCGGCGAACCACAAACTGGTGGACAGACCAAAGGCAATGGCAGTCAAGCCAAAACCAGCCACTGCAGCCAGCATGTATCGACCGGCATGATGTTCAATTGGTGCACGCGCCAGCCAGAGTCCGATCAAAGCGGAACCCAGTGCAGGCGCTGCCCGCAGGATACCGAGATTTTCCGGGCTTCCTTTTAATACCTCATCGATAAACGCTGGCAGCATGGAGACTGCCCCGCCAAACAGCACGGCAAACATATCAAGCGCCATCGCCGCAAGCATGATTTGTTTGGTAAAAACAAAATGCAAGCCCTGCACAATACCTGACCACATGGAGCCCGCTGATTGATGAGGGGGCTCCTGGCGAATATGCAACAACATTAAAGAGAAAATACCCGTCAAGGCAAAGACACCCGAGGCCACGTAGGCAGAGGTCAAGCCAGTCCAGGCGATCAGTGCGCCTCCCAGAGCAGGCCCTGCCACTTGTGCAACCTGAAAAACCACGGTCCCGATCGCCGAACCCCTTACGAACTCTTCACGCTTGAGGACTTGTGCAAAAAGCACTTGATAGGTTGGGCGTAAAAAAGCCCGGGCCAAGCCCGCCAGACCCATTCCCAGGTAAATGAACCACTCGGTCTGCACCCGGGTGGCGGCCAGGGCATCCAGGGTCACAGCGACCATCAGGGTCGCGATCAATGCATGAATCGCACAGCCCATGATGGCAATGCGTCGTTTGGACATCACATCAACAGCATGGCCAGCAAACAAAGCACTGCAAAAATATGGCACAACCTCGGCCAGACCAATCAAGCCCAGGGAAATCGGATCTTTTGTAATGACATAAATATGCCAACCGACCGTGACAGCAAGAATCTGATAACTTAGCGTGAGTGAAACACGATAAAACATCAGTTCCGTAAAAGATCGGGAAATCAGCATAAAAATGAACAGCCGTAAATTGAACCGGACAAGCATAGCCCGGAATACGACTTCCCCAAAGCCCGCGCTTACGTTAACTTTTCGTAAATGACGCAAAGCCTGTTGTGTGCAAGACCACTATCTGAGGACGCAATGACATGACATCCCCTACCCTTCACAATATTCAAACTCCACTCCTGAGCATTGAGTATCTGCAATGGAACCCTCAAGGCAAGCATACGGTCGTACTGACACATGGCTGGCCAGACGCCCCCATCACCTGGAACGGTGTCGCCCAGGGCCTGTCAGAGTGCGGACTCCGTGTAGTCGCCCCGGCACTGCGTGGCTTTGCCGGGACGCGTTTTCTCTCAGCACAAACACCCCGCAGTGGCCAGCTCGCAGCCCTGGGACGTGACATGCTGGACTTCATTGATGCACTCAGACTTGAACAACCAATTCTGGTCGGACACGACTGGGGCGCACGCGCGGTCGCCAACGCAGTGGGTTTAAAACCCGGGATCGCCTCTCATCTGGTCATGCTCTCAGTCGGATATGGCACAAACGACCCGAATCAGACACTGACCTATGCGCAGACACGCAGCTACTGGTATCACTGGTTTATGGCCACTGCGCGTGGCGAACATGCAGTACGCACCGATGCAAAGGGCTTTGCAAAGATGATGTGGGATACCTGGTCTCCAACAGGCTGGTACACCGAAGAAGACTTCAACGAAACGGCCCGCGCCTTTGAAAATCCGGACTGGGCCGATATCGTATTGCACTCCTATCGCCAGCGCTGGGGCCATGCCGAAAGTTTTGCCGAATCGGCTATTGATGATGCACGCCTGAATCCGGCACCGGTCATCGCCACCCCGACTCTGGTGATGCATGGCGCAGCAGATACTTGTAGCCATCCGGACATGTCAGCCGACAAAGAGCGCTTTTTTTCAGATATTTATAAGAGAGTCTTGATTGAAGGTGCAGGACACTTTCCTCAAAGAGAACATCCAGGACGCGTATTGCAAGAGATCAAGGATTTTTGTCTTTAAAGATGCAATTCGCCTTATGATGAGTTCGAATAACAGACCAATCAGTATGAACACATGGAGTGCGGCATGACCTTGTTAGGAAAAATTGTTCAGTCAAGGCATTTGTCCAAAACGCATCTGTCAATTAAACGCCTGATGTCCGAGCGTGGCGAATCCAACAGCTCGAGCATGGCTCAGGATGTGATTCAGCAATACCAGCTTCTGGATGAGGCAAGCCGAACGGTGTTCTACACCACGCTTGCTGAAAAATACAATCCTGATCCAAAGGAAATGCTGACTGCAGCGCAAGCCTACGCCGACAAACCAACTGCCCAGAACCTGATTACACTGACCAAAGCGTCCGAATCACCCAGACAAGAGTTACTGCGCAGGATCAATCGTGCAACAGGTGGCACTAAAGCGGTTGTGACAATGCGCCGGGAGCTTTTAAAGCTCCTCGATAAACGCCCTGAGCTTGCCGCCCTCGACTACGACATCCGTCATTTGCTGTCTTCCTGGTTCAACCCGGGATTCCTGAAGATGCACCAGGTGGACTGGCGCTCTCCCGCGCATGTCCTCGAAAAAATCATTCACCACGAAGCTGTTCACGCAATTGATGGCTGGGATGATCTGCGCCGTCGCCTCCAGCCTGATCGCCGCTGTTTTGCGTTCTTTCATCCACAGCTCCCCGATGAGCCACTGATATTTGTTGAAGTCGCGCTGCTAGCTGATATTCCAGGTTCGATTGGTCCTCTGGTTGATAAAAAATCACCGACTGTAGAGGGTTCAAAATTCAAAGTTGCCTGCTTTTATTCGATCAGTAATTGCGAACCAGGCCTGCGTGGTGTGTCGCTCGGCAATTTTCTGATCAAACGCGTAGCAGACCATCTCAAAGCAGAATTTCCATCTCTGAAGACCTTTGTCACACTGTCGCCCATTCCAGGATTTGTGGAGTGGATGACACGTGGCGCAGATCTGTCCGTGCTTGAACAGCATCCGGTGATTGCTGGCCATTACGAAAAAGCGATGCAAACCATCAGTTTGAAAGGTCGCACATGGTCGCAGCGTATTACAGATGGGTGGACGCCGGGCACTTGCGCTGAAACAGAGCATGAGGCACTCAAAACCTTGTGTGCAATCTATCTGATTTACTACTCCACGCAACGCGGAGGCAGCCCGGTTGCCAAATTCCATCTGGGCAATGGCGCAAAACTGAACCGTATTAACTGGGCAGCGGATCTTTCCAAAAAAGGACTCCGCGAATCAGCAGGACTGATGGTGAACTACCTGTATGACCTGGATGAAATAGAAAGTAATCAGGAAAAATATGTGAATGGCGAAGTCGCCCATTCACGCGCCGTAGCCAAATTCATTTAATTAAAATGCTTGCAACCACCTTCAAACTTTCACTCTTGGGACTTGCAATATGGGTAGCGTATGCCTATCTGACCGGGCATCCTTCCAGAGACTTTGTGACACGCACGATTCTGCAAAGTGGAAAATTATCCCGTTCAAGAACAACGCTCATCATCTGGTGGGGCTTAATTGCAACAGGAGCCATCTGGCTCCTGTTATGGATCTTCAAACCGGCCTGATCGATCGGCATGCGTCCATGCCTATACAGATCAGCCGATCATTTTTATTTGCCTGTCTGAGTCGTATCAACCGCAACTGAATCAGGCGGCACCGTCCAGCCACCGCCCAGAGCTTTGAACAAATCCACACTGGCCTGCAACCTGAGCGCCCGATTAATGACAAAAGCCAGACTGGCATCGTTGGCAGACCGCTGGGATTCAAGCACACTCAAAAAATCCACATACCCAGCCTCGTAACGTAATACTGCGAGACTTTGTGCCTTATTTGCCGCCTGAACCTGAACTGCAAGATAATCTTCGGTCTGGAGTGTTTGCCTGACAGAGACCAGGGCATCGCTGACTTCACCGAAGGCACCACGAACAACCTTGACATAATTACCGAGCAGCTCTTGCTGTTGCGCGTTGGCAAAATCAAGTCTGCCTTGTAACAAGCCACCAGAAAATACCGGTGCCAGCAGACCGATACCAGCGGACCAGACCGAACTCTGTCCTGTCAGGAAAGAACTGAAGTCCACACTTTGCGCACCAAACAGACCCGTCAGAGAAAGCGTTGGAAACAACCCGGCGGTTGCCACACCAATTCTTGCGTTCGAGGCTTTGAGTTCTTGCTCGGCACGATTGACATCGGGCCTGTTTTCCAAAATGGTCGAAGGCAGACCAACCGGAGGAACAGGCGGGATGGGCAATGTCCGCACATCCTGAGGTTCGATCACCAGATCCAGCTTTCCAGTCAGAATACTAAGTTGATTCTGCACAATACCGCGCGTGCGCGACTGTTCAGAGGCGAATGCCTGCGCACTGGCTAGCGCGGCAGTTGCCTGACTCACATCAATCGGCGAGATCAGGCCACCATCGAATTTTGCCTGTGCAACACGTAATGAATTTTTGCGCGTGACGATCGAGTCCTGCAGCACCACAAGCTGGGCATCGAGTCCGCGCAGGCGCAAATACGTATTCGCAACCAGCCCTTCCATCGTCAGCGCCACGCTGACTTGGTCGTAGGCACTGGCCGTAACCAAAGAAGTGGCCGATTCAATATTACGGCGCACACGGCCCCAGACATCAAGCTCGTAAGATGTCGTCAACCCCAGCTGCGAAGTATTGGCTGACACTGCAACGCCCGAAGTCGTTGCAACAGTACCCGAAGAAGCACGCGTCAGTCCGCCAGTGACATTCAACGTTGGATAGAGCGCTGCACCCGCCTGCCTGGCAAGAGCTTGCGCCTGAGCCAGACGAGCCTGCGCGATCTGCACATCGGCATTATTCACCAGGGCCGTTTGCATCAGATCGTTCAGCAGGGGGTCCTTAAATAAGGTCCACCAGTCAGTTTTGACTGACTCCTGGGTCTGAATGTTTGCAAACGGTGCCTGACTTGCCGTGGGCGGAAGATAAGCGTCTGGCAGAGTGAGGTCAGGACGTACATAATCCGGTCCAAGCGTACAGCCTGCCAGCCCGACAGTGATCATCAGGGCAACCAGTGCACGAATCGGTACGTAACGAGATACGGTGGGTGCAGTTATATTCATCATGATTTTTCCCCATTGCCTGAGGCGACGTCCTGAGAATCCCCATGCGCGGGCTTGACCGGGTCACTATGCTTTTTATCGCGCGACAACCACGTAAAAAACATTGGTACAAAAATCGTTGCGATAAAAGTAGAGGCCAGCATGCCACCAAACACACCCGTTCCCATTGAACGACGTGCTGCAGCACCTGCACCGGAAGCAATCACCAGCGGGAAGACACCAAGAATAAAGGCAAGTGAAGTCATCACGATCGGCCTGAAGCGCTGCTTTGCTGCCATCAGTGCCGAATCGATACTGCTAAATCCCTGCTTTTGTTTTTGCGCAGCAAATTCAATAATCAGAATCGCATTCTTGGCTGACAACCCCACAAGCACAACGAGGCCAATCTGAAAGTAAATATCATTGGGCATGCCACGCACCAGGACTGACACCAGGGCACCAAGGATGGCAAAGGGCACAGCCAGCAAAACAGCCAGTGGCAGAGACCAGCGTTCATATTGTGCCGCAAGAATCAGAAACACCATGATCAAACCAAACACAAATGCCACACCTGAAGTCGTACCCGTGCGGATTTGCTGATAAGCCTGGCCTGACCAGGCTAGCTCATAAGAAGGCGGTAATGTTTCGCGGGCAATCTGTTGCACAATGTTGATTGCATCACCAGAGCTGATCCCTCCTGCGGCGCTACCCAGGACCTTGGCGGAGAGAAAGCCATTGAACCGCTCAAGCTGCTCTGGCCCGACAGTCGGCGTGACAGTGATTAACGTCGATACAGGGACCATGCTGCCGTTATCTGCCCGGACAAAAATCTGTCCGAGATCTTCGGGCCTGGATCGAAACTGTGCGTCTGCCTGCAACTGCACACGGTATGTTCGGCCACTGACGTTAAAGTCATTGACATACAGCGTACCCATCGTCGCTTGCAAACTCAGGTAAACATCCGCAACAGGGATTCCAAGGGAAAGTGCCTTGGCTTCATCCACTTCGATGAAGAGCTGAGGCGCAGTGGGTCGGAAAAACGTATTGATACCCGTGAGCTCAGGACGCTTTTTAAGGGTGTCCATAAAGTTTGAGACCACTTCAGCGAGTTTTGCAGGCGAAGGTTCACCTTTTGACTGAATGTAAAACTCGAAGCCGCCTGCAGAACCCAAGCCTCTGATAGGAGGCGGGTTAAACACAAGTGCCATACCATCAGGAAAGCCCATTCCGACACCCGAGAACTTCTTGGCAAGATCCTCTGCACTGGACGTGCGCTCATCCCAGTCTTTCAGAGGGATAAAAATGGTTCCCGCATTGGTCTTGACACCGCCACCAATAATGTCATTACCGGCGATCACAAACACTCTGTCTACCGCGGGATCTTTCACAACGGCTTCTTGAAAGGCTTCGCCGGTTTTTTGTGTACGTTGCAAGCTCGCACCATCAGGCAGGATCAGCGCACTGATCAGATACCCCTGATCCTCTGCAGGAACAAAGCCGCCGGGTACCATTTTGAAAAGCACCACGCAGCCCACAATCACTGCGGCAAACACCGAGGTCCCGATGACCCGGTGATGTAAGGTCTTATTCACGACGTTGCCATAGCGTTCCGTGAGCGAACCAAAAGCACGGTTAAACCATCTGAACGCTTTAGGCTCGGTATGAGTAGGCTTGAGCAGCACTGCACACAGGGCCGGAGTCAGTGTCAATGCCACGATTCCGGACAAGGTAACGGCCAGCGCGACAGTGACTGCAAACTGCTGATAAAGCTTGCCTGCGATCCCACCCAGAAAGGCAACGGGCACGAATACGGCAGCCAGCACCAGAACAATTGCGACGACCGCACCAGACACCTCACGCATCGCCTCATAGGCAGCTTCTTTAGGTGGCAGCTTGCGCTCTGCCATCAACCGCTCAACGTTTTCGAGCACGACAATCGCATCATCGACCACGATACCAATGGCCAGCACCATCGCAAAGAGCGTCAGTGTGTTGATCGAGAAGCCGAACAACCAGAGTCCGGCGAATGTTCCAACCAGAGAGACCGGCACTGCAATCAAAGGAATCAGTGTTGCACGCCAGTTTTGCAGGAACAGGAATACGACCAGTCCAACCAGAACCATTGCCTCGGCCAGCGTTAAGACGACTTCGGTGATGGAGGCATCGACAAATTTAGTCGTGTCAAACGGTACGACATAATCCATGCCGGGAGGAAACTTTTTCTTGATCTCCTCCATGGTCTTGCGCACACCTGTGGCGACTGCCAGCGCATTCGCACCCGACTGCAAAAAAATACCCACTGTCGCGACCGGCTGTCCGAGCAGCGTTGTATTCGCATCATAATTGGCGGCATCCAGCTCGACCCGGGCAATATCTTTCAAGCGCAGAACGCCAGCGGGTCCGGCAGACCGGATCACGATATCACCGAACTGTTCGGGGGTCTGCAAACGACCTTTTGCAGTGACGGTGTAGACCAGTTGCTGTCCCTGCGGAGCAGGTTCCTGGCCGACCTTGCCGGCGACGTTCTGTTTGTTTTGCGTCGCGACGGCGTTAGCAACATCCGTCGCAGTCACACCCAGTTGCGCCATCTTGTCCGGCTGAAGCCAGACTCGCATCGAATAATCTTTGGCACCAAAGATTTGCGCATCACCCACACCAGGCAAGCGTTTGAGTTCGTCCAGAACGTTAATCAGCGCGTAATTGGACAAATACAGTGAAGAGAACTCACCAGAGGGCGAAGTAATCGCCGCCACCAGCAAAATATCGTTCGAGCGTTTTTGTGCCGTCACGCCATACTGACGGACGATGTCAGGCAAGCGCGGCTCTGCAATCTTGACTCGATTATTGACGTTGACCGTCGCGATATCGACGTTGGTGCCGACCTCAAAGGTCGCGGTAATAGTCAACTGCCCGTTTGAGGCTGCAGTGGAATTGAAATACAGCAAGTTTTCGACACCTGCCAACTGTTCCTCAATCGGTCCTGCGACGGTTCGTGTCAGCGTCTCGGTCGAAGCACCCGGATAGTTGGCAGAAATAATGACCGTAGGCGGTGCAATTTCGGGGTATTGCGCGATCGGCAGCCCGCGCACAGCCATCAGACCAGCAATGACAATCGTGATCGAAATCACCGACGAAAAAATTGGTCGGCTAATAAAGAAGCTGGATAAACTCATCGAGCATCCTTAGTGTCGGATTTTTTTTCAGTATTTTTTGCTTCAGCAGGTGCAACCGGCTCGAGCGGCACGACCGTTGGAGAGACAAGCGCACCCGGCCGAATCTTGATGATGTTGTTCACGACTACGCGCGCACCTGGCTTCAGACCAGAAAGCACGACCCAGTTTTTACCGACCCAGCTTCCCATCTGGAGCGGCGTAGGTACCACCTTGTTGTCTGCATCCAGCGTCCAGACCATAAAGCCTCTTTCAGATTGAATGACGGCAGCCTGGGGAACCAGGAAAACATTTTCCTGCTTGCCGGTTGTGATACGTATTTTTAAGAACTGTCCCGGCAGAATTTCATTCGCAGGATTAGCAAACTCTGCACGCAACTGCTGCGTGCCAAGCTTTGGATCAATAAAGGTTGATAAAAAGTTCAGTTTGCCTTTCTGTGCAAATAACTTTCCATCTGGCAAAAATACTTCCACGATTGTGGGTTGCGCCGGATCGAGACGACCACCCGGCAACTTCGAGGTGTCGCTGCTGGAGAGTCCGAAACGTACCCAGATCGGATTGACTTGATAGATCGAAGTCAGCAGGCTGCCATCGGTCGTTGTTGTAATCAGATTGCCTTCGGAGCGCTGAGCGCGTCCACTGATACCTTTCATCGGTGCGGTGACTGTTGTCCACTTGAGATTCAGTTGTGCGGTCTTGAGATTCGCCTGTGCGATTTCATTTGCGGACACCGCATCATCAAACTCTTTGCGGCTCACAGCCTGCTGACCAAACAAAAGTTTCAGTCGCGCGGCTTCGCGTGCCGTCTGCTTGGCACGTGCCAGGGATTCATCCACAGCATTCTTATAGGGCTCGGGATCAATCTGGAAAAGTGGCTGTCCTTCTTTAACAGGCGCCCCTTCTTCGTACAGGCGCTTGAGCAGAATCCCGCCCACACGGGCACGCACTTCCGTTTCTTTGGCGCCTTCTGCCTGGGCAGTGACTTCGAGAATATTAGGTAACGTTGTTGCGCTCGCCTCAATGACCGAAACAGGCATACCCTGCGGCTTAGGCGCAGCATCCTGTGCCATCACCGTCGTCATACATAGCAGACCAAGAAGGGAGCTGATCGCGATTCTGGAATAAAAGGAAGAATGTTTCAATTCAGGCGAAGTGTTCGCCTGATCAGCACTGCACGCTACTTCAAACATCTGGAAATTCCTAAACGGATCAGTCAATTGGATGAGTTTAAAGGGTAAACCCACATAAGTCTGGTTTACCCTTATCAATAACAGGCTCTTGCAATCAGAATCTGGTCTTTTGTGGACAAATACCGGTCAAAGGAGCGAATAACACCTATCTTGCGTACCTGTTTAAAGATTCCGGCAAATCTCTGCCGTCACTTCCGTGCATGAAGCCATGCCCCCCAGATCGCGCGGAATGGCGCGGCCTTGAGCCAGGGTTTTTTCAACAGAAGTTTCAATACGCTGCGCGGCATCAAGCAACGCCTGGTCGGCATGACGATCCGCCAGCCAGCGCAGCATCAGGGCCCCTGACAGGATTGTTGCGAGTGGGCTGGCCACGTTCAGGCCTGTAATATCAGGTGCCGAGCCATGCGCCCCCTGAAACAGTCCGTTATGGTCACCCAGCTCACCAGAGGGGGCAATGCCCATCCCACCGACGGTTGCAGCTCCCAGGTCCGAAATCACATCGCCAAACATGTTTTCAGCCACGATCACATCATAAAAATCAGGTCGCTTGATCAGATGCACCGTAATGGCGTCGGCGTACGCGTAGTCAAGTTCGATGTCCGGGTAGCCCTGCGCAACATCGGTGCAGACCGCTCTGAAAAAAGCATAACTGCGCAGAATATTGGCCTTGTCACACACGGTCACCCTGCGTTTGCCGTCGGCTGGCGCGCCATGACGTTTGCGTGACAACTCAAAAGCAAATTTTGCCACGCGCTCAACGCCCTTACGCGTCATGACCAGCGTATCTGTCGCCACCTCACCCCGTAACAGAACACCCGCACCCCGGCTGGCATAGAGGCCTTCGGTGTTTTCACGAATAATGATGTAATCAATTTCACCGGCTGTACGGTTTTTCAGAGGAGAGAAATCACCCTGATACAAACGGATGGGACGCACGTTTGCATAGAGATCAAGCTTGAAGCGCAGTTGCAGATGCAGATCATTACCGACCTCAGTCCCGTCAGGATAGGTGACTTCCGGGAGCCCTGCCGCTCCGTGCAAAATGGCATGGGATTGCTTGCAAGCATTAAAAGTGTCCTCGGGCAGTACTGCCCCAGACTTCACATAATGCGCAGCCCCCCCTGGAAAGTCATTAAAAGCAAGCATGTCCAGACCGCAAGCTTCTTGTAGCACCTTGACAGCCGCCCGACAGACTTCAGGACCAATGCCATCACCCTCAATCGTTGCAATTTGATACTTTGCCATGCTGATTTGTCCCTTGATTGCCTCGCAACCGTTTGTTATATAACGCGTTATTAATTATGCACGGTTTTTGGGCTAAGATGCGCTGTTACATTTTGGTGCACAGACACGCTGTTGTGGTGCATAGCACACCCATTTGGTGCAATCGAACAATTTGAGGCTGCAGTGGAAAATATGAAAACAGGTGTTGACGCGCTTTTTATCCTACTCGGCGCGATCATGATTCTGGCGATGCATGCAGGCTTTGCGTTTCTTGAACTTGGCACCGTCAGAGAAAAAAATCAGGTCAACGCGCTGGTCAAAATTCTGGTGGATTTTTCAGTTTCAACGATTGCCTACTTCTTTATTGGCTACACAATCGCCTATGGGACGGACTTCTGGTCAAGCGCAGAGGTGCTTTCACAGAAAAGCGGTTTTGAACTCGTCAAATTCTTTTTTCTCCTGACCTTTGCCGCAGCGATTCCCGCAATCATTTCAGGCGGCATTGCCGAACGTTCAAAATTCAATCCACAACTGCTTGCGACCTTCCTGCTGGTCGGCCTGGTCTACCCTCTGTTTGAGGGGATCGTCTGGAACCCCACACATCCCTGGGGTATCCAGACCTGGATCAAGGCGGTCACCGGCGAAGAATTCCACGACTTTGCAGGCTCGGTTGTCGTGCATGCGATGGGTGGCTGGATTGCCCTGCCCGCCATCTTGCTGCTCGGTGCGCGCATGGGGCGTTATCGCAAAGATGGGCGAATGGCTGCCCACCCTCCTTCAAGCGTGCCTTTCCTCGCGCTCGGTGCCTGGATCCTGACTGTTGGTTGGTTTGGTTTTAACGTCATGAGCGCACAGACTATAGATAAGATGAGTGGTCTGGTCGCAATGAACTCACTGATGGCAATGGTCGGCGGCACTTTGTCGGGCTGGTATTTTGGCAAAAATGATGCGGGCTTTAGTTATAACGGACCACTGGCTGGTCTGGTCGCGGTTTGTGCCGGCTCTGACCTGATGCACCCCATGGGTGCCTTGTTCGTGGGCCTCGTTGCCGGCGCCTTGTTTGTCATTGTATTTACCCTTGAGCAAAATCGCTGGAAGATCGACGATGTGCTGGGCGTCTGGCCGCTGCATGGCCTGTGCGGTGTCTGGGGCGGTATTGCAGCGGGAATCTTTGGCCAGAAAGCCTTAGGTGGCATGGGAGGCGTCAGCCTGGGTGCGCAATTTCTCGGGACAGGCCTTGGGATTGCAATTGCACTTACAGGTGGCTTTGCCGTGTATGGCCTGCTAAAAATCACGATGGGGCTGCGACTGAGTCAGGAAGAAGAGCACGCCGGAGCCGACCTGAGCATCCACCACGTGTCAGCCACCCCAGAAACTGAAAGCTCCTGGTAAACGGCGAGAGGATCACGCTCAGGACGTTTGCAACAGGCTCCTGATTTCGCGAATATTTGAGACGGCTTCGATATTAAAAACCGTCTCAATCAGCCGTGCCGATTTTTGGGTACCCAGCACGGGTGCAATCAAATCACGGCATTTATCGATCACTTCAGTTTTGGTCATCGGATTACGAGGCGTGCCACGCACCGCAGTGACGCGCTCCGATAAAACAGTGCCGTCATTGAGTGTAATGTCGACAATTGCCACACGCACCGGTAAAAGCTTGCTTAAGGCTTCGTCATTAACCAGCTCGACCTTTGCGCGCTGCTTCAGGACCTCCAGATCCTTCATGCGTGGCAAGTCGTGCGCAGCTTGAAAGGAAACCGTCCCATCAATCAGCATGATGGCCATCATGTGTTGCAGGCAGATATCAGGGATATCACGGTTATTAACGACCCTGGCAGCTGCCCCACCCAGACGGGCGGCGACGTGCCTGACCTGATCCTTGTCAAAGGGATGGCGTTTTCGAATGGCCTCTACCGCATCAAGCGGACCCTGGATGGGTGAGCCGACCGTCCATTTCTTGATATCCGTCAGTGCGATCTCATAGCGCTCACCCAGTTTGTCGATTAATTCTGATGGCTTGGCGTTGGGTGCATAGGCCATAAAGAAATTATCTGCACCTGAAAAAATATCGCCAATTCCTGTCCAGCCGGATTGCACAAGCAAAGCCGAGGTCACGCCGCTGCGCGCGGGCATGCCTCCAAACACAAATGCTTTTTCTATATGGTCGACATCACGTCCCCAGGCGGCAATACCTGAAGATTGCTGTGCGGTGTAATCCAGTACCCAGCGCATTTGTTGCGGGCTGAGTCTGGCAGTGCTGGCCGCAGCCGCTGCTGCACCGAATACGCCTGCAATGCTATGTGAACTTTTATGACTTTCATAACTGAAGGCCGGGCCACCCATAGCCATGAGAACGCGTGTCCCCACATCGTAGCCTAGCGTGACGGCGTGTAAAAAACCTTTGCCATCGATGCCGAACTCTTCACCCGCAGCCAGTGCCGCCGGAATCACTGCGCATCCTGGATGTGATCTAGAACGTCCATGGGAATCGTCTGTTTCGTCAGAATGTCCCATCACGCCGTTTGCCAGTGCGGCATCCACTGCACCGGCTGTCAGTGCGGACGCCGCAATGGTCCGGTCACCTTTTCCACCGTGCATGGCAATATATTTGAAAGCCGCCTGCCCCGGTAGCAGCTGCGAGCCGGAAATGATGGCAGCCAGCGTATCAATAATATGAAATTTTGCTTGTTCCACGACCTCTTCAGGCAGGGAATGTGTGCCGGCTTGACTCATATAGCGCGACAGGGTTTCCATTTCGGGGCTGATTGCAGCCGGCAATAACTGAGGCTCGGCTGCACGGACCAGTGGAATGGAAAAACCAAGTCCGGTCAGAACAGAGCCACCCAGAAGTTTGCGTCGATTCATGTTGTCTCAAATATTATGTTTAATCGTTATCCATCCGAATTTAAAACCCGGCTTGAACTTTGACCAGTGAATTATTGAAAAACATGATCCGATGCTTACATAAATCCTCGAACCTGGGGCCCTTTAAAGAAATTAAAGGGCAGGCGAAACACGCTTGAGCATTTCAAAGCATGCCGCAGCGCAAAAAAAGCAGATGGTGATGGTACCTGTACCAATCCATTTCATCCAGCCCATACTGGTCACCAGGCTATGGACCGCGCAGTCCAGACGTGCGATGTCTTTTTGAATCTCAGCAATATCCTGCTTGGTCGCCATATTGGCGATGTCGTCCTTGGTTGCCATATTTGCAATGTCATCCTTGGTCGCCATGTTTGCGATGTCGTCCTTGGTTGCCATGTTTGCAATGTCATCCTTGGTCGCCATGTTTGCAATGTCATCCTTGGTTGCCATGTTTGCGATGTCATCCTTGGTCGCCATATTTGCAATGTCGTCCTTGGTTGCCATGTTTGCAATGTCGTGTTTGGTTGCCATCTGATCCTGATTGTGAACGTGAACGGCTGCGAAGGCACGGGCATGGCCTTCAGCCTGAGCGCGTGGCACCCCGGCATGCTCAAGCTCAAGAACGTATTTCAATGTATCAAATCCTGGCATCGCGATCCTTTAATATCGTTGAATACCAAATTTTGAACATACAATTACTTCAGTTCAAGCTGTTGCGCCCATTTGTTACACATCCAAACAAATCAATCATGAAAAAAACAATCAAAATCGATTACGTCTCTGATATTGCCTGCCCCTGGTGTGCAGTTGGTCTGGGTTCGCTTGAACAAGCCATCAGAAATGTCGCGGATGAAGTGAATGTCGAAATACATTTTCAGCCGTTCGAACTCAATCCTGACATGCCGCCTGGCGGCCAGGATGTTATCGAACATCTGACACAAAAATATGGCATGCCCGAAGCACAGATCCGCATCAATCAGGCCAACATCCGAGACCGTGCAGCCGAGGTCGGCTTCCCGTTTCATCCAGAAGGCCGCAAACATGTCTACAACACCTTTGATGCACATCGCCTGCTGCACTGGGCGGGCGAGGAGTGCGGTCTTGCCGCGCAGTATCGCCTGAAGAAAGAACTCCTCGGCACCTATTTCACTTTGGCCGTGAGCCTGGATGATCAAAACAACCTAATTGAGGCTGTCCAGCGCGCCGGACTCGATCCTGTGCGCGCGCAGGAAATTTTGTCTGCCGACACCTTCACAAAAGAAGTCCGAGAGCGTCAGGCCATGTATGCAAAGATGGGCATCACTTCGGTGCCATCACTGATTTTCAATGACAAATATCTGCTGCAAGGCGCACAACCTGCCGAAGCTTTTGCAAACGCCTTGCGACAGCTGGCTGCAGACGAAACCTCAAGCGCCTGATGACCCCAGCAATACTTCCTGGGTCATCCGTTCGCGCAGGCGATCGAGAAAGCCCAGGCACTCCTCAATCTGACTGATCTCAATGAATTCGTTTGG
The DNA here is from genome assembly GCA_947379755.1 of Alcaligenaceae bacterium. Classification (GTDB taxonomy): domain Bacteria; phylum Pseudomonadota; class Gammaproteobacteria; order Burkholderiales; family Burkholderiaceae_B; genus Zwartia. Next base: position 861 of record CANCOC010000058.1, on the reverse strand, counting down.
CTTATGGGCGACTTCGATGTCGCCAGGGCCGACCACGATACAGGGAATGCCAGCCTGGTGCAGCCAGCCACCATCCGTTGCAAAAGACACACGACCCAGCAAATTATTGCGCGCCAGCGCCTTTCCAAGGTATGCGATCGGCGAATCATCGGCCGTATCAAGCGGAGCAGCATTGGCAATCGTTTCAAATGTGATGTCAGACTGCGCATGGATTTTGCGCATTTCTTGCTTGAGTTTTTCAGCGTACGCCTGAATCTGATTGATCAGTTCGTCTGAATTACTCTGAGGCAGCGTCCGGCAATCAAACACAAATTCACAGTCTTTCGCAACGATATTGGGCGCAGCCCCACCCTTGATCAAGCCAGTTTGCATCGTCGTATGCGCAATCTTGAATACGGGATCAAACGGTCCCTCCTCCCTGAGCTGCAAGGACATCGTGCGGATTTTTTCGATGAGCCGGCCTGCATATTCAATCGCGTTTACCGCCTCGGGCACCATGGAGGAATGCGCTTCGAGACCGCGCACATTGCATCGCGTCACGCGCATACCCTTGTGCCCGGTCATCACCTGCATGCGCGTGGGCTCACCAACAAAACAGCCAGCCGGACGGATATTGACCGAAGCGAGATCGCGAATGAGTGTCTGCACACCAATGCAGCCAGTTTCCTCGTCATAGGTCAGGGCCAGATGCAGGGGCTGCTTAAGATCGCTCGCCATATAGGCAGGCATCATCGCGAGCGTTGCTGCAATGAAACCTTTCATGTCGACCGCGCCACGTCCGTAGATTTTGCCATCAGCGATGTGCGCCTGAAAAGGATTGGTATCCCACGCCTGACCATCGACAGGTACCACATCCGTATG